>VSOC01000250.1 GCA_009774615.1 Lachnospiraceae bacterium
AAATCCGGCCCACCTGCGCTTTCACAGATGAGCCGGATAAAAAGGGGAGGATAAGTAGTTATTCTTTTCTCTTTTGTTTACATTTACAGTATTTCCTTCTTTTTCGTAAATATACATGAAATATACATGAATTTAAAAAAATAGGTCGTGTTTTTTTTGAAATTTTGTTATACTATAGTTTGAATACGATTATTATTTTAACAGAGGGTGTACAGAAGGCGGAAAGATACCATTTTTGTGCCCCGGAACAGGAGGTTAGAGATGAAGAGGAAGTTATCATGTTGGGCAACGGTAATGGCCGCCGGGATGTTGGCGGTAATATCTGCTTTTTCTGTGTCTGCCGCCCCGGTAAATGAGGAGAAGGCAAAGTCGATTGCCTTAGACAGCGCAGGAGTTAAGGCGGAGAATGTTGTTTTTTTGCATGCGGATCAGGATGAAGATGACGGCAGATTAATTTATGAAGTGGAATTGATCACAAAGGCAAATGAGGAGTATGATTATGAGATTTTGATGGATACAGGAGAGATTTTGGGCATCAGCTACGAGAAGAAGGCGTATGCGGTTCAGGGAGGAAATTCCGGCAAAGATATTACTGTCGAAAAAGCCCAGGAACTGGCTTTAAATCACGCCGGGGCGGCAGCAGATAAGGTGATATGGATTAAGCAGAAGAAGGATTTTGATGATGGGAGATTCGTTTACGAACTGGGATTTTATACCGATGGCTACCAGGAATATGAATATGATATTGACGGAACGAACGGAGAGGTGATTGCCTGGGAGTTTGAGTCCAACAGCGCGTATGCCCGCCAGGATGCGGCAAGGCGCTTAGAGCAGGCAGAGGGCAGCACAGGAAAGAAGAATGAGGAAAAAGGCATTTTCCGTCTGGCAGATGTGAAGGCAACCGTGCTGAAACAGGCAGATGCGGAAGATGAACAGGTAACCTGGGGGCGGGTGCACCGGACATTTGATGACGGGAAGCTGGTTTATGAAGGAAAGTTTTATGTTAATTCCCTTGAATATGAGTTTAAAATTGATGCCGCCACGGGAATGGTGACAGACTGGGATGTGGAAAGTATCTGGGATTAAAACAGAGGTTTGAGCACATGCTGATGTGTGGGAAGGACAGGATAAGATGAAAAAGAGAATTTTGGCAGTGAGCTTATGCACTGTGGTTTTCATCGGCGGCTGTGGACTCAGAAATTACCAGACAGAAAGTTTAAATATAGTTTAAAAAAGAGGAGAAATGGAAGAATGAAAAGGATAAAACCACAGTGGTTTACAGGAACAGCAAATCCCGAGCAGCAGGTCTATGAGGGGCTGCACCGTGAACTTGCACGCAGGGCAGCGGCAGAAGGGATCGTAGTATTAAAGAATGAGAAACAGGTTCTTCCTCTGCCTGCGGGAAGCGAGGTTGCCTTATATGGTGCGGGGGTTTCGCAGACAGTTAAGGGAGGAACAGGCTCCGGGGACGTAAATGAGCGGGAGTGCGTGACCATTTACCAGGGAATGAAGGATGGCGGTTATGTGATTACAAATGAAGCGTGGATTGCCGCCTATGATCAGATGTATCAGGAGGCCAGGCTTTGCTGGAAGGAAGCTATTCTGCGGAAGATAGAGGAAAATCCCGAAAAATCCCTGGATTTTTTTACTGCATATTCGACAACACCGTTTTATCTTCCGGCAGGCCCCGGGATTGGCGAGGTAAAGGGGGAAACGGCAATTTATGTGCTCAGCCGTATTGCAGGAGAAAACGCCGACCGGATTTGCAGGGAGGGCGATTATCTGCTGAGCGAAGAAGAGGAAAAACTGCTTAATGCTGTCTGCACATCGTATGAAAAAGTGATTGTGGTGATTAATACCGGCGGACTGGTGGATTTATCCTTTATGGAGCAGCATGAAAATATTTATGGCCTGATTCAGCTGGTGCAGCCGGGGATGGAGGGCGGACATGGCTTTTGTGATATTGTCAGCGGCAAGGTAACGCCCAGCGGAAAGCTGACGGATACCTGGGCCTTGGATTACTGGGATTACCCCAATGCCGAAATGCTGGCGCAGCACAGGGAGGAACGCGGGCAGAAAGAGGGCAGCAGTTCGGCGGCAGACGGGCAGAAGGCCGGAAACGGCAGCGGCGATAGCAAAATAACCGAGGAGATTTACGGGGAAGGGATTTATATGGGGTATCGATACTTTGATACTTTTCAGATTCCTGTGCGCTACTCCTTTGGCTATGGGCTGTCGTACACGGATTTTGCAATTGAACAGAAAAGGGTTTTCCTGGTTCCGGGGGACGGGCAGGCAGATGTACAGATTGCGGTCGAAGTTTTGGTTACGAATACGGGCAGCCGATATACGGGCAGAGAGGTTGTACAGGTTTATGTATCTCTGCCGGAGGGAAGGCTGGATAAGGAGTACCGCAGACTTTGCGGTTTTAAAAAGACCAGGGATCTGGCACCTGGGGAAAGTGAAAAGTTAATCATTGATATTCCTGTGGAGAGTATGGCTTCCTACGACGAAGAACTGCCGGGCTGGATACTGGAGGAAGGCTATTATGGGCTGTGGATTGGCGGATCGCTGGCAGAGGCGAAGCTGAGAGCAATGCTATTGCTGAATAAGCAGACCGTTTGGAAGAAAACCGTGTCATTATGCCCGAATCTGGCAGAGGTGTTTCTGGAAAAACTTCCTCCCAAGGAAATGCTGCACAGATGTTATCAGGATTGGGTAAGTCAGGGAAGAGAGGGCGCTCTTCCGGTTTTGGCGCTTTCCGAAGCTTTGGCCGAAAGGGAGGAAAGGCTTAAAGACGGGATGGTAAAGGAGCAGTGCACAGAGGAAAGAAGAAAAGAAGGACAGAAGCTAAAAGAGCTGGAAAAGGAGGCCGAAGAGATTCTTTCAAGGCTTTCGGTTCAGCAGATGATTAAGATGGTTTGCGGTGAATCCAACATTGCGGTTAATTCTAATTTAGGTTCTGCCGGAACCAGGGTTCCCGGGTCGGCGGGAGAAACAAGTTCAAGTGCCTGTGCGGAAGGTGTTGCGACCATCAGTCTGGCGGACGGGCCTGCCGGACTTCGCTTAAATCCAAGCTATCTGGTGAAGGACGGCAGGATTCTTCCGCTTCCCTTTGAGGCCAGTATAGAGCGGGAGTTCTTTTGCCCGCCGCAGGCAGAACCCGGTGAAGGGGAGAAAAGGTATTTCCAGTATTGCACGGCGGTTCCTGTGGGTACTTTGCTGGCACAGAGCTGGGATGTGGGGCTGTTAGAGGAAGTTGGGGCAATGATTGGGGAGGAGATGGAGCGGTTTGATGTGACGCTCTGGCTTGCGCCCGGAATGAATCTGCACCGCAATCCGCTTTGCGGGCGGAATTTTGAGTATTTTTCGGAGGACCCGCTCATCAGCGGGAAAATGGCGGCTGCCATTACCCGGGGGGTACAAAGTCATAGCGGGTGCGGGACGACGATTAAACATTTTGCCTGCAATAACCAGGAGAATAACCGGATGAATTCGAATAGTATTCTCTCAGAAAGAGCCTTTCGGGAACTGTATGCCAGGGGATTTGAAATTGCTGTTAAAGAGTCCCGGCCTTTGGCAATGATGACCAGCTATAACCTGATTAATGGGGTACATGCGGCGAACAGCCATGACCTTTGTACCCGGTTAGCAAGGGAGGAATGGGGTTTTCAGGGCGTAATTATGACGGACTGGACGACGACGGAGGTAGATGAGAGCTGTACGGCTGCGGGCTGCGTGCGGGCAGGAAATGATTTGATTATGCCCGGAAGCCTGAAGGATTATGAGAATCTGCAGAGGGAACTTGAGGAAGGCACCCTGTCTGTGGATGCGTTAAAGCTTTGTGTGAAACGCATTCTTATCTTAATTTTGCAGTCAAATCGTTATGAAACAGAGGAAAAATAAAGGAAAGTAAGGGAAAAAGGAACCTGAAAGCCGGCAGTAGGCAAAGGCTTTTGCGGTTCTTTTTT
>VSOC01000251.1 GCA_009774615.1 Lachnospiraceae bacterium
CACCGTTGCTTCAAGAGAGCAGCCGATGCCCTGATAGCTCAGTTGGTAGAGCAGAGGACTGAAAATCCTCGTGTCACTGGTTCGATTCCGGTTCTGGGCACTGTTTAAAAGCTTATTTGCTTGTTAAAATTTTATACGTACTGATTATGCAGGTGTAGTTCAATGGTAGAACACTAGCCTTCCAAGCTAGATACGTGGGTTCGATTCCCATCACCTGCTTTTTTCATTTGTAAAAATAGTTACCATTCATATGTATTCCCTGGAGATCTGCTATGCTGAATCGAAAAGAAAAAACCGTTTTATTTTTCTTTGCTGCCCTGATTCTTGGTGCAGTTGTTTATTCAATAGACCGCCTTTTGCTGAACAGCCTTCTAACCTGGCAGTTCCTGCAAAAACCTTATCTGTTGATGTTAGGAGAACTTGCCCTGGTCTTTATCCTATTTTTAATCCTTGGACTTTTTGGGCCTGCAAAAATAAAATTCCCTGCCATAATTGCCGTATTATCCGTTTTTTTATGGCTTCACCAGGTTCTCCTCCCTATTGCCGCTTCCGGGCTTTATGCGGCCTGGTTATGGCTTTGCGGACGCTGGCTCTGCGGCCGTATCTTTGCCTGCAGCCGCAGTCAGTCACAAAATACGCCTGCCTTTCTGGATGAATTTCCAGGAAAAGCTTTTAGCCGTGAATTTCTTACCGGATGTCTGTTTGCCCTCTGCTGCTTCTGCCTGATGTCAGCTTTGGGTATTGGGAAAATTGAAAATCTGTGGATTTTTATCTTTGATGTTACAACGGTTCTGGCCCTTGACCTGCGCTTTTGGAAAAAGCAGCGGGCAGCACTTGGACAAACCATATCTGCCCTGCTTTCACCGCCCAAAACCATAAACCAGAAGACCTCACGCTATCGGAACTTTCTCATCCTCGCCGCCATTCTGACGCTCTTTTGCATCCAGGCCGGAAGGATGAATATTGCCGTGGACTTTGACAGCCTGTGGTACGGTGCCCGTTCTCCCTATATTTTAAACAACGGCGGCGGGATTTACGAAAATCTCGGAACCATCGGCGTTGTCTATACCTATTCCAAGGGACTTGAAGTCTTAACCATGCCCCTTTCCGTCCTGCCCTCCTACAGCTTTGTTATCGCATTCAACCTGTGGCTGGCTGCCGGCGTTCTGATGCAGGCATGGATGATTGGCAGGTTTTATCTGCGAAAATCTGCCGCCCGGTTCATGCTTCTTTTCCTCGCCTCCCTGCCCGGCATAATGAACATGGCCGTTACCGCAAAAACAGATATGGCAACGCTTTACATTCAGCTGATGATGCTCTGTGAACTGATCTGCTTTCTTAAAGGAGAACAGCAGGCATTCTGGTATGCCTGGGGGGCATTTTTCTTTAGCTGGACATTAAAACCCACAGCCATGGTATTTTCCACGGCCGTAATGGGCATGAGTACACTGTATTTTATCGTTGTCCGGAAATTCCCTGCATCTGCATCACCAAAAAACTTCCGGCCAGCCTTTTTTACCTTCATCCTTTCCCTATTTGCCCTCATCGGCATATGGGCCAGGACTTTTTTACTTACCGGGCTTCCTGTTACCTCCGTATTTTCCTCGGTTCTTACCCGGATTGGCTTTCAGATGAACTATCCCTTTAACAGCAAAACCATCCCAAACAACAACGCAGGAACAGCCCCGTCAGAAGTCCTAAAAAGCATTGGAAGCCGCATTTACGGCATATTATTTAACCCGCAGGGAAAAGACCTGGATCATGTCATTATCGCCTGGGGAAGCCTTAGCACATGGTTTTTTATCTGTGTCCTCCTGTCCTGGTTCTTTTTGGACAAAAAAGCACGCACAGACAAAGAACGAATGCTCGACGGCTTCTTTAATACCATGTTCCTTCCCCTCTCACTCTGCTGCCTGTTAAGCTTAATCATGCTTTACCAGGTGGACGGCAATTATTTTATGCTGTTTTATGTCCTGTCAGCCCTCTGTGCCTTCCGCCTTACCGAACGTCTTGCCAACCAAACATTTGCCGGTCTTATCCGCGCACTGGGACTGCCGGTCATCCTGTTTTCCGTCATTATCACCACACTGACCAACTGGGCCTGGGCAATGGGCTTTACCCCGATATCCTTGGCACATCAAGGCTATTACCCGCACCAGGAAGAAAATTATCGGGTTATGGCTGCTTCCGGAAACAGGCAGATCTGGGAAATCCTTGCACAAAACCCCAGAACCCGTTTAATTTCCATCGGTGACCATCCGCAGTCCCTGTTATTTCCCTGCTGTTCCCAGTCCTACCGCGAAATCACCAAAAATGCCTGGGGAAATCCTGAACTGGTCGAAACAACGGATAATTTTATTAAATTTCTGGAATATGCCAAAACCGACTATATCTATGCCCAAGCCGATTATCTTTCGCTGGAAAACCCTGCATGGAACCTGCTCTGCGACCTGATTGCAAGGGGAGTCCTCACTCCGCTTTGCTATGAAGAAGGAAATATGCTTGCCTATGTAGACAGCAGCGCCTCAAACACTCCGCCCAGTGAAAACGGTCAGGCTCTCCTTGAAGAATTTAAAGAAAAGTACAATGCCTGGACAAAAGAAGACGAAAGCGGGATGAGCAATCCTTAATCCCGCTTTTCAATCCTGTTTTTACATTTTTTTACAATCCTGTTTTTCACAATTTTTTCTTGACAAATGAAAAATAGCATGATAGAATAAATATCGTTCAAGCAAAATACTATAACATTAATTATCTTATGCGCGAGTGGCTCAGTTGGTGGAGTACGACCTTGCCAAGGTCGGGGTCGCGGGTTCGAGTCCCGTCTCGCGCTCTTATTTTCTGCCTAGGAAAATCAAGGGTTTTCGGAATTGTGGGGAACTCTTTTTTTGTTTACATAAAATAGAATTGCCATTGCTATTATGGCTGTTATTTGTGGGATGGACACCTGGAATGCGATTGGGGCGTGTAGTTCAAAGGTAACGGAAAAAGGAAGCACAACGGAAAGCAAATTTTTGATAATACATCTGATGACGCACATATAGGATGATTAAAAAATTCTGTTTATTATCTGGCAAATTGAAATTCGTGAGGTATCAGCGATGAACTATAATAAAGTGATAATGTTAAAAAATGGTATGGAATGTTGTTTGAGAAATGGAATGGAATCTGATGGGCAAGCTGTATTTGACAACTTTAATTTAACACATGGAGAAACCGATTATTTACTTACCTATCCAGACGAAAATTGCTTTGATGTTATGCAGGAAAGTCAATTCCTAAAAGAGAAATCTGAAAGTAAAAATGAAATCGAAATAGTTGCCGTAGTCGATAATGTAGTTGTGGGAACCGCTGGGATTGAAGCAGTAGGGAAAAAATATAAGATACGGCATCGTGCCGAATTGGGCATCAGTGTTGCTAAAGAATTTTGGGGACTTGGGATTGGACAGGCATTAACTCTAGCATGTATTGAGTGTGCAAAGGCTGCAGGATATGTCCAGCTTGAACTGAATGTAGTTGCCGACAATGTAAGAGCATTATCCATATATAAAAAAGCTGGATTTGTTGAATATGGCAGAAATCCTAAGGGCTTTAATTCTCGATTAGCAGGATTTCAAGAAGTTATTTATATGAGATTGGAATTATGATAAACATATAAATTCCAGTTTATCTATTAACTATCTTAACTTTCCTTAATTTTCAAGGCTTTGCGGTATGTTCAGCCTCAAAATATGTATCCTTTTCCCTTGTTTTTGCCCTTATGAGCAGGTTACAAGGGAAAGCTTTTGTTATTCAGTTTTCATTGATTAATTCATTCCCACAACCTTATCCAAGAGTTTAGCTGAATCCCGTTTTGCCTCCCTTGCAGCATGTGCATAGACATTCATGGTGGTGCTTACGTCTGAATGTCCTAAAAGTTCCTGCACATCTTTTGGCTGCGCCCCGTTTGATAACAGGTTTGTTGTGTA
>VSOC01000252.1 GCA_009774615.1 Lachnospiraceae bacterium
TTTTTCCGAAAAAACCTTGCAATATAGCGAAAAGAGTGCTATTATTACGTGGTAACTCTCAGTGTAACACAATTCTACATTTTGTTACACTCAAGTCTGATAAGTCTGATTTTTCCTTATTTTCACTTTAATTCCAGCATTTTTTTCAATCTCTTACCACTCTTGCAGCTATTTTCAGCAGCTTTAAACGAATGGTATCAATACGCGGTTTTTTCGTACTGACAACAAGAGCCAATCGCCTAAACCAGTTCTCCATTTTACCTCTTTGGTTTTGATTTTGATTTGACACCTAAATTTTACCATAGATCGCGTTCTTTTTTTATTCACTAAATAAGTGAAGAGCAATATTTAATCAAAATCCAGTAACTATGCGGAGTTCAGCACTTAATGCTGTTATCCCATGTTACTGTCCACATAGGTCTGCGCACTTGCTGCGCTGACCGTAGGTTAAACTGAGCCAGTGAGCATAAATCCCATCGACGAAGGCGATTTTCATGGATTTTTGCCTGTTGCTGTGAACGTGTGAACAGTAACTATCCCATGAATAATTCAGGATAATAAAGCATATAACCTTGCCTTTTCAAAAAATATTTGTTAAAATGACAAAACAAGAATTAGAAAAACAAGAATAGTAAGAGGTGTTGAATTTGAGCAGCTACAATCCCCCATTTCATATAACCGATAAAATATTAAATCTCGTGGCAGAAATCAGCGAACAGGTTGGCCGGATTACCGTTATGCAGCCAGAAACGCTGAATCTTCATTTGCGCCGTGAAAACCGAATCCGAACCATTCATTCTTCCCTGGCTATCGAACAAAATTCCCTTTCCTTAGAGCAAGTAACAGCAATTATTGAGGGAAAACGTGTTTTAGGAAATCCAAATGAAATAAAAGAAGTGCAAAATGCTTATGATGCCTATGAATTGCTGCTTACCCTAAATCCATTGTCCATAAATGATTTACTAAAAGCACACCAACTGATGATGAATGGCTTAGTAAAAGAAAACGGGAAGTTCCGTTCTGGAGGCGTAGGTGTTTTTGCTGGAGAAAAATTAATGCACATGGCACCACCTGCAAAGTTTCTCCCACAGCAAATCCAGGATTTATTCACATGGTATCAAGAATCAGAAATGCATCCATTAATAAAAAGTTCTATCTTCCATTATGAATTTGAATTTATACATCCTTTTCAAGATGGTAACGGACGTTTAGGCCGAATGTGGCACAGTTTGCTTCTTGGAAAATGGAAAGAATTATTTTACTGGCTTCCTGTGGAAGAACTCATTCAGTCACGGCAAAATGAATATTATGAAACTTTAGGCCGAGCTGATAAAGAAGCTGACAGTTTCTGTTTTGTAGAATTGATGTTAGAAATGATTTGCTGCAGTTTGACGGAAATACAGATCTTATAAATATCTGCAGAGCCATTATGGTGCAATTCCATTTATCGGAGGTACTGCCATGTGGGAGGAATATAGGAAATCGGTCGAAAATCTGCGCACAAACGACAAATGACCCCTGTTGTATACCTTATCTGTGAAAGAACCGAGGATGTCGTATGAATATTCTTCTGATGTACAATAAAAATGTTAAGTAAAGATAAACCGGCTTCTCAAAGATATTCAATGGATCGGAAAGATTCCGCTCCTGCATTTTAAATGTTATCCCACCACACGGTTTACACCCTTTATCTTTTTATTTTCGCTTAATCACCCCAACCACTTAAATTCCTGCAGAATAAACAAAGAGTCCGAAAAACCGGACTCTTATACCATACACCAGAATGTGCGATTGATTTATTGTTATTTTCCCGCCTTAACAGCCTCTTCCTGTTCCTTTTGAATATCCGGAAAATAGGAAAGCATGTAGCCGACCTCATCCCCCGTCTTTTTCCCAAAGGTTCGTTCACTATAATTGCGGGTAATGGCAACAACCGTCCCGGACAGGGTCAGCACGCCAATCAGGTTGGGTATGGCCATTAAGCCGTTAAAGGTATCCGACAAATCAATCACCAGATCGGCACCCATCGTCGATCCGATAAGCACAACCGCCAGAAAAATCACCTTGTACATCACTGTAGCCTTCGTTCCAAACAGATATTCCCAGGCTTTTGTCCCGTAAAAACTCCAGCCAAGCACCGTGGAAAAGGCAAACAATGTAACGGCAACGGCAATAAAAATCCCCCCAAACGTGCCGAACTGTGCGGTAAATGCCTCCGTCGCCAATCCCAGCTTCGTCGCCCCGCTCAGCGAAGCACCCGTTTCCAGATCGACAATTCCGGACGTTAAAATCAGCAGAGCCGTCATCGTACAGACAAGGATGGTATCAAAAAACACCTCAAAAATACCCCATAAACCCTGTGTAACCGGCTCTTTCACATTCGACGCCGAGTGAACCATAACCGAAGAGCCAAGTCCTGCTTCATTAGAAAACACCCCGCGCTTAAAGCCCCAGGTAATCGCCTGCTTAATCACCGCACCGCCGATACCTCCCGCGGCTGCCCTCATGCTGAATGCGCCCTTAAAGATTGCGCCGAAAGCCGGGATAACCATCCCTGCATTGCTAAGAATAATCGCCAGGGAACCGACAATGTAAAACACCGCCATAAACGGAACAATTCGCTCATTCGCCCGGGCAATCCGGGTAATGCCGCCGATAATCACAAGCGCTGCCACCGCCACAATCACAGCACCGATAATCAGCCCGTCCGTCGTATCATTCCCGGTAAACCGGACAACATTTAAGACACTCTCCTTAATCGAAGCCACCTGCCCCATATTTCCGATACCAAAGGAAGCAAACACGGCAAACAGCGAAAAAAGAACCGCCAGAACCTTTCCAATCCCCGCACAGCCCTTTTTCGAGCCAAGTCCGTCCCTTAAGTAATACATGGCACCGCCGCACCATTCCCCGCGCTCGTTCCTGCGGCGGAAATAAATGCCCAGAACATTCTCCGAGTAATTCGTCATCATGCCGACAATCGCAGCCACCCACATCCAGAACACCGCCCCCGGGCCGCCCATGGTAATCGCATAAGCAATACCGGAAATATTCCCCGTGCCAATCGTCGCCGACAAAGCCGTACACAGCGCCTGAAACTGAGAAATCGAGTGCTCATCCTCCGTCTTTAAGATATCCTTTTTCTTAAACAGGCTTCCCACTGTTTCCTTCATCGAATGTCCAAAATGCGTAAACTGGAAAAACCCGGTCAGCACCGTCATCAGAACACCCGTTCCGATTAACAGCGTCAGCGCCGGCACGCCCCAGACAAGGTTGTTTACCATGCTGTTGATTTGTGTTACCTTTTCAATCATGCAGATACTCCTTCCATTCCCTTTTTGGTTGCTGTTTACATATTCACAGCAACCACTTTTTCTTAATTTACCCCGGTAACATTTTAGCGCAGTAAACTGTCTGTGTCAATTTCTTTTTTCAATTCATGAAGACTTTTACTATCCATACCAAAAAGAGAGAAATGTTAGAAAGTGCGGCACAGGCAGCGTTGAAGCAAATAGAAGACAAAAAGTATGATATCCTATTGCGTAATCGTGGGATATCAGCAGAAAGGATAAGGAACTATGGTTTCGCGTTCGAGGGGAAAAAGGTGTTGATTGGATAATTTCTTGATAGAATAAAATTCCAATAGTTCAAAAATACAGCCAAAGTAAAAGAAATATCCAAGAAAAATGGCGCATAACGATTTACAGAATAGAATACAATATTTTTTACAAAGATCATTATGATTCAAGCATCAAAAGGTATTTCTAGCAAATATTGTGTAAATTGTATAGAAATTGCACCCGGTTTCTTTATTTCTGTCAACTTGGATATAAAGTTAATCAATGCGCAATTTAGAAACAATTAGCACAATTTGCATCTTAAATACCTTTTGACGGGCTAATCATCAT
>VSOC01000253.1 GCA_009774615.1 Lachnospiraceae bacterium
GGGGGAAATTGCACGGGCGGTGAATGAAGGACTGCTGCGTTAAATATAGATAATTATTTTAGAATGAATGGGAATTGGCGGAAAGGAGTGAGAATATGATGAATACTGAAAAGAAAAGCAATATAACAGAAAGGACTAATAATTCAACAAATATTAGAAAAAATAGTTATAGCAGAAAAGGAAAACAAAGAAGACATTTTACTGCAATCATTCTTCTCTTAATGGCCTTATTGACCGTAGGAACTGTTGTATTTGCTGCTAACGGAAAATGGGAAAAAGGTAGCTATAGCCTAGTTATTGAAAAAAAGTTTGATTTTGATAGCGAAATTCCAGATGAAGTCAAAACAAAAGCTAAAGATCAGAAATATACTTTTAAAATTGAGGGCACCAGAATAAATGAAGAACGTGTGGAAGTCCCTGTGAATGATATCGTCACGCTTCCCCGAGATGGAATAGACGGCGATGATGCCTGGAAATCCGAAACATTTACATCAGCAGGTCCATTTAATGTCACGGTAACCGAGATTACAGACAATATTGAAATTTGGGATGATAATGACAATTATTATAATATGTCAGATTCTTCCTCCGATGCTAATGTAACAATAAATAGCAGAAAACACGAACTAAAGTTAAGAAGCAATTCTATAATTACTATAAAATTACCGCTGTCAGAAAACGAAAATGACCGCAATACGCCTGTTGGGTTTCATATTACAAGCAGGTCCTATAACGAACACAACTTCAACGGCTTTATACCTTTAAATGAAACATTTTCTCTCTATCCTGGTGAAGAAAGAAAAATCACAGAAGTAAAAGATTCCAATGGAAACTCAATAAAACTCCCTGCTGGGATCTATACCATTGAACAAATCATGGCTCCTGACGGTTTTTTCGCTAAACTAGGTGAGAGAACAGCTGTTATTGGCAAAGGAAAAGAAGGTAAATTTTATATTAATGGTGCCACAGGAAGACTAACTCTTACAGCAGAAGGAAATAAAGGCGATGGCAAGATTCACTATTTTGTTATCAGCTCTGATAATGAAAACTTCACCGAACGGATGGTAGAAATATCATCTGGTGAAAGCCATATTGCAGATAATCTGCCAAAAGGCGTATACACTGTAACTGAACGCAGTCTTACAGAGAACGCAAATACCCAATATTCTGTAACTGTTCCCCAAACCGATGTTAATCTTCGAAAAGCACAATCTTCGGCTATTTCATATACTTCATCTCGAAGTTGGAAAAGTTTTCCTGTCAAAGGAGATTACATACAGTTCCTCTCTTTTGGTCCGCTTTATAATGCAAATAATCAAAAAATTACGGACAAACAAACGAAGTATTATTTTCATTATGGAATTGGGAATGGTGAGGGTCAGATTGTTCGTAAAAGTGTAAGTGGAGGTCCATTTGTGGCACCCTCTACATACACAATGAATAATCCACCAAAACTTGTTTCCGAAACAGGGCTAATTTATTTTTCAGCTACAGATGTAACAAGTGAAACTGTGAAAAAAATAGATGTTTCCTGGAATGAATATACAGAAAAAGAAAAAACCAATACCTATGATAAGGCAGATAAAGAATATACAAATTTAACGATTGATGAGCGTGGATGGATAAAGATCATGGCTCCCGCTATCTCCAATGTTTCCTCTGCTTCTGACACCGATAATATTATCTATTACTATAAAATTCGAGATAACCAGAATAATTTAATTTCAGGACCTTCACAGGGATTTGGAGCAACAGATAGAGCAGATACAACAGTGAAACTAAAGGCTGGAGAAAGTATAACGCTGACGGGGCTGAAGGATGGAAACTACAAAATTACAGAAATGGTTGATTGGGATCATGCAAGTTTTACCATGCAAGTTGTAGGAGATATCCTTAGTATCACAGAAGCAAAAAAAGAATTGAATCTGAGCATAGCCGGTAAACGTATGCTTATGATTGGCAAGCCGGAAATTCCCCCTCTTTCCGGAGTAGAGACTATTCCAGAAAACACGAAGCAGAGAAAGTATCAGTTTCAAGTAAACGGGCCAAATTCATTCTATCAGATAGTAGATATTCTTGCCGGAACAAATACAGAAATAGAACTTCCGGAAGCTGGCAGTTACACCATCACTCCCGTGAATGACAAACCTGTAGAATATCAGATAAACTACACAGACAGTGGTGCAATCTATGGCACAGCAAAAGGCAGTAATGCAACAGTAACTTTTACTAATTCTTTTAAAGCAGGTAAATATGGCTATCGCTATATCCATGAATATTATATAAAGGAGGAAGATGGAAGCTATACTTTTGTAGGAAACAGCAATATTTCTACTGTACGCGGCCGCAGTGAAGGAGAACACTACCAGGCACTGGATATCTCCCAGGTACCCAGTTTTAAGGGTAATAACTACCAACATTTTGATGAAGCCTATGGCTGGGTAGATCCCCTTGAACCAAAAACAGAACGCTTTAGCACTATACGCCAAAATGCAACATCCAGTAACGCAATACCCCGCAACACCTCGCTCCGAAGTGCAACACCTAGCAACACACGACTCAGAAATACAATCTCTAAAATCGCAACATCCAGTAATTTAAAGCGAAACAGCAGAGATTTTGTTGAAGCTATAAATGAAAAATCCGATTATAAACCCTATACCAGTCCTTATAAAGGAATTCTTGTAAATGGCGGAACAGGTATAGCATTAAAACCTTCGGACAATACCTCTGAACAGGAAAAAAGAGAACTTAATTATGCCCCCGTAGGTGATAAAGATCAAATCTCTGTCACCGAAGATGCCAGCGAAATCATCATCTTGCGTTATTATCGAGAAAGACAACCAAAGGGAAGTTACAATGTTATTCATGTGTATTATTTCCGGGACTCTGACGGCGATCATTGGGAAGGTAGCAGTAACGTCCTGCTCCAAGAAGGAGAACTCGGCATCAAATACACTGCTGACGCTGTTGATAAACAGCCAAGTTTCCAACCCAATAGCGTAACAGAACCATATACTTATTGCTATATTAATCGACCAGAATATGGTGTACTGGAAAATAGTAATGAGCCAACATATGGCGACGGTTATACTGGCGACGGAAGAATATATCGCTCTAATGATACTTGGTCAGAGATAGAAGGTACAAAGGCCGGGGAACAGATCATTATTTTAAAATACTACAGAGAACTTTCAATGCAAACAAAGAAATCCTATAATGTTGTGCATGAATATTATCTTCGTGAAAAAAATGAGAGCAGTGTTTCTGATGAGAACAACACAATCACAGATGAAATAGAAAATACGCCTGCAATTGTATTTTATAAAGCACCCAATAATGATGATGAAAGTTACTTTGGTGGAACATTAGAAAATGATGATAAATACACCTACACTTTTGAAGGAATATCAGAAATCTCTGAAAAAGAACCATTGCCTGAAGACTTAGATAAATTATTTACAAATGAGGATGTTGAATCGGAATTCACTCACACGGCCTTAGACGGAAAAAAGAGAACTTATGACTATCTGAATGCTGGATACGGCTATAAAAATGAAGAAGGTTTTTATGGATATGTAAAAGATAAGCCAGGAGTCGAAGCAACAGAAGAAGGCGATGAAATTATTATCCTACGCTATTACAGGGAAGAAACCAAAGAACCAGAAAAACCAACACCCGAAAAGCCAGATCCCACACCAGAAGTCAGCTACAATTACGTCCATGAGTACTACCTGAAACACCCGGACGGTTCACTGACCCTGGAAGGTAAAAGCGACATCGGCACAGTTCCTGACGCCAAAGCCGGTGTAGAATACAATGACAAAAATGT
>VSOC01000254.1 GCA_009774615.1 Lachnospiraceae bacterium
TAATAAATCAGGTGGGGGATGGTGTCCAGATAGTCGGTGTAGGTGTTGGTGTAGGCGTCCTGCACGTCCACCCCGGCGGCCTTCAGCTCCACAAACAGCAGCGGAATGCCGTTGACAAAGCCCACAATATCCGGGCGTTTGTGATACAGATCACCGTCAACTTTCAACTCCTGAACTGCAAGAAAACGGTTGTTTTCCGGGTTCTGGAAGTCGATGACGGCGGCGTATTTTTTCTCTGTCCTGCCGCCAGGCTTCTTTACTGTGACGGGGATGCCGTCCCGGATCAGGAAATATTTTTCCTCGTTGATTTGCAACAGGGATGCGGTGGACAGGCGGTGCTCCATGAGCCGCTGGGCCTCGTCCAGCTGGGCGGGGGTGAGCCAGGGATTCAGGTGCAGCAGAGCCTCCCGAAAATACCGGGTCAACAGAATTTCCTTGTAGCTTTTGCGGCCCAGGGTGCCGGCTTCGCCTAACTGCTCGGTATTGTAGGCATAGACGACTTCCCAGCCCAGCTCATCACGGAGCAGGTCAGCGGCGCTCTCTTGAATCAGGACATTTTCGGAGTAGTCGTAGCTCATAGTATTACTCTCCCTGTTTTAGAAAGTCCTCAAATCTTCCTGCTGTAAAAATACTGGTATAACCTTCATGAATCTTTTGCTTCTGTACTTCCCAAGCAAAACGATTGTGACAGGCATTATCGATTGACTGTAAGTAATTTGATATATCGGCTATAAGAGACAGACTCTTCTCATTTATAATGGATAAAGTCTGAAAAATTAACGGATCAGTTGTCGTAATAGGTTTCTTTACTCCGAACTGTTCCACATTAGCAATTTGGACTGTTAGGATTGCTCTTTTTAGGTAGTTGTTAACAGACAAAAAAGATTTGATTTTTGGCACTACCCCAGAGCAGAAATTATGTTGGACAGTCAGTAGTTCATTCTTTGATGAAAAAGTTGTATAATCGACGCCTTGTATCGCATTCAGCTGACATTGTGCTATTTGCACATTATCTTCCAATAAATTTTCAGATACAGCCTCTGTTGGGGCATCAATAAATTCCTTGGTAATTTTTTGTATTAGGAACATAGCTAAATAAAGATACACGGTCTGATAAAATAAATAATTTTCACAGCTTGATTTGTTGCTCAAATACTTTTGTACCTCGCAGAGCATTACAACAAGAGTACTGGCAAATATACCGCCACATACTGTTAATGCAAAGTTATTGGATATCCAAGGCCAGTTGGGGGCAAAGAACGCTACTTCCACATTAAGGGTAATAATGTATGTAAGTATTGCAAAAACGGCGCTAAGCACAGCTGTAAATTTAATAGTCTTAATATTTCCACTCATACATAAGCCCCATCTTATTGTTTAGCACATTGAACTTTGCTCCACTTCTCCATCAAATAGTTTACAAACGCAGAGCAGGATATCAGCATATACTTTGCATCTTCTGCTGGAGCATTTGTGAAATCAATACCCCCATGACGAATACCATTTTCATCAGATGTATATCCGTACAGAGACGAAAATGCACTTTCCATAGCTCTATGTATGTGTACACCATTATCTTTCAACTTTTTAATGGCTGCCCCTAATGTAGCTTGCGTTCCCGTTAATCCTGTGATGATACAACACATTGCTTCAACAGCGCTTATGGATTCTTTAATAGAATTCTCGTAATCCGGTGCTTTTCGATCAGCATATAGTGCCAATGCCTTGGATACGTGAGTACGTACAGAATCATAAGGGATACTTTTAGCTTCTTCAATTGTTTTGAGTTCAGCCTTGTTTGTAATCGGGACAACAAGATTGTCTAAAATCCGATAAGCTGATACTTCGTCCTCCAAAATATGATTAAATACTTTTGTCATCTCTATTGAAGTGCTTTCACTGGAAACAGCAAGATAACGTTCAATGAAATCAAATATGGTATACCATTCTGTTGATTCAATAACCGCTCTCTGCAAGGATTCTGCATTACGTTGTTTGATAATATGATTTCGGGGAGATTCAAATAGTACTCCCATCTCAATCATCATATTTTCAATACCCGTTATATTGGTGATCCAGTCAAGCGTCTCATCTGTATTAAACTCCTGTGCATAAAAAGCGGCCATAATGCGGCGCTTTAGCGTGTCGCTTGCACATTCTAACTGCATAGCGGCGGTGTTATAACCATTTCTGCGTGAAAATACTGCCATATGATTCACTCCACTGTCATAACCTTTTTCAGTAATTCTTCAAAGGCTTTTTCTCCAACCTTTTTGATACAATGCTGGCGGAGACCCTCCTGGTATTGGCTTAGTTTCCTATACAAGTCTTGATCCGGAAAACACACCCATGGCGTTGGGATTGTATCTCCCTGGGAATATTCGACTTGCTGAATTTCTTTTCCTGCTGTTGACTGTGCATCACTGAGTGCATTTATCATGCCATCTCGGGTCGGATTATTAATCTGTCTCTGCAATGCTGCGATTTTTTTGACAGCATCTTCAATGTCTTTTACATCTTTAGCCTCTTTTGCTGGATTAAAATCATAGTTTTCCATATTATACCTCCACTTCTCCGCTCATAAGTTTTGGAAGCAGGCGGTCTCGGGCTTGTCTAAGCCGGACATTTTGCTCATTCTTCTTTTGTATCTGTATAAACATCAGCTCTACATATCTTGCAAATAACATCATAATTTGGTCGGTTGGCTTGAGATATGGGAGTACTTTTAATTTGTCTGCCTGTGCGCGTTGACGGCCATCGCTTCCTGTCATACTGTTGATTGCAGACTGCCTGAAGCTGTCGTTGCGGGCAAGCAGGTACACCATATATGGATTGATTCCTTTTGAACGCATGACAATAAATTCCGTAGAGCCGACAGCACCCTCGTCGCTCTCAATACCAGCAACAAAGGCGGTTTTCCCATTTTCAAGACACGGAGTGATTCTTGCCAGTAATGTATCATCATTTTGAAATTTGCTTCCGGAATTAGAAAAAGTAGTCGTAAATTCATCAACATCCAGTACCATTGATGTGGTGCTTAACGCAGACATAGGAACGCTCTCCTTTAATCGCTCTTTATTGAGAGGGACTTTCGGGTTAAATTCAATTACATCACCTACCCGACATAGCTCCCACCCTTCCGGCACTCCATCCACAACAGGGGTTGTCTCATAACCGGGAAACCGCAGATCAACAAACCATTCCTTATACAGCCGCTGGGCCGCCTCCTCCAGCAGCTTGATCTGCTTTTGGTTGTTTTCGATTAGGTTGTCGTAGGCGAAGAGAATGTTTCCAATTTTCCTTTGTGTTTGTAAATCAGGGACTCTAATTTCAATTTTTTCACATTCTGGAACGCGCAAATGTAATACAGTTGCACCAACCCCTTTTGCTATGATAGCTTGCTTATTATCGTGAAATTGGAGCGCATATAACAAAAATCGGTTATCACAAACAGATGGGTTTGCTCTAAGTAAGACCAGCCTTTGTCCAAGAAAAAAATTCTCAGCATACCGAACAAGCCCAACTTCGCCCAAAGGTGCCTCACGGGTAAGAATAATATCTCCCTTTTGAAGGAAGCCTCTGCGAGTCCATTTATTATAAGTTTCTTCTGTGACGCAGTTCAAATTTTCAAGGTTAATAAAGCCATCTCTGATGTCACTTGTTCTAAGCATTCTATATTTTGTCGGAGTGTTACTGATCGGAGCTGTTTTATTAACACAATCTATTATATCCGCACATAATTCTTTTATCTGAATTTTTGTGGATTCATTCATAGCCCCCTCTCGTCCCTATTCCTGGTGCGGGCCTCCGTCAATTCATCGG
>VSOC01000255.1 GCA_009774615.1 Lachnospiraceae bacterium
AAAATTGCAGACCGGCGCAGAGGAATAGAAAGCAGTATTCAGTTGATTAGACAGTTCATATTCATGGGTAGAATTTCCCCCGGCGGTGGACGTGATTTTTTTAATACGGCGTTATTTGTTGATTTTTGTCGATAAAGAAACAACACGACGATACCTCCCGATACCGCCGTGCTGTTAAAAAAGGACGACTTTAATACACCCTCCGTTGTCTGGTTTTAAAAAAGAAACGGCGGCATTGAAACAAGTAATCAAAACCGCCGTTTATAACTTACTTATAGAAGCCTACATAGACTGCGGCTTGTTACATCTTAATGTACTTCATTTGTTTAGGATTACAAATTTAAAATTCAGTGTTTCTATCTGTTTGGCATTTTGTAGGTTCACGTCAATCACTCCCAAAACATCATCTGCTAATAGCGCATAAAATGAATTGCCAATAAAAACATTTATTGTAAGCTGGCGTTTAGCAAAATATACTTTAGGGATTCCTAATAAGAATTTCAAATCTATTACAGTAATAAGTTGATCCCCATAATTTGTCACACCTAAAACATAATTTGGAGTTTGCGGTATTCTAACTATGCTATGTAGTTGCGAAACTTTACGAACACTATCAACTAAAATCGCATAAGCCTGATCTTCTAATACAAACTCCAAAAATTTTGCCATATAATCACCTTTTTCTGTTCGGTTAAACATTTCTTGCTTTGTTCTCAATCCTTATTTCAAACCAAACCTTAATGTATTCAGCCAGCACGGGAACTATTTTTTTGATTTCTATGCTGGAAGTATTTATGCACAAGTGGTAATTTGAACGTGCATTTTCTTTTGCGCTTATATAAAACTCCCGGTGTTTTGCTCGTTCTTTATCCACTTCCCGTATCTTACGTTCAAGCTCTGTGGGGGTGAGGTTTTCACCTTTGGGCGCCCGTTCTATACACCGTTTTAGCTTTGTATCCATATCAGCATATACAAAAATATTAAACGGGTTATATTCTTTCAAAATCACATCGGCGCAGCGTCCAATCATAATACAATCCCCTTGCGCTGCAAAAGTTTTAATGATTTTTTGCTGCTCAACAGCAATCGTTACAGCCTGTTTTGTAACCGGGTGTGGGGTCATAGTGAAACGACAGCCTATTGTCCGGGGATATGCGGCTTGCAGATTTTTTTCTGATATATGGGAAACATATTGTTCATCAAATCCTTGTTTTTCAGCTATCATCTGAATGATTTCTTTGTCATAACAGGGAATTTCCAATACATTAGACAAACGCTTCCCCAGTTCACGTCCTCCGCTGCCAAACTCACGGCTAATTGTAATAATCATTTTGTTCCTCCTTTACTCTTTGAAATGAATACCATTTTTTTCAGAATGTTTTAATAGTGCTACTGCAATAATCAATACGATTACTTCATAAATCAACAGTGAAAACCATATTATGCTTTCACCAAATACATATGGCAAAATCAGAATGACTGCCGCATTTACAATAATGCTTCGTAAAACGCTGATATTCAGCGCAAGTAAAGAGCGTTCCGTAGAATACAAGTAAGAAGAAATCATAACATTGACTGCCGTTGCGATAAAGCCAACAGCAAATTGCGGCAAAACTTTGAGCATATATTCCCGTGTTACAGCATCAGTGCCAAATAGACTGCCAATATAGCCCCCAAAAAGAACCGCTAATATCGTAACAGCAGCACTGCCAAAAAAACTGATTTTCAACCCTGCCTTAAAATAGAATTTCAAATCCTCTTTTTTCTTTGCACCATAGCTCTGTCCAAATAAAGGCTGTAACCCCTCACTGGCTCCAAAAAAGACAGCCATAGAGAAAGATGCTATATAACTGATAGCTGAAAAAGCATTGACCCCAAGATCACCTACCATGTCAATGAGAACCATATTCATGCAAAATGTCATAACAGGAGTTGCCAACTGGCTGATTCCTTCGGGCAGACCATGTACAATGATTTCTTTGAACAGACTTTTTTCCAGTTTTATTTTTCCAAAGCGCAGATTTCCCTGTTTACGGATAAAATGGCTCAATATGACCAGTAATCCAAGTGTCTGTGATATGCCCGTAGCAATAGCAGCCCCCTTTGTTCCCCATGCCATAGGATAGATCAGCAGCCAGTCGCCAAAAATATTACATACTGTTGTAACAATCACAACAATACTTACCAATCCGGGCGCATTGTCATTACGGCAATAATTTTGCAGTCCCATAGATATAGCAGATGGAATAATAAAGATAGAATACCAAAACAGATATTCAACCGCTAAATGGTGGAATGTTTCATTTGCACCAAGCAAAGTACAAACCTTATCTGCAAAAAACACGCCAATAAAACTGAGAATTGCTGCGGCACATACCATAAACAGCATTCCATGACGGAATACTTTGTTTCCTCCTTCTATATCTCCTCGCCCAATACGAACAGCGTAAATAGCTACACCGCCAACACTGATAAGCATATTTATTGCTCCAACAACCATGATAAAGGGACTAACTAAATTGATTGCTCCGAGGGCGTTTGTTCCTACACCTCTCCCCACAAAAACTGCGTCAATAATGGTAAACATAAAGAAACAAACATTGCTTAAAATCATTGGTAAGACGTACTTTATAATATTTTTCATGCCTGAACTGGACATTTTAATTTCCTCCCATTCTAAAGCTGGATCGCATAAATAAAAAGAACCGATATTCCGTTTTTGTAACGAATTATCGGCTCTGCGTCTTTGCGTCCGGCTCTTTGATAATTGATATTTTCAGTTGTTCTGCATTGATTAAGGTTTCCTGCCTGCACTTAGGACAAAATAGTGGAAAATGGGAAAGTATTGTATCCTCCCGGATTTTTGTCCGTGTCTTACTTTGGCAGTTTGGACATAGTATCCATTCTTGATTTCCCATATGAAACACTTCCTTACTGTTTTAATATTTGCTCAAATGAAGATTCAAGATGTTTTACAAAATATCCCAAAACGTCAATAAAATCCGCAGGATATTTTTCAAGTGTTTTTTCCATCGCTTGATCTTCTGCCCGATATATAACATCTAATATTTGACTCGCATAAGTCTTTCCTTTTTCTGTAAGGCATATTTGCATTTCCCGCCGTTTTCCGGGAATAGCGGTCAACGTAAGATAACCAGCAGCTTCACACTTTTTAGTAACTGTGTTAAGCGTAGTGCGCGGAAATCCCCATTCCTCACAAATCTGTTTTTGGGAATGTGCTTCTCCGTCATTAAGGGCATAGATAAGCCATAATTCTGATGATTGTCTGCCAATCTTTGGAGTATTGGCAACATAGATTTTTTCAAAATTACTGATTGCTATTGCAAGCCGCCGAACAGCTTCTCGTGTTTCACTCATATTTTACCTCCATATATAATACGATTTCGGATTATATAATAGCACGAATTAGGATTTTTGTCAAGATGGCGTGAAAAATTTCCTCTGATTATATGATGTATTTAAGCTATTTAGTGGAACTGTGTAGACATATCCAAAAAGAAAGGTGAACAGTAAAATATAATAGGGTGAATGAATATGGCAAAAAGACCAGTACCACGATACGACTTTAAGGCTTTTGGGGAAGCAATTAAGACAGCCCGGAAAGGGCGCAAAGAGAGCCGGAAAAAGGTATGCGACGAAATGTATATATCCCCGCGCTACCTTGCGAATATTGAGAATAAAGGGCAGCACCCCAGCTTACAGATATTCTTTGAGCTTATGCTGCGTTACAATATCTCGGTAGATCAATTCCTTTTGGA
>VSOC01000256.1 GCA_009774615.1 Lachnospiraceae bacterium
GACGATATTGTAGTAGAATGACTAAGATTTACAGGCATTCAGAGCATTTGCAAAACCTATACTTTTTGCAACAAATTTTCCGAAGTATTTTTACAATAATCCCCATTTTCATCCATAAAAAAGAGCGATCCGTTATAAAAACGAACCGCTTTTCTTTATTTTTCTAACTATTCAGTTTTCTTTTCTTTATTAACCTTCAATTTATCTCAAAATCCATAGTATCATCCAAGGTGAAGCTGTGCCTTCAGGGCATCCTGCAGTACTTGTGAAAAATTAATATTTTGTTCCAGAGCAGCTTTATTAAGCCAGGCGGGAATAGTAAGCGTCTTTTTTACAGATTTTTCAAAATGCTCTTTTGCATACAAAGCTACATCCACAGATACCATATTGACAAATGATTCACCTAAAGGAACTTCTGGGTCAAGTTCTTTTGCTACCTCTTCGGGATGAATATCCGATAATTTCGATGGCTTTGGAACAGTATCTCCATCCATCTGACAGGTATGAAGATAGCCAGCCAGACATTCAACTGCCATTTCCATAGCCTCCTCAAACGTATCACCTTGTGTTGCCAGCCAATTAAGGTCAGGAAAGACAACAGAATAACCATCATTTTCATTAAAAAAACAAGCCGGATACATTGACAGCATAAAAACACCTCCTGGTACTGATTCAATAACAGGCCGTAGAACTATCGAAGTCCCGCCTGTTTTCTAATAGAATTCTCAGTTTTTTTATTCAACTCCTTACCTTGATGAAAAGGTATTGTAACTTTTCCAGGCTTTATTGGATGTACATAATTTCTGTGTGAACCTTCTTGATTCTTGAATATCCATCTGCAAAGATTATTTTCTCCATCTCGCGTGGTTTTAATGGCATTGTATTTTCCTCTCCTGCACAATTATTATAACGTGTAACACGTGCTTTATCAATACGTATTCTTCCAGTTGATAGTGTAACTTTACTTGGGGAATTGGATTGGCAGACTCTCTACAACCACTAACTCAGCAGATATCAGCAGCCGATACATGGAAACACATTTTTATCGATGGATGGCGACTTTCAGCCTCAACACTTCTATCTATAGGATATCACAGGAATACACATTCTGCACTATTGATTTTTAAAAATTCCCCAGGTAAAGTTACACTATCCTTCCAGTTTCTCTTAATTTCTCTTCTCAAATAACCATCAATTCAACTACCTCACACTTCCACCAAATAACATTCATCGCTTACGTTCATAACTCCTCTTCTTCAATTTAGAGTGGAAGCTGCACGGAAATGAAAAGAAAGATACTACATCATTTCTTGTGCAATACTGAGAACCAGTAGAATTGCCACTCCATGAACATAGTTTCTCATAGATTGATTTATTTGTAAAACCGGGGAGTTATTCAGTGCTTACAGTTATTCAGCGCTTACCAAGGATATGGACTTATTGGTACTGCCATATCCATAAGTTTCTGAAAAAATGTCATGAAAAAACAGGGAAACAAATCTGAATCATCAGTTATTTCCCTGCCTTATGGCTACAATATTAAATTTTCTGCATTATCGTTTT
This sequence comes from Lachnospiraceae bacterium, assembly GCA_009774615.1. GTDB lineage: Bacteria > Bacillota > Clostridia > Lachnospirales > Lachnospiraceae > Caccovicinus. Next base: position 1,564 of record VSOC01000256.1, read on the forward strand.
AGGTTATCAAATTCATCAAAGTCACTATAATCATATAGTAATTTTAATAAAATTTGTTTATCAGTCAATACAGTTTATAGAAAAGCTGCATTTACTTTGACTGGATGTAACCCCACATCCTCTATCCCGTTCGCGTAGGCTGTCGGGAATACTTTTTTCAATATCTGATAGGACGCATTAATATCTGCATTCATTTTTATCCCATTTTCGCTGACAAACAATCCCCTGTGAATGCGCCGTGTTTTCCTGTAATTCTGTTTTACCGGCATTTCATCGTCAGGAAAGCTGGTACCGGATGTATAGGATTCTTCGGTTAGAATAACCTTAATCTCGGCTTCCTGTGCCTTATACTGCAGCATGTTAATCAAACGTTGGCTTGGAATACCTGTAAAATTCTGGTTTACTGTTTTGCCTAAATTTGCATCCCTTTTCCAGTCTTTGTTATAACCGATTACGATGGTATGGATAGTTCTGTTTATACAATAATCGACGATTTTTCAACTGGCCTTATGCATGCAGTCATCCATTTTCCGGTTCCTTTTTGCTGTCATCCGCGACATCCGTCGGGTAAAATCCCTGCCATTCATCCGCTTCGCCGTTTCCCTGTAATGAGCCATCTGCTTATTGTAATATTGATTCACCGATTTAAGACCCCTGCCGTTGATGATATAGGTTCTGTCCCCTACATTGGTTGTTACGGCTGCTAAGTTGTCTATACCGATGTCAATACTGCAATAACGCTGGTTATCCGGTTTTGCTTCATTGATAGATATGCTGTAAACGACTTCTGCTAGGATATAGCCCTGCTTTGGTATAAACCTTATCTGATGGAATGCCTGAAAATTATTTTTAGCACAGCATTTCAGCTTTAGCTTAAAACCTTCAAATTTCTTTGGGAATCTTAACATGCCATCCCTTAATTTTACATTTTGATTGGTCAGGATAAGGATATTTCTGCCGTCTTTCTTTTTATACTTGGGAAGCTTTGGCTGTCCTGTATATTTCTCTTTATTCTTTGCCCAATCTTTTATGGATACAAAAAAGGATTTCCAGTTCTTTTCTAACAGACGCAAAATCTGCTGGGCCGATTGTGCCGTTGGCATTTCCCGGTAATCGGGATATTCTGTATCTGCTTTTAGTAACTTATCCAAATCACCATAAGGGACAGCCTTCCCACTGCCTGTAAATTCCTGACGCAGGATATAATTGGCATGGTTATACAAATTTTTGGAAAGAAAGCAAAAATGGTCGAACATCGCGTAATAGCTGTTGGATGGTTTCAGGATATGCTTTTCAACTCTCTGTACAATCATCTTCTTCCAGCACCTTTTTTATCCTTCCTGCTTTTCTTTTGCTGTAAAGCTTCATGGAATAACAATGCAGCAGCGAAACAATTTCTTCAAAAATCTCCTCGCTATCCAGTTTTTCCGACCCTATTTCACTCATCACAATAATCTCACAATGGTATTTTTTAAATAAATTTGTGAACTATACCGTTTGAAGTCCTGCAAGCTGCTCTACATCCTCAATCTTAAGACCTGAATATTTTGCAATTTTATCAAATGGCAATTCTCCATCTTCTAACATCCTAAGAGCTGTTTCCCTTTGGTTTTGGCTAATTCCCTGATTCAAAATTTTTCTTGCACTTGTTTCAATTAATGCTCCGCTCATCATATCACCTACGCCTTTCTGCACATTCTCGTATTTCTGTGCAATCTCTTTAATCACATCACCGGAAAGCTCTATGATTGTGCGTTTGTCAAACGCCCCGATCACTCCATGCTGTTCCAGTCTGTCAAGCCTTTCCAAGATAACCTGATACTCCGCTTTCAGTTTTTCCAATTTCTGCTCATTACTATTATACTCCGGAAAGCTGTTCTCATGTGAAAAAATGTAAAACGGAATCAGCATCAGCAGACGTTTTTCAAAAATATCGTCAAGCGAATATTTCTGTACTTTCATAATCGGTATGTCATACTTCACTGTTCCGCCCGGTGTAACAATCACATATTTCATTTTGTCCGGTGTTTTTTGGTAAGTACGAAGATACAGAACTGCCGTATTAGGAAATGTCACTGTCAGCGTTTCCTCCATAACTTCACCCTCGTCAAGCGCTATTTGTGCGTCATACTCAAAAAGCCTTATGGTGATTCTTCCGTCCGGCAGGCTGCT
>VSOC01000257.1 GCA_009774615.1 Lachnospiraceae bacterium
ACGGACTCTGACTCCGTCAGTTCAAGGTTCGAATCCTTGTAGCCCAGTGAAAGACCTCCTGGAAAACAGGAGGTCTTCTTGCTAAAGTACAATTTTAATTTTTAATGGGGCTATTAATCCCTCTCCCAATGACAGGCTGTAAAGATTTCTTTTTTCCCGGCAGTTCTGTCAATTCGCATCGATATTGATTTCCTGAAGCTGATAAGGAAACCGGTTATATTTATTTATTTTGAATCTGGCTATAAATCGGATTCCCTCCACCATCATTGCCGTTTCAGATTCTGCATAAAACCTTCCGACGGCATACAAATAACCATTTTCTAAAGAATATCTCATATCATCGACCCACGCCCAGGGATCCCCGCTATTTCCTCCATACTGCCGAGAAGTAATCCGGTTGTTGACGACTTCCAGATAAGGCCAGTTCCTTTCTGTATCATCAGAATAATAACAATTTTCTCCCGATGTAAACACAGAGCTGACCCCATAAATGTTCTCCATTATTTCGTTTACTTTATCCTTATCATAATAAACGGATGGATTTGCAAAAGGCTCCGCCCCCTCACAAGGGTTCTCCGGCGCTACAAGGTTTTCATTATAATAATCATAATAAAGATAATGCCACGCTGAATTCTGTACATACGATTTAGTAAACTGGTCTGCGGTAATTAAACCGTTCTGCATTTGATAACCGTTAAAATATATCTCCTGCGCCAGAACAGATTCTATAACACCTTTATGTGCATCTGTGACTATGACCGACGGATGCCCATTTCCTGCGTCTAAAGTTGCGGAGGCTTTGTTTCCTGCCCCTATCCCTGACGATCCGGTCGCACCGGTTCCTCCCTGCGCCGTAAATCCTTCGGCATACCCATCTGACAGGTCCTGAACCGCTCCATACCGGTAAGACGCCCCTTCGTTTCGCAGTGTCCTCACAAACTGATTCATATTAGGGCTGTCATTGGTATTACCTCCGCCCTCTGGTCCTACACGCCGGATAAATTCTCCATGATAAAAATAATACCTGTATTCTCTTCCATCAATCACCATGTAAATGAAAATCGGATAATTATCCCCACTGGACAGATCATCATAATAATAATCTACTCCATAAACCGAATACCCGTTTTGGCTCATAACTTTGTCTAATACTGCGTTTCCGTTAGATACTTCCGCCTTCATCAATACGCCGTCTGCCCCGTAATATTTTCCGTTTTCCTTCCGATAATCATCTTGTTCCTGGATGATCCGCCCATACATATCCCGGATATGCTGGATCTTTTCTTCCTGGGACAATGCAGGCAGCGTTTCATATACGGTGGTTTCCGTCATGGCTAAAGTCGTTTCGGCTGCTGTCGTCCCAGGAGAAATTTCTTCTGCTGACGATTCTTCCGATAAAGAAGCTTCAGCCATATCATCATTTTTTATGCGAGAGCCTTCCCCGCTTTGCTGAGTTTCCTCCCCTTTCTTTTCCTCCCTGCTATCTGTTTCCTGCTGTCTTAATTCAGTAGTTTCTTCCCCTTTTTCCCTGTTTCCGGAACAAGCAGGAACCAACAAGACAAGCAGAAAAATCATCCATATTCTGAGCCTTTTCATCATATTTTCCTCCCTGCAGCACACTTTTGTATTTTGTTTTTTCTCCATCTTCTCTGTTTTATCTTCTCTGTTTTATCTTCTCTGGGGAGCCTGGCCTGCTAAGATGTATTTCCAGCATTGCCCGCAAAGTTCTTCGTGATATTTTAATGCATTGCCCCCTGATAATGATCCAACAGACTCTGAAATTCCTGGATTATCTGCTGTTCATGCTGGATAAATTCCGGATTTTCCAGTTCCATATCATGTGTTACTGCATGGCCATTTGTATCTGTTTGTACCCAGCGGAACATATGATTATCTTTAAAATAACACCGCATCTGCCCCTGGGATGTTCCATAGTAGGCAAATGTAAGATTCCCGTTTTCGATTTGGAGCATCTTTGTCGATAATTCATTTCCATTGCCGGAAATCTCAATCATCCGAATATCCTCTCCCAGAGAATAGATAATGGTATTGCTGTTTATCTGTTCTTTGGCAAATTCTCCGTTTGCTATTGCCTCCCTGTTCTCTGTCCATACATTTCTTATTCTCAGAACTTCTTCCTCGATTCTGGAAGGTGACATTGAAAATTTTTCAGTGGCAGATCCGGCAGCAGGTTTTGTAAAGATTTCTCTCGATGATTCTGAAGTGGATTTTTCCATATCTTTGGGAATCATCCACTGTATTCCTGTATCAAGAAGCAAGTAAATCTCTTCATCTTTCATAAAATCATGAACAAATTGGAACTTAAAATATTCAATATAAAATGTTCCTTCATTGATCGGTATTCCATCCTCACGGAAATCGTCATAATAACGATCATCAGATGCCATAAAATCGAATATTCCATAGACCCGATTATTTTCCACTTTTGTCACTTCTAAAGTAACTATTCCATCAAGACCGTATACTAGCTCTCCATTAGCCCCCTTATGATATCCATTTCTAAAATTATATACCCCTGTCGGGTCTTCTTTATGTATGGTTGGCTCATGAGCAGGTTCCTGATATAAAAAGAAACATGGTTCTACATCTGCGCCGTCATATTGAATAATTTCCAGTGCAGGTTTTCCGTCCTTTTGGGTCAATTTCAGAGTTATCGTATGCGGGTCAGAGATTGTTTCGATTTCATCATATAACCGAAAAGCTTGAATCGTGAACTTATCATCGATTTCAATTATATTTCCACTGTCGCAAAACTGCGCGGTTTCTGTTAGATAAGAATAAGTCAGAAAATATTCCCCATAAATCCACCCGTCCCGGATTTCCCGGATATTGATAAATGCTTCATCTACTTGTTCCCCCTCCAGTTTAAAATATCCGGTATAGTTCTGTTCCAGAGTTTTTTCCGTACTGTTCTCTGCTTCTTGTAATTTCTGAATTGCCGAGTTTTCTTCACCAAGTATATCTGCTATCTCCTCATCCGTCTGCATAGCACCATTGACACCAAAGAAATAATCCTGACCGTCAATTGTCTGCCATCCATCCATACACATAGCACCGTCTTCGCCGACATAATACCACCGATTTTTATCTGGTACGCCATCGGTATAGCAGTACCATTTTTCATTCTCGAATATCCAGCCAGACTTTTCTTCCGAAGAAGGATTTTTGCTGCCCTCTGCCAAACTTTCCTGTAAAGATTTTTCTGCTGCTTCCTGTATTGCGGAACTTTTCTGTGAAAGGACAATCCCTGCTCCTGCAGCCCCAAGAATTATTCCAAATATCGTAAATGCAATATAAATGAACCATGATTTTATCTGTGTTTTTTCACGCATTTTGGTTTCCTCCTTATTCTCTTTTCTTCTTTATTTGTTTTTGTCATTTCTAACATATCAAGAAACCTGGTTAATGTAGAAACGGAGTTTTACGGAAGAAGCTTGAAACGTGGGAATTTGTCTGTTTAAAACTATTTTTACCTGTCCAACTTCTTGGTTATTCAATCAACAAAGAAACTCCCCGTCCATCCTTATCATCCAGGACTTAAAAACGGGGAATTTCTCTATTTGCAATTTATTTTTCAAGCTTATGTAAACACTTATGTAAATAAAAACTTATTTCACCTGAATTACTCCATCAATCGTCCAGCATCCGTTTGCATCAATGGTATATCCGTCAACTACTGTATTCGTCAACAGTTTTCCAC
>VSOC01000258.1 GCA_009774615.1 Lachnospiraceae bacterium
GTATTTTCATAAACTGGGGTATCAGGCGGACGGCGGATGGGGGTATGACCTTTTTCCTGGGACGGAACATGTGGAGAGTATCGTGTTGCTTTCTAAGCTTAAATCAAATAAGTTGAAGCATATCAATGTGGAATTAGAGATGGATGAACTTGATCTGACGGCGGCAGAGAGTAAAGTAACCTACGAGGTAATCAAGGATTATGTTCTAAAGCAAAGTGGATTGAAAGTCAGCAACTTGTATATTGCACAGATAAAGCAGAAATGTGGGATTATTGAGAGGACAAATTATAACCTGCCAAAATCGGAAAATTCCAGACAGCCACAGTGTCCAGCTGAAAAAGAACAGGCGATTGTGGCTGCGTTGAAGCATTTTGGGATTGTGTAAAGATAAAATCTGTTGCACATTAAGATTTTGATTACACGAGGTTAAGTAGTATAACATATTGGCATAATGATGAGTGGAATGGATTTACAAATTTACTTGCAAACTTAAAAATATGTGGCAGTTCTGGATATTGACAATCTTTCAGAACCGCCGAGTTGCGATATCACAGAAAATCATACTGTTAATGATTCCGATAAGAATCTTACGGATTCGTGCATTGATAGTAAAGAGATTGCATGATATGATTAAACGTGAAAAATGTGTCCAAATTCTACGCTTTGAACAAACTTTCAAGTATGGAATTTGGACGAATATATGGTGTGTTGGAAAACGATAGGAGAAAGATTTGGAATGCAGAATACAAACATAGATACAGAAGAAATTGTAGAAAATGGTGGATATATTTCAAAACTGTTTTAAATAATGGAAAAGAAATAGATATAAATAAAAACGATATTGTTATATTTGTAGGACCAAACAATGCGGGAAAAAGTCAAGCTTTAAAAGATATTTATGAAATATGTGAGACTAAAAAGCCTTCGATAGTTGTTAAAGATATTAAGATTGTTAAACATGCAGGGGATATTAAAATGTTTTTAGAGAATATTTCTACAGTTAATGATCATGGAACATATAAAAATTATGAGGGGTTAGGATATAGTTTTGCGAGTCATTCAATATCGGGGTATTCAAGGGATAAATATTATGGTAGTGCACGTTCGTTATTTGTTGCATATTTAAATACTTTGAATCGATTGACAATGAGTAATCCAGCCAATTTGATATCACGTAAGGCTGCAAAAAAGAATCCGATTCATTATGTGGCATTTGATAGAACATACAGAGAATGGTTAAGCGAAAATTTTAAGCAGGCTTTTAGCAAAGAATTAATGCCACATACATTAAACGGTTCCAACATTCCATTATGTATAGGTGATGCTGTTAAGTTTGATAAAGATTTTATTGATGAACAAGAAAGAATGGAGGAATATGCAGCAATTTTAGATACATACAAACAAGTACAGGAACAGGGCGACGGAATAAAAAGTTTTACGGGTATATTACTTTATTTAATGTTGGATTATTATTGTACATTTTTAATCGATGAGCCGGAATCATTTTTGCATCCACCACAGGCAAATATCATGGGACGTATAATTGGGAAAACATTACGAGAAAATCAACAAGCATTTATTTCAACACATAGTGAAGAAATAATTAAAGGCTTATTAGATGTTTGTCCTGAAAGAGTAAAAATTGTTAGAATTACACGAGAAGAAGATGTAAATGAGTTTTCGGTTTTGGAAAATGAGAAATTTAATGAAGTTTGGAATGATCCACTTTTAAAATATTCGAATATTATGACGAGCCTATTCCACAAAAACGTAATATTGTGTGAAAGCGATTCAGATTGTAAGTTCTACTCAATTATTGAAAATTACATAAAGCAATTAGAAGGAAAATATTCAGAAACATTGTTCATTCATTGCGGAGGAAAACACCGAATGGCTAAAACGGCGACGGCATTAAAAGCATTGAATGTGAATGTAAAACTTGTTCCGGATATAGATGTAATGAATGATGAGAAAGTATTTAAAGGAATAGTAGAAGCGTTTGGTGTGGAATGGACATCTATTCAGAAAGATTATAATACGGTGGTTTCTAATTTGCATAGTCCTAAAGAAGAAATTAAGAGAAATGATGCCAAGACAAACATAAATAGAGTGTTGGATAGTTCCACAAATAAGGTTTTATCAAAAGGCGAAATTAAAAGTATTCGTGAAGCAATTGCCACTATTTCAAAGTGGGATAATATAAAAAAAGCAGGGTGTGCATCGTTGCCAGCAGGAAATGCTACGGTTTCATTTAAAAAGATGGATGGTATTTTAAGAACTGTTGGAATCTACATGGTTTCGGTGGGTGAACTTGAATGTTTTGTAAAAGAAGTAGGAGGTCATGGACCAGAATGGGCAAATACTGTGCTGGAAACATATCCTGATTTAGATAATGAGGTTTATGATGAAGTAAAAAAATTTGTAAAGCAATTTAGCTCATAGAAAAATAAAAAACATGTTTGTAGCATTGAGTGCAAATAAAGTGATTTTTCTGGTATTAGGAAAATCGAGAAACTTTGGGGAGGAATAAAGTGAATAACCAGAATAATATAAATCAAAAATCACACATGATTATTTACACTACAGAAGATGGTCTGACTAAGATTGAAACAACCTTTGATGAAGATACGGTCTGGTTATCTATTGATCAAATGGCTGAATTATTTCAGAGAGATAAATCGACGATTTCCAGACATATAAAAAATATTTATTCAGAGGGTGAACTTGTTCGAGAGGGAACTGTTGCATTTTTTGCAACAGTTCAAATGGAAGGTGACAGACAGGTTGCAAGAGAGATTTGTTATTATAATTTGGATGTCATTATTTCTGTGGGCTATCGTGTGAAATCCAAACGTGGTACGCAGTTCAGAATTTGGGCAACTAATATACTGAAAGAATATATGCGTAAAGGTTTTGCACTGGATGATGAACGATTAAAAAATCTGGGTGGCGGTGGTTACTTTAAAGAATTACTTGAACGGATCAGAGACATTCGTGCTTCTGAAAAGGTGTTTTACAGACAAATTCTTGAGATTTACGCTACTAGCATTGATTATGATCCCAAAGCAGAAATATCCATTCTCTTTTTTAAAAAAGTGCAGAATAAAATTCATTATGCTATTCATGGTCAAACGGCTGCAGAGGTTATTTACACAAGAGCAGATGCTGAAAAGGAGTTTATGGGTCTTACAACATTTGTCGGAAATCAGCCAACATTGAAAGAGGCTGTTGTTGCGAAAAATTACCTGAATGAAAAAGAACTTCGTGCTATGGGACAACTTGTTTCTGGATATTTAGATTTTGCAGAACGTCAGGCAGAACGTGAACAGGCAATGACCATGAAAGATTGGGCGGAACATTTAGATCGTATTCTTACAATGACAGGAGAGCAGTTATTGCAGGGAAATGGAAGTATCTCTCATAAGCAGGCTGTTAATAAGGCAACAGATGAATATAAGAAATATAAAGCTAGAACCATTAGTGATGTAGAAGAAGATTATTTGAATTCTATAAAAATGTTGGAACAAAAGGCGGACAAGAAATAAAAAGATATGTGATGTGGTTTGGACAATAGTTTATACGTTGAAACTGTGTGTCTCTTGAGCAACCGAAAATTAAAACCTGATACTTATATAAAATTGAGTCTGGATATGGAAGATTATTACAGAATCAA
>VSOC01000259.1 GCA_009774615.1 Lachnospiraceae bacterium
AGCAGAACTTGAAGTCGCAAATTGTGATTTCAAGTTACTCATAGTTTTGAGGTTCCAATCTGGCATTTCAAAATAGAAAGGGCGATAAAGATGGCTGATACAGAACAAACAGCTCTGACAAAGGCAAATAATGATACCCAAGAAATAAGCATTGAATCAGCAGAGTCCGATATAAAAAGCATGATATATGTTATCCGTAACCAGCAGGTTATGATAGACAGTGATTTAGCGATGCTGTATCAAGTAGAAACGAGAGTATTAAATCAGGCAGTAAAGCGTAACATTTCAAGATTTCCAGAAAGATTCCGATTTCAACTGACGAAAGAGGAATATGAAAACTTGAAATCACAATTTGTGATTTCAAGTTTGGAGGATGATAATGGATATGGCGGACGTAGGAAATTGCCATTTGTATTCACAGAACAAGGGATTGCAATGCTTTCTGCTGTTTTGCGTAGTGATGTTGCTATCCGAGTAAGCATTAGGATTATGGACACTTTTGTGGAGATGCGGAAGTATATGGCAAATACCTCTTTGCTGTATGAGCGGTTAAATGCAATGGAGGTTCGCCAGATAAATTACCAAGCGGAAACAGATGAGCGTTTTGAGAGAGTTTTTGAGTACATATCCGAGCATGAGGAATCCAGTCAAAAGGTATTTTTTGACGGACAGATTTACGATGCGTTCAGTCTGATAGTAAATCTAATTCAAAAAGCAGAGAAAGAAATCACTCTGATAGACGGATATGTGGATGTTGGGACATTGAATCTGCTTTCAAAGAAAAAGTCTGATGTTGCAGTAACTATTTATACACAGAAACAGACGAAGCTAACGAAAGCCGATGTTAAGTATTTCAATGCACAGTACCCGAAATTAAAAATAAAATATACCAAAGTATTCCATGACAGGTTTTTGCTAATCAAAATGCCTTTCCTGCTAATCGGACTAAAAATAATGCTAAAAAGTCTGCTAATCGAAAAGGCAGAAGTTCTTTGTTCAAAGAGTTTTTTTCTGGTGTTACATAATCCCGTACATTGCCTTGCGGAGCTGAAAAATCAGCTTATACAGCAGGGCATATATACAGATTGTGTCGATGGACTTATTTTCAGGGTTATCCATGCACCTGTAAAAAAGTTAAGAGTAGAGCAAGCTATCATCTTGTTTTTGCTTACTAACCTCTTTACAATACATGGACATTAAACAGCTTCAAGCTTACTGCCCCTATGGCTTTCATTATTTGGCACAATAACTTTATTCATCATCTATCGCGGACACACCAATAGTCACTTCCTCCAGTACATCTAAAAGTACTCTTACTGTATCCAGTGATGTAAGCATTGTAATGTTGTTCTGCGTTGCCGCATTTCGGATTGCCGCACCATCTTCATAATGTATGCCGGAAAGAATTGCACGGGTATTGATGACATAACTGACATATCCGGCACGTATTGCATTCAGGATTTCAGCGCTGCCTTCCGACGGTTTACCCAGTATGCGGGTACGGATTCCATGCTGTCTCAAATATTCTCCCGTGAGAGAGGTTGCTTCTATATTAAAACCCATATCATAGAAACGGCTGACTAAAGGAAGGGCTTCCTCTTTATCCTCATCTGCAAGTGTTACGATTACAGTCCCGTAATTCTGTACGCGAATGCCGGAAGCAATCATAGCTTTATACATTGCCCTGTGAAGTTTCTTATCATATCCGATAGCCTCTCCCGTTGATTTCATCTCCGGTGAAAGGTATGTATCCATACCATTTAATTTGGAAAAAGAGAATGTCGGTACTTTTACGTACCATCGCTGCTTTTTTTTCGGATATATTTCATTAATCCCCTGTGCTTTCAGGTTCTTTCCAAGAATGACTTTCGTTGCAATATCAGCCAGCGGATATCCGGTTGCTTTTGATAAACATGGTACTGTCCGCGAAGAACGCGGATTCACCTCAATGATAAATACATTCTGCTCTTTATCCACAATAAACTGGATATTGAACAGACCAACAATGCCGATGCAAATTCCCAATTTTTCCGTATAGTCCAGAATTGTTTCTTTTACCTTTTGGGATATGCTGAACGTGGGATATACGCAGATGGAATCACCGGAATAAACACCTGTTCTTTCTGCCGGCTCCATAATTCCAGGAACAAATACCTCCTTTCCATCGCAGATGGCATCAATTTCCACTTCCTTACCACAGATGTACTGATCTACCAGTACAGGTTTATCTTTATTGATCTCTACGGCTGTTTTTAAATAATGACGCAGATGTTCTTCCTTTGCCACAATCTGCATGGATCTTCCGCCAAGCACAAAGCTTGGATGTACTAATACAGGACAGCCGATTTCCTCTGCCGCTTTTATGCCTTCTTCAATATTTGTCACAGCCCGTCCTTTTGGCTGTGGAATGGAAAGTTCTTACAGTAATTTTTCAAACGCATCTCTGTTTTCAGACTTTTTAATTGCCGCACAATCTGTGCCGATGAGATTTACCCCTCGTTCTTCTAATGGTTTTGCCAGATTAAGCGCAGTCTGTCCGCCCAAAGATACGATAGTCCCATCCGGTTTTTACATCTCGATCACATTCATAACATCTTCCACACATAAAGGTTCAAAATACAGCTTGTCTGAAGTGGTATAGTCCGTAGAAACGGTTTCCGGATTGTTTTTTATCATACATGAACCTCTTTATTTCAAATCCGTTCAGACAATTTCCTTTCAAAACGGTCCTTACGCAAATCTGCTGGAATTTTCGTGGGATATTTCCCCTGAAAGCAGGCATCGCAATAATCCTCACTGCCTATCAGTTTATTCAGCTTCTCTATCGGCAAATATCCCAGAGAGTCTGCTCCAATCATTCTTGCAATTTCGTCCACGCTATGATGGCATGCAATCAGGTTTTCTTCCGAATCAATATCCGTTCCATAATAACAGGGATATAAAAATGGAGGCGCGGAAATTCTCATATGGATCTCTTTCGCTCCGGCATCGCGCAAAAGCTTTACAATACATTTGCTGGTTGTCCCTCTGACAATGGAATCATCAATCAATACAACTCTTTTTCCATTGATTACATTCTTGACAGGGCTCAGCTTAATCCTGACCTTGTCCAAACGTTCATCTTGTCCTGGAGAAATAAATGTCCTTCCAATATATTTATTTTTTATCAGCCCAATCCCATAAGGAATTCCTGATTTTTTCGCATACCCCAATGCGGCATCCAATCCGCTGTCGGGAACTCCAATCACAATATCCGCGCATTTGGGATAACTCTCTGCCAGTAATTCTCCGGCCTTCATACGGGATTCATGCACAGATATTCCATCTATAACAGAATCCGGCCTTGCAAAATAGATGTATTCAAAAATACAGGTTCTTTGGCTTTGTTTTTCACAGTGTTCTCTCCTTGATTCCACACCGTTTTTTGTAAACACCAGAATTTCTCCCGGCAGCACATCACGGATAAATTCTGCTCCTACCGCTGACAATGCACAGCTTTCGGATGCGGCCACATACGCCCCGTCCGCCATTTTTCCATAGCAAAGCGGCCGGAACCCATATGGATCTCTTGCAGCAATCATTTTTGTAGAAGAAATCAACACCAGCGAATAAGCGCCTTCCAGTAAATTCATGGTATTGCTGACTGCTTCCTCAATGC
>VSOC01000026.1:0-5217 GCA_009774615.1 Lachnospiraceae bacterium
GAAAAATACGAAGTTGCAGAAAATGACCGGAAGCGGATGTTGGGCCATGCATTTTCTGACATCACCAACAGAGTTTATGGTCACCGTGACGTTGAAGAATTGCGCAAACAAATTGAAAAAATTAATTGTGACTTTCTTGTGACTATTAAACTGGAATAAAGCGTAAGAATCGGTAAGATTCCCACCCCAAAAACCCGCATTTTTCTTACCTTTTCTTCTCCTTCCTTCCATTCTCGGATTATCAAATCTTAACATTTTCTTAACAGCCTTGTCCTATCCTTCTATGAGTGCTATAATCTTTCCTTAATAATACCGGCAAAATAAGCATAAACTATATGAAGACATTAACCCTTGTCTGTCGTTATGATAAACAGCAGAAACAATTACGGAGTTAAAAAGCACGGTTTTTACAAAAAGCCCTCCGCTCTCTGCAGGAAAGGATGTATCTTATGAAGGAATTTATCCGAAAATACCGGCACGCCTGGATATTAAGCTACGGATTGATTTATATTACCTGGTTTATGTATCTGGAGCGCACAGTAAGAACCCAATATCATGTTATGCATGTTGCACTGGATGATTATATTCCCTTTAATGAATATTTCATTATTCCCTATCTTTTATGGTTTGCCTATGTGGGAGTAACGATTGCCTATTTCTTTTTTACGAGTAAGGAAGAATACTACCAGCTTTGTATTTATCTGTTCGGGGGAATGACCATCAGCCTGATTATCTGTACTCTGTTTCGCAACGGCACAGATTTCCGCCCTATCATTGACCCGGATAAGAATATATTCTGCCGCATGGTATTTGCCCTCTATAAGACGGATACCTGCACGAATGTATTTCCCAGTGTCCATGTGTATAATTCCATCTGCACCCATGTTGCTATTTCCAGAAATGCGGTGTTAAGACAGCACCACGGACTTCAGATAGGAAGCTTCCTGCTCATGGTTTCCATCTGTCTGGCAACGGTATTTTTAAAGCAGCACTCCGTTGTTGACGGTGCCGGGTCTGCGATTATGGCCTATGCACTGTATTACACCATTTACGGGGCACGCGAACACGCTGCACAGAAGGTTCGGCCGAAGATGCTGGGATAGTGAACTGCCTGGCATATTGGTCTTGCTTTTATTCCGCAAACTTATCCTAAGGCAGAGATTGAATCCTGTAAATCATAAAAACACAGAAGAACGTTCATCGACCAAACGGCAAAAACGTTCCCTGTGTTTTTTCTTATCTCACCGAGAATTTTGCTCACTCAGACATTACGGTTCATAACAGCTTCTGCGAAATCACCGTCCCGCCCTTCCCCTTAATGCTCTCTCTTGCCATCTTCAGCGAAGTAATAATCGCCTTCCGCCCCTTCCCGTTTTCCACAAAATCTATCGACGCATTCACCTTGGGCAGCATGGAGGCAAATTCAAAATGCCCTCGCCCGGCAAATTCTCTCGCCTCCTCCACGCTCATCGCATAAATCGGCTGCTGATTGGGCGTTCCGTAGTTTAAGGTGACATTGTCCACCTTGGTAATAATCATCAGCACATCGGCGTCTACCTCTTTGGCCAGTAGTCCGCTGGCGAGGTCTTTTTCAATAATCGCACTTGCCCCTTTTAAGTCGCAGCCCTGTTCCATCACCGGAATTCCCCCGCCGCCGCAGGCAATCACCATCTGATCGGCATCTAAAAGCGCCTTGATTGCGTCAATCTCCACGATGGCTACCGGTTTTGGCGAGGCAACAATCCGGCGAAACCCTTTCCCGGCCTCCTCGATCACATAATTGCCCTTCTGTTCCTCCTCTGCTGCCTCCTGTGCCGTCATATAGCGTCCGATTTTTTTCACCGGCATATAAAAGGCTTCATCGTAGGTATCCACCGTCACCTGGGTAAGCACCGTGCACACCGGCTTATAAATCCCCCGCCGCACCAGTTCCGAACGTATGCCGTTTTGCAGGTCATAGCCGATATAGCCCTGACTCATCGCAGAACAGACCGACATAGGAGCTTTGCTGTAGCCGTCGTGCTGTTTTCCAAACTCGTTCATCGCCGTGTGGATCATCCCCACCTGCGGAGCATTGCTGTGGACAATGGCTGCCTGCCAGCCCTCCTGAATAAAATCTCCAATCACCTTTGCCGTCCTTGCCACGGCAGCCTTCTGTTCGGGAAGATTCGTCCCCAAATCATTATGTCCAAGAGCAATAACTATTCTCTTCTTTGCCATATTTTGCACCAAGCCTCAAGCGAAAATGCTTGCATTTTCATTTGAGGCGCAAACACAAAGGGTGAAAGATTTGTGTTTGCATTTTATCCTTTCTTCTTTTTTTCTTTCACCCTTTCCTCCATTCTGTGCACAACTCGCAGCACATCCATTATATCTTTAGCAATAGCAAAACACAAGACAGATGAAACAATAAATCGTAAAGAAAATCCTCTGGAAAAAAAAATCCAGCCATGCTATAATCACAGTCGTAACCCGCCCTGCTGTATTCAATATTCAATCAACAGGTTACGGCTCACAGATTCACAATAACACCAATATCCCTTAACAAACAAATTTCATCCCATGTTAAAGGGATTGCATCTGCAAATACACAAAGGGTTATACTATAACCATATAACCATTCCAGAAAGGAGCCAGTTTTTTCTCATGAAATTATTATCCATTGCCATTCCCTGTTATAATTCTGCCGCTTACATGGAAAACTGTATCCGTTCCCTTCTTGTCGGCGGCGAAGATGTGGAAATCCTGATTATCGACGACGGCTCCACAAAGGATAATACCGCCGCGATTGCCGACGAATACGAACACCTCTACCCTTCCATCTGCCGCGCCATCCATCAGGAAAACGGCGGACACGGTTCAGCCGTAAACACCGGAATCCGGGAAGCTGCGGGAACCTTTTTTAAGGTCGTAGACAGCGACGACTGGGTCAATGAAGAAGCCTTCCAGCAGATCCTTTCCGTTCTCCGCCAGTACCAGGAACCCGCATCGGACGACGAAGCGCTCGATATGCTGGTCAGCAACTTTGTTTACGAAAAACAGGGAGCGAAACGGAAAAAAGTCATGAACTACCGCACGGCATTCCCAAAAAATCAGCTGTTTACCTGGGAGGATGTCCGTTTTTTCATGAAGGGGCAATATATTTTAATGCATTCGGTCATCTACCGCACCAGTATGCTGCGTAACTGCGGGCTTGAACTGCCCAGGCACACCTTTTATGTGGACAATATTTTTGTCTATCATCCCCTGCCCCATGTGCGCAAGCTCTATTACCTTGATGTGAACTTCTACCGCTACTTTATCGGCCGAAACGATCAGTCCGTCAATGAACAGGTGATGATTGGCCACATTGACCAGCAGATTTTAGTCACGAAGCTGATGCTGGGCTATTACGATCTGGGAAAAATCCGCCCCCGAAAACTCCGCCATTACATGATGCAGTATCTGGAAATTATGATGACCATTTCCTCGATGCTCGCCATCCGCTCGAATGATCCGGAGAACTTTAAAAAGAAAAAAGAACTGTGGCAGTATCTGCGCAAACAGAACTTCCCCCTCTATCTCCGACTGCGCTGGGGCTTTCTAGGCCAGGGCGTCAACCTTCCCGGAAAAAGCGGGCGGAAAATTTTCAGTGTCTGCTATAAGATCACGCAGAAATTCTACGGATTTAACTAAGTCGGCAGCGGCTTACAGGACCTTGGCGGCGAAACATTTTCCGCCGCCGCGCTCCTGCTTCTCTCTGCTTTTCGCGCCTGTTTTTTACACCCTGGCAATATCCACAAGCGTCAGTTCTCTTGCCTTATTTTCCATACTGGTTGCCAGCGCCTTGGCCGTATCTAAGGAGGTCAGCACATGCACCCCGGTTTCAATGGCATTTCGCCGGATTATAAACCCGTCATGACTTCGCTCTGCCCCCTGGTGGGGAATATCGATAATCAAATCAATCTTATGCCCCAGAACCAGGTCGAGGATATTGGGCGATTCCTGTTCAATCTTGCGGACACGGATAGCCTTTACCCCTGCGTTATTTAACGCCCCTGCCGTTCCCCTGGTGGCAAAGATCCGATAGCCCAGGGCGGCAAATCTTTGGGCAATGGGAATCAGTTCCTCCTGATCCTCGTCACGCACGGTGATAATCATATTTTTATATTTAGGAAGTTTTATCCCCGCACCCTGAAACGCCTTCGATAAAGCCTCGTTAAAGCTTCTGGCAATGCCCAGGCATTCTCCGGTAGATTTCATCTCCGGCCCCAGGCTGATATCTGCCCCGCGGATTTTTTCAAAGGAGAACACCGGCATCTTAATCGCGATATAATCCGCTTTTTTCTGCAGTCCCGGCGTATAGCCCAGTTCCCGGATGGTTTTTCCGCAGATAATCTGCGTTGCCAGAGGAACGATGGGAATCCCCGTTACCTTGCTGATATAGGGAACCGTGCGCGAGGAACGCGGATTCACTTCAATAATATACACGTCTTCCCCGTCCACGATAAACTGAATATTAATCATTCCCTTCACATGCAGGGCACGGGCAAGTTTTTTCGTGTAATCGACAATGGTTTCCACATTGCTTTTTGTAATATTATAGGCGGGATAAACCGAAATCGAGTCACCGGAGTGAACCCCCGTCCTCTCAATATGCTCCATAATCCCGGGAATTAAGATATCGGTTCCGTCACAGATGGCGTCAACCTCCAGTTCCTTCCCCCGGATATATTTATCGACCAGAATCGGGTGCTCCTGGGCAATCTGGTTGATGATTCCGATAAATTCATCGATGTCCTTATCCTGAATGGCAATCTGCATCCCCTGTCCGCCCAGAACATAGGAGGGGCGAACCAGCACCGGATAGCCCAGCTTATGGGCCGCCGCCTTAGCTTCCTTAGCGGTAAACACCGTAACCCCTGCCGGGCGCGGAATCTGACACTGCTCCAAAATCGCGTCAAATCTCTCCCGATCCTCGGCGGCATCCACATCCTCCGCCGCCGTTCCCAAAATCGGCACACCCATCTTCATCAGAGCCTCCGTCAGCTTAATTGCCGTCTGCCCGCCAAACTGCACCACCGCCCCGTCCGGCTTTTCCACATCCACAATGCTTTCCACGTCCTCCGGCGTCAGCGGTTCAAAATACAGCTTATCGGCAATATCAAAATCCGTACTCACTGTTTCCGGGTTATTATTGACAATAATCGTTTCATAGCCTTCCCGCGCAAATGCCCA
>VSOC01000026.1:5317-38119 GCA_009774615.1 Lachnospiraceae bacterium
TTTCTTCCATCTCCACCAGCACCGCCAGCTTGTCGATAAACCAGCAGTCAATCCTGGTTATCTCGTGAATCTTTTCATAGGACACCCCTCTGCGCAGGGCTTCGGCAATCACCCAAATCCTCCGGTCGTCCACCTTGTTCAGCATGTCTTCCAGTTCCTCGTCCGAAAGAGCCGTAAAATCATAGCTCATTAAACTGTCCACATGCTGTTCCAGCGATCGGATAGCCTTCATCAGCGCCCCTTCAAAATTCGTGCAGATGCTCATCACCTCCCCGGTTGCCTTCATCTGCGTTCCCAGGGTTCTCTTTGCGCTGATAAATTTATCAAAGGGAAGTCTTGGCATCTTTACCACGCAGTAATCCAGCATCGGTTCAAAGCTTGCATAGGTCTTTCCGGTCACGGCGTTTTTAATCTCGTCTAAGGTGTAGCCCAGGGCAATCTTTGCCGCCACCTTGGCGATCGGATAGCCGGTCGCCTTGGATGCCAGGGCAGAGGAACGGCTCACCCGGGGATTGACCTCGATTACACAGTATTCAAAACTTTCCGGATGCAGGGCATATTGAACATTGCAGCCGCCGGTAATCCCCAGTTCGGTGATAATGTTCAATGCCGACGTTCTCAGCATCTGATATTCCTTATCGCCCAGGGTCTGCGAGGGTGCAACTACGATGGAATCTCCGGTGTGTACGCCGACCGGATCGATATTTTCCATGTTGCAGACGGTAATCACATTGCCCGCCGAGTCCCGCATCACCTCGTACTCGATTTCCTTCCACCCGGCGATGCACCGCTCCACTAAAACCTGGCCCACACGGGAAAGCCGAAGCCCGTTGCCAAGGATTTCGATTAATTCCTCTTCATTTTTTGCAATTCCTCCGCCGCTTCCTCCCAGGGTGTAGGCCGGGCGCAGCACAACCGGATAGCCAATCTTATTCGTAAAGGCAATACCGTCCTGAATCGTTTCCACCACCTCCGACGCTGCCACCGGCTCCCCGATCTTTTCCATGGTTTCCTTAAATTCCAGGCGATCTTCGGCCTTTTTAATGGTCTGCGCCGTCGTTCCAATCAGTTTCACATGGTTTTCTCTTAAAAATCCGGATTCCTCCAGTTCCATCGCCAGGTTAAGCCCTGCCTGTCCGCCCAGGGTGGGAAGGATGCTGTCCGGGCGCTCCTTCTTAATTAACTGCTCCACAACTTCCAGAGTCAGAGGTTCGATATAGACATGGTCAGCGATATCTTTATCGGTCATAATGGTCGCCGGATTTGAGTTTAAAAGCACGACCTCAATTCCTTCCTCTTTTAAGGAACGGCAAGCCTGCGTTCCGGCATAGTCAAACTCGGCTGCCTGTCCGATGATGATCGGCCCGGAGCCAATCACCAGTACTTTTTTCGTTGCAGGATTCTTCGGCATTATCTTTTCACCTCCATCATCGTTAAAAACCGGTCAAATAAATATCCCGAATCCAAAGGCCCGGGGCAGGCTTCCGGATGGTACTGCACGGTAAATATATTCTTTCCCACATAGGCAAGCCCCTCGTTCGTCCCGTCGTTGACATTGACAAAAGCAGGAACGGCTACCTTCGGATCAATCCCTGACACATCCACCGCATAACCGTGATTCTGGGAAGTGATATAGACACGCCCGGTTTCCAGATCCTTTACCGGATGATTTCCTCCCCTGTGCCCGTACTTTAACTTATAAGTCGAAGCCCCGGCAGCCAGCGCCATAAGCTGATGGCCCAGGCAGATGGCAAAGATCGGCACATCCGCCGCATAAAGCTTTCGGATTTCCCGGATAATCTCCACGTTTTCCGCCGGATCACCAGGCCCGTTGCTTAACATAATCCCGTCCGGATTTCCTGCTAATATCTCTTCGGCCTTCGTCCATGCCGGATAAACCGTTACCTGACATCCCCGCTTTAAGAGCGAACGGGCGATATTATCCTTCGCCCCGAGATCCAGAAGAGCCACCCGCTTTCCTTCTTTTCCCGGACGGACTTCCTCTGCCTCAAGCACGCAGACTTCCTTCACGCTTGTTTTTGCAACCACGCCCTCCACCCGGTATGCCTTCATGCGGGAAACGGGTTCGGAAATATCGGCATACTCCTTTGTGGTGATCATGCCGTTCATGGTTCCTTTTTCTCTTAATAATTTCGTCAGGGATCTGGTATCTATATGACAGATACCGGGAATATCATTCGATGTTAAGAAATGCTGAATCGATTCTTCGCTTCGGAAGTTACTGGGAATACGGGATAATTCACGGACAATATAGCCCTCGACCCAGGGCTTTTTCGACTCCATATCCTTTTTACAGATTCCATAGTTTCCGATTAAGGGATAGGTCATCACCACCGCCTGACCGGCATAAGAAGGGTCGGTAAGGACTTCCAGATAACCGGTCATCGATGTATTAAACACAATTTCGCTGATTACTTCCTTGGGTGAACCGATGCTGGTTCCGGTAAACACCGTTCCGTCTTCCAGAATAAGGAATGCTTTCATGTATGTACCTCGTCTTTCTTCTTGATAACTGACTGCTGCCGGGCACAAGCCCAAATTGAAAAGATTATATATTATTTCGACGTATTTTGCAATCCTTTTTCCAGCAAAAATTTTTAACCAAATCCTGCAGGAAGCCCCCACCTCTAATAAAAAATTATCCAGTGGATGATTTTTTGTCAGGTGGCGGGAGTGCGTCACATTACAGCTTAAGCCTCTCCATATGGATGGCCAGATGCCCTACGGCCTCCCGGGGAACCGACTTTCCCAGTTCTTTCCCAATCATGGCGCAGATATTTTCAGCCAGTGCATAGGCTTTTGGAAACTGTTTTCTGGCATACTCATCCATATCCAGGGGAACGGCTTTGCTGTCCCGAACCTGCACTAAAAGATAGCGCAGATGCGCCATAAAACGCTCAAACAAAAACGAGCGCATATCAAGCGTCAGCCCCATCCCTTCTTCTGCCATTACCACGGTATTTTTCATCACAGCCACCATCTGCAGGGACTCTTCCAGCCGTTCATCCATCCTTCCTGCCCGGATGTGCAGGGCAATATAGCCCACTTCGTCCTCACAGAGCCTGCAGCCAACCGTCTGGTCAATCATCTCCCTGCCCTTTAAGGCAATCGCATATTCCTCCGGATAGAGAACCCGGATGTCGCTGTGAAAAGGATTTTTCAGCACAATCCCGTGCTGCATCCGTTCAGCGGCCACCGCAATATGATCCGCTAACGGAATTAAAATATTGGGGTTCAGTTCCTCCAGTTCCTTCCTGGCCAGGTCCACAATCCTCCCCGCCAGTTCCAGGAATTTCGGATTCATCCCGCTGATCACCTGCCTCCCGGTACGCTTCTTTTCCTCCCGGTCAACAATGGTATAGCGCTTTGTATTTTCATCCCGCTCGAAACGCTCGTTTACCCGCTTTCCAAAACCTATGCCGCTCCCCAGCAAAATCGCCTCTTCCTGCCGTTTCATATCGTAAACCAGCACTCCGTTATTGTTTAATACCTTAATCACACGATACATCCAAAGTCCCCCATTTGCCGTTACGGTGCACACCCTCACCGTAAACATCCGTTTTATCTTTTATCGTTTCTCCCCGTAGCTTAAAGGCTGCTGTCTATACCGAATCAGGATGCACAGCAGCCTAAAGCATCATCTATTGTCCAGATCCAATGTCCGGATCAGATATGCAGATCTGCCGCATGATCCAGGGCATGAATCTCTTTTTCTTCCTCAACCTTAATGAAGGCCCCCTCCGGAAGCGCCGTATAGATAATCATACAGGCTTCGGAAACCGCATTTTCTTTAACATAGTCTAAATCAAAGCCAATCAGCTTATCGCCCTTTTTCACCTTATCGCCGTCTTTGACAAAAGCCTCAAAACCCTTTCCTTCCAGCTTCACCGTATCCACACCGATATGAAGCATGAATTCCATTCCATCCCCGGTTTTTAATCCCACGGCATGTTTTGTCGGGAAGACAAAGGCTACTTCGGCATCACAGGGCGCTAAGGCTTCACCATTAACCGGCATAACCATAAAGCCGTCCCCAATCATTTTCTGTGCAAAGGTAACATCCGGTGCGTGGTCAATCGGCTCTACCCTGCCGTTAAACGGACTGTACAAAGGAACAATCTTTGCAGTGGAAGATGCTTCTTTTTTCTCCTGAACCGGTGCTTTTTCATTCGCTGCTTTTTCCTCTGCCGTTTCTTTTGTTTCTTCTCCAAGATACTCCACATCCGGAGCAGTTGCCATATAGGCTACAAGATTTGCCTTAATATTGGGAACGGTCGGGCCGTAGATAACCTGAACGCCCTGGCCTTTTTTCAGCACGCCTGCCGCCCCGGTTTTCTTTAACAGCGCCTCGTGCACCAGTTCCGGCTTCTTTACCGTACAGCGAAGACGGGTAATGCAGCAGTCCACGTCCACAACATTTTTCTTTCCGCCAAGGCCATTTAAAATCGCCTGCGACAATTCGTCAATCTCTCCCTTTTCCGCAGCGCCCGCTCCTTCTTTTCTCGCATTCACATCGCTTCTGCGGTAAAGCTTTACTTCTTCGCTGTCATCCCGTCCGGGTGTTTTTAAATCAAATTTTAAAATCAGATATTTGAATAAGAAAAAGTATACAACAAAATAGGCAGCACCCACAACCGGAATCCAGTACCAGCTTGTTTTTGCCGCTCCCGGAAGAATACCAAAGAGAACCAGGTCGATAATACCGCCGGAAAACGTCATGCCCACGCCGACATTAAAGATATGCATCAGCATGTAAGCCGCTCCTGCCAGCACACTGTGCACCGCATATAAGAACGGAGCCACAAAGATAAAGGTAAATTCCAGCGGTTCGGTAATTCCGGTGAGCATGGAGGTCAGCGCAGCCGAAAGAAGCAGTCCCCCTGCGGCCTGCTTTTTCTCCGGTTTTGCTACCTGATACATCGCCAGTGCAGCCCCCGGAAGGCCAAAAATCATGAACGGGAACTTTCCTGTCATAAACCGGGTACCCGGGTTTACGCTGAAATGGGCAATTTCTCCCACATGACCAAGCTGCGCAAAGAAAATATTCTGTGCACCGTAAATCATCTCTCCGGCGACCTCCAGCTGTCCGCCCACAGCCGTCTGCCAGAACGGCATATAGAACACATGGTGAAGACCAAAAGGAATTAAGGCACGCTCGATAATCCCGTAAATCCATGTCCCTGCATAACCTGAACTGTTGACCAGCGCGCCCAGGCCGTAGATTCCGTTTTGGATTACCGGCCAGATAAAGTACATCAGGATTCCCACAAAGATATAGACAAGGCTGGAGATAATCGGCACAAACCGCGTCCCTCCAAAGAAAGATAATACCTGGGGAAGCTGAATATTATAGTATTTGTTGTGCAGTGCGGCAACGCCAAGTCCCACGATAACACCGCCGAACACCCCCATCTGCAAAGAGGATATCCCTAAAACCTTCGTCACCGAACCGTCCAGCATATTGACAGTCTGCTCTGCCGAACCAACCATACCGGAAAGCGCCGCCCCGGTTCCGTCAAAAACTGCCGAAACGCTGACCAGGCTTCCGGAAAGCACCAAAAGGGCATGGATAGCCGTGTGCATAATAAAAAAGGCAATCACGCTGGCTAATGCCGCCACTTCTTTTTCCTGTTTTGCCATACCTACGGCTACACCGATGGCAAAGAGCAGCGGAAGATTTTCAAAAACCACATTTCCGCAGCTGTTTAAAATATTTAAAAATCCATTTAACAATGTCCCTTCACCCAAAAGCGCTTCCAGATGATACGCCTGGATCATCGTTGCATTGGTAAAAGAACCTCCAAATCCGAGCAGCAGTCCTGCTACCGGAAGAATCGCGATCGGAAGCATAAATGAACGTCCGACTCTCTGCAATACGCCAAAAATCTTATCTTTCATCTCTCTTCTCCTTTCTGTTTTTCCCTGATTGCCCTGATAAACCCATCGGCATCCGGCAAAAATATACACCGTTCAACTCCCATAAACGACAAAAAGACATAAACCTCCCTTCCACTTACAAAAACTGCGTCATGGGTAGTTTATGCCTGATTCATCGTTCTTAATCAGTAACACACTATATAAAGTATAAAAGAAGCCTGCCGGTTTGTCAACTATTTTTGGGCAATATTTAGGACAACTGTTTTCGGACAATTATTTTTTTCGTTATTTTTCCAGTTAATGGTTAAAGGGCACTCATGGTTTGCCGTGGGTGCCCTTTTCTCACCGATTTTTCATATCCATCGACTATTCCAGTTCCGACAGCCCCGTATACAGCTGATAATATCTTCCATGCTGTGCCACCAGATCGTCATGATCTCCGCGCTCGATAATCTCCCCGTTTTCCAGAACCATAATCGCATTGGCATTGCGGACGGTGGAGAGGCGGTGGGCGATGACGAAGGTGGTGCGATCCTTCATCAGACGATCCATCCCGTGTTCGATATGCTTTTCGGTTCGTGTATCGACGGAACTGGTTGCTTCATCTAAGATCAGGATTGGAGCCTTAGATATTGCGGCGCGTGCAATGTTTAAAAGCTGCCTCTGTCCCTGGCTTAAATTGGCTCCGTCACCCTCCAGCAGCGTGTCATAGCCGTCTGGAAGACGCATAATAAAGGAATGGGCAGAGGCGGTTTTTGCTGCCTGAACGACTTCCTCATCCGTGGCATCCAGCCTCCCGTAGCGGATATTTTCCCGCACGGTTCCGGTAAATAAATGCGTATCCTGAAGCACCACAGCGATGTTTTTGCGCAGGTTTTCCCGGGCAATCTCCCGGATATTCACCCCGTCAATGGTAATCTCGCCGGACTGGATATCGTAAAAGCGGTTGAGCAGGTTGGTAATCGTCGTTTTTCCGGCTCCGGTGGAACCGACAAAGGCGATTTTCTGTCCCGGCTTGGCGTACAGGCTGATGTGCTTAAGAATGGTTTTCTCCGGATTGTAGCCAAAGCTTACATCTTCCAGGCGGACAAAACCTTTCATCGGCTCTAAAACTTTTGCCTGTGGCAGATCGGCGGCCTCCGGTTCTTCATCCATCACCCGAAATACACGTTCCGCCCCGGCCAGAGCCGAAAATACATTGGAAACCTGCATGGAAATTTCATTAATCGGCCGGGAGAACTGACGGGAGAAGTTTAAAAATACGGTAAGCCCGCCCACGTCAAAGTTCTTAACTACACAGAGCAGTCCGCCGATACAGGCAGTCAGCGAGTAATTTACCTGGCTTAAATTCCCCATCACCGGCCCCATAATTCCTCCGAAAAACTGTGCACGGATCTGATTATCCCGAAGTTCCTGATTTAATATCGAAAACTCTTCCTCGGCAACTTCTTCATGACAGAACACCTTGACAACCTTCTGCCCGGTAATGGTTTCCTCAATATAACCATTTAACGCCCCTAAGGAATACTGCTGGGCGGAGAAATATTTCTGGCTGCGGCGGGCTACTGCACCCCCTGCTCTCATCATCAGAGGAATCATTATCAGGGTTATCACCGTAAGGTAAATATTGGTATAAATCATCAAAACCAGGGTTCCCACCAAACTTAATACACCGGAAAAAAGCTGAACCAGAGTACTGCTTAACATATTTCCGATGGTATCCACATCATTGGTAAACCGGCTCATTAAATCTCCGTTGCTGTTCGTGTCATAGTAGCGCAGCGGAAGGGACTGCATCTTGGTAAATAAATCATTGCGCAGCTTGACCAGGGCATTCTGGGCCACGGTCAGCATCACCTTGGCCTGGAGATAATTGGCACAGACTCCGGTGAAATAAATCATGGCAAGCACAACCAGGGAGAAAAAAAGTCCGGCGGCATTGCCCCGGCTTCCATCTGTCGGAGCAATGTAAATATTAATAATCGGGCGAAGCATATAGGAACCGGCAAGGGTCGCCCCGGTGTTTAACAGAATACAGATAAAAGCAACGGCAATCTTTGCCTTATCTTCATTAATATACTGCATAAGACGGCGGATCGTCTGCGCACTGTCCTTGGGCTTTCCTCCCATCCGGACACGCTGCCTTCCGGGGCCTACCCCCGGTCCTCCCGGGCCATGTCCGCCAGGTCTGCCTCCTCCGGGGCCGCCCATGCCGGCAGAAGAAGCACGGTTTCCATATCTGCGTTTTAAGCTTTCTCTTCGTTTTTCTCTGTCCATCAGGCGCTTACCTCCTTCTCCCGTTCACGCTGAGAATAATAAATTTCCTGATAAGGTTCACAGGTCTTTAAGAGCTCCTGATGCGTCCCCATAGCAGCAATTTTTCCGTCATCAAGAACCAGAATCTGATCGGCATCCTCCACCGAACTGATTCTCTGGGCAATGATAAATTTCGTGGTATCTTTAAGCGACGTCCGGAAACATTCCCGGATTTTTGCCTCAGTCGCAGTATCTACGGCGCTGGTGCTGTCGTCTAAAATCAGAATTTTCGGTGCCTTTAATAATGCCCGGGCAATACATAGACGCTGCTTTTGCCCGCCGGAAACATTCGATCCGCCCTGATCGATTTCGCTCTGATAGCCTTTGGAAAAAGCCGTAATAAACCCATCCGCCTGGGCACTGTCCGCCGCCTGCCGCAGTTCTTCCATACTGGCTTCTTCCGCGCCCCAGCGCAGGTTTTCTTCGATGGAGCCGGAGAAAAGAACATTCTTCTGCAGAACCATCCCCACGCCGTTTCGCAGATGTTTAAGGGAGTACTCCCGCACATCCATGCCGTCCACCAGCACCTGTCCGCCGGTAACATCGTAGAGCCGTGGAATCAGCTGCACCAGAGTGGTTTTTCCGCTTCCGGTCGCTCCGATAATCCCGATGGTCTGCCCGGGAAGGGCGGTAAAATTCAGGTGATCCAATACCAGGTTTTCCGGTTTTTTCGATAGATTTTCCGGTTTTTTCGATAGATTTTCCGTATTTTTCTGCCGGTCGGTCTGGTAAGAAAAGCAGACATTCCGAAACTCCACACGGCCCTCGGTAACTTCTTTTTCTTTATGGCCCGAACATTCATCGGTTAAATCAATTTCTACATCTATCACTTCATTAATTCTTTTTACGGAAGCCATGGCACGGGAACTCTGTAAAAATACCATGGAAAGCATCATTAAAGACATTAAAATCTGCACAATGTAGGTGGTAAATGCCGTTAAATCCCCCACCTGCATATCGCCGGCGATAATGATATTTCCCCCATACCAGACAACAGCCAGCGTCGTAATATTCATCGCCAGCATCATCACCGGCATGGTCATAATCACAATATTTAATGCCCCCATACTGGCATCTTTAAGGCTGCGGTTTGCCTTCTTAAATTTCGCTTCTTCATAGTCTTCCCGGACAAAGGATTTAATCACGCGGACATTGGTTAAAGCCTCCTGAATCCCGTTATTTAAGGTATCAATCGCCTTCTGCACTACCTGAAACCGCGGAAAAGCCGTGCGCAGAATCGTTACAATCGCCAGCGTTAAAAGCGGAATTACGATAAGTATAATCACCGCCAGACGAGGGTTCATGATAAAGGCCATAATCAGCGCCCCAATCATCATCCCCGGCGCACGAAACATCATCCGCAGACCCATCATGGTTACGTTCTGTACCTGCTGGATATCGTTCGTCAGACGTGTGACCAGCGAACCAGCGGAAAAATCATCAATGTTTTTAAAGGAAAACTTCTGCACCTTGGCAAATAAATCCTGGCGCAGGTCGCTGGTAAAACAAATCGAAGCTTTCGCACTGAAATAGGCCCCGCCGATACCGCCCAAGGCCATCACCAGCGCAAGAAAAGCCATGGCAATGCCCATCCAGAGAATATAGCGGGTATCCCTCTGTGCCACGCCGTGGTTGATGATTAAGGACATCATTTTCGGAAGCATAATCTCTCCTAAAACTTCGGTAATCATCAGAAGAGGGCCGAGAAGAAAGGCGCTTAAATAGGGCTTAATGTAAGGTTTATAATGTTTCATTGCTTATCTCCTTCGGTTATTATTTTGATTGATTTTTTCCAGATTCTCACACATACGAGCAAAGAAATTTTTCAGTTCATTGATTTCTTTTTCACTGAATCCAAGAAACATGGACTTTTCGACACGAAAAAAAATTTCACGACTCTGTGTGACAATATCCTCTCCTTTCGTGCTCAACAAAATCCGGTTGCAGCGGTTGTCTTTCGGGTCGGACATCCGCAGAATATATCCGGCTTTTTCCAGTTTTTTTAAGGTCACGGCAATCGTCGCCGTAGAAACACCCAAAAATTCTGCAATATCCTTCTGCGAGGCTTCGGGATGGTTGGACAGATACATTAAAATCTGATGCTGGCTTCGGTAGACACCGGTCTGCCGCACTTCCTTTTCCAGAACATCCCGATGCAGATGACCGGTTTTCATATAAAGCTTAATGGCCTGGTGCGTCAGGGACTGGGGTTCCTGCGGATCTTTTTCTGGTGTTTCCATAGATTCCTCCATTCATGTGTTTTTAGTTAATTAACTAATAGTTAGCTAACTATTTAATTCTGCAAAGATTATACGGGATAATTAACGACTGTGCAAGAGGAAAATTGTGAAAGTTTTGTGAACTGTTCCTATTTTAGGTTTCCTATCAAAAACTACTCTTTATAGAAAAAAGGCAATTTTATTGATAAACCCTTAATCCTTCCAGTCTTTCAACATATCCATTGATTCTGTGAAGTTTTTACAAAGCTATTGTTTTCGACTGCTATTGACTCAATTTTATTATAAATCGCATCCATAAACACTGCCTCCCAGCATATTTGAACATTCTCTCTTTATACTAGACAAACTTAAAGAGCAAACATAAATATTTTTATAATTTTTACCAATTATTTTTCTAAGTTCTGTTATTACAGATAAAAAATTTCCCAAACTCCAAGAAAAAGCTTTACCCACAGGAAAATTTCGCTATAATAAATACAAAAGACAGCATTATTCACTATCCAAAAAACAGTAAAAATTACAACACAGAAACGATTGCAAAACAACCAGTACAAAATAACCCTATAAAAGGAAATATAAATGGAGTAAAAATAATGTATCTTTTGATGAATAAAAATCAGGAAATCGGAAAATTTTCTATTGAACCGGGAGCTATTAGTGAAAATTACAAGATCCATGAATTAATTACTGAGAAAGCCCCCTTTGGCTTTTATTCGTTAGAAAACTGGATTAATCAGCGAAAAGCCAGTAAACACAATGAACACCTAAAACGAATCATGACCATGTGCGGATGTGAAAAAACCGAAGGCTTTTTGCGTATAACCCATGCAGCCTCCCTGAATGATACCTTTTGGATCAAGTCCGAAGAAGAATCTCTTACCTGGGAAAAGGTTTCTCTCTACCAAAACCAGTTCAATGAAGTAATTTCCCGCTTGGCCTTTGAAGGCATAGGTTTATATGGAATTGAACTGAGCAGCTCCAGCCCGGAACTGTCCACAGAAGGAAGCTTCCGTAAATGCTGGAAAAAAGAAGGAAGTGAAATTTTTTTGTACAAACGCGGGCAATCCGGCGGCAGAAATACAGGCTTAGAACCTTATGGAGAAGTGATGGCTTCTGAACTTGCTGTTCTCCTCTGCAAAAATGCCGTTTCTTATGACCTGGTTCGTCTTCACGGAGAAATTGCCTCTAAATGCAGATTATTTACCGACGAAAATATCGGTTTTATTCCCTATTCCAGGCTGGGAATTGCTCACTCTCCAAATGAAATGCTAAAGTATTACAGCCATATTGGTTCAGAAGATACCTTCCGAAGAATGTTGGTCTTGGATTCTCTAACCTTCAATGTGGACCGCCATGCCGGAAACCATGGCGTATTTATCCAAAATGACACCCTAAAGGTTATCCGGATGGCAGATATCTTCGACCTGAACCTCGCCCTGCTCCCTTATGTAGAAAAAGATGAATTTGAAGCTATAGGTTCTAAACTAACCGAATATAGCCCCAGAATCGGCGATGATTTCACCCGTATTGGCCAAATCGTGCTGACCTCATCCATTCGCGCTGATTTGATTTCATTAAAAGGATTTCGGTTTTCGTTCCGAGGAGATGAAAGCTTCCCTGCATGGCGCGTCAAAATATTGGAAGAAATGGTCAATAAACAAATCGAAGCATTGTTGCGAAAAGATATTTTATATACAAAAGATGTTTTTATTCCTGAAGTCAGCAAAAAACTACCAGAAAAACCTACGGCTGAAACCAACCTGCTCGAACAGGAACAGCAGGCAAACTTTCTGATAGAAAAGCTGCATAATTGCTCCTTGCATTGTCCGACCGCATTAAATATCGAAGACAATCATGTCGATTTAATCTTGTTTCCTGCCGAGCATATGGAAATCTATATTCACATGGGAACAAATGAAATCCGGGTTGAACAAGACGGAATAGAATTATCCGGTTCAGAAATTCAGGCATTAAATCCTGTGGCTGTAGAGTATTATGAAAAGGTTATTGGCATAATATATAATAATTCTTTTCACATAAAAGAAGAATCAGAAAATCCATAATCCATTCTGCCTGAAAATATAAAAAGAAGAAAGCTGAAACCCCTTTTATTTCCTTTGAGGTTTCAGCTTTTTCCAATGGGACAATGCCTAAAATCCAATAGCTTTTGGAATATATAAAATTTAATCTTTACCCGGCATTAGTTTTCCCCATTCATCGTAGTTTGCTCACTGGCGCAGTTTAACCTACAATCAGCGCAGCAAATGCGCAGACCTACATGAACAGCAGCCTTTACTTCTCTCACCCAAAAAACTCTTCCACACCAATCTTAAACTTCCTTCCAGCCCTGTTCACGCTATAGATAAGCAGCATATCCAGCCCAAGACTCAGTAGCCATCCCCAAAAGACATCAATCACCGAATGCTGCTTGATAAACACCGTAGAAAGACTGATTCCCACGGTAACTGCCAGGGATAGCGCCCGTATCTTCCTCTTTTTTCCAAACGCCTCCGAATGGCAGACTGCCAGATGGATAGCCACCGTACTTGACACATGAATCGAAGGGCATACATTCCTGGGCGGATCGATATTTCTGAGGAAACGGATAATCTTTGCACAAATATTTTCACTGCCAATCTCTTCCCGAAGCATCAGACCGTTAGGCCAGATAAGATAGATAAGCAAACAAATCGTTGCCCCGGCAAACATTACCAGACAAAGTTCCAGATACGCCCTTTTCTCCCGAATCATAAAATAAAACATAAAATAAGGAACCCAGAAATACCATAAAAAATACAGAAAAACAAACCATTCATTAAAGGGAATCCATCCGTCAATCACGGAATACACAATCCACCTTGGTTCTGGTCCAAAGTTTTGCAGCATAAAAAAACCGGCCAGGAAAACGAAAAGATAAAGCCCCGCCAAACAATAACGGTGTGTTTTTATCCATTGTACAATCTTCATTCAATTCTCCAAATCTAATTTTCCCAATCTAATTCTCCAAAATTCTAACATTCTGCTCAATATTCATCTTAACAGACAACAGGAAACCACATATTCTCTGTCAAGTATCGTCTGGAAAAACCGCCATGGAAAGTTAAGCTTTTCTTCTCCCAGGCGGCAGCAAAGAACTTCTTCCATTAAAAAATATTCCTGCTTTTGTTTCTCTTTTTTTCCTGGAAACAACCGCCGAATATCTGAATTTTCTGATTTCTTTTCCCATTCCGGAAGGATGAATTCCAGGGTAGTAAAGTCTACGGACAGCCCTTTTCCAACCGCCTTAACATAGCTTTCTTTTAATGTCCAGAGCCGAAAAAAATCCCGATACCATCCGTTTTCACCGCTGTTTTTTTCACTTTCTTCCAGAAATATCCGCTCCCCCGGGGTCAGCACTCGCCTGGACATGCTTCGTTTTACCGGGCGAATGGCTTCTACATCCACCCCCAGAGGAGAAGTTCCCACGCCGCAAACCACCATATCCTTCCCGTGGCTGATATTAAAATGAATCTGCGGATAATTTTTTAAAAAAGGCTTTCCAAGTTCCTCCTTTTCCAGTTCATTCTCCAGACAAAATTCCTCTTCTGTACAGGAAAACTCCCCGGAAAATTCACGAAACAAGCTCTCCTTCAGCAGTTCTAAACCGGCGCGGTGTTCCCTCTTATGTTTCTCGCTTCCCTGTATCCGTTTTTCTGTTTTCTCTGTTTTTCCGGTTTCTTCCTCACGGCTGTTTGCGGCAGAAAGTCCACCTTTTATCAGGTTTCCCTCACGGCTGCTTCCGGCAGAAAGTCCGCCTTTTATCAGGTTTCCTTCGCGGCTGTTTGCGGCAGAATATTCACCCTTCTCCAGATTTCCACCACCGCCATCCCCCAAAGAATCTGCAAATTTCCGAAAATACACAGCCATCTCAGCTTTCCCACTCCCTGTCCTCAAACTGAATCTTAATGGCAGAAATCCTTCCGCTGATCACTGCCCATTTCCCGTCCAGATGTTTGGGAACTTCGATTACGGACTCAGTGTGTACCTTTACATCAAAAATCATAGACTGTTTTCCGGAAGCTTTTGCCCGGAGCGGCTCCTTTTCATCGGATAAATACAGGGTTCTTTCCCCCAACCACAGGCCATAGATTTTTCGGTCTTTTTTTGTTAAATTATACTCCTTAGGAACCCTTAATTTCGTTCCGGAAACCTTTACTTCTGCTGTGCCGATAGCAAACATTTTCCATTCCCCTTTCCTGTAACCTGTTTCTATTCTAACAAGTTTTTTTCTTTTTGGGAATCCATTTTAGATAAATTTAAGGAATGATTGAACAGCAACATGTTTTTTATCTCTGCGGTTCACGGCGTTTTTTTGCGTGAAGCCTCACGCCCTTTCCGCTTCCGTCTTTCCAGACCGCATAAGCGCCCACCAGATCGGCCAATATCCACCCAATGGGAATGGCCCACCAGATCCCCCAAACTCCCACGCCCGGTAAAGGCGCTGTTATATAAGCTAAGACCACCCTCGTTCCCAGGGAAATCACCGTAAGCACGACCGACATCTCTGGTTTTCCAATTCCGCGAAAGTATCCGTAGAGCAAAAACAGCACGCCGATCCCGCAGTAAAATGCACCTTCTACCCGAAGATATCCTGCTCCGATTCCAAGAATTTCCAGTTCCGTTTCCTTAATAAATATCTGCAAAAGAAGCGGGGCAAAGCAGAATACTGCCACGGAAACCGCCGCGCAAAAAAGCATGGAAACCTTTATTGCGCTGGAAATTCCTTCCTTTACACGCTCTGTTTTTCCTGCCCCGTGGTTCTGCGATGTAAAGATAGAAAATGCATTTCCAAACTCCTGAGCAGGCATGTAGGCAAAGGAATCAATCTTCACCCCTGCGGCAAATGCTGCCATAACGGCAGTTCCAAAGCGGTTGACCAGGCCCTGAATCATAAGTATTCCAAAGTTCATCACCGACTGCTGGATACAGGCTGCCGCAGAAAAACGCAGGATTTCTCCCACGCTTTTTCTGGTAAAAGAAAGTTCTTCTTTTCTTGGCCGCAGCCATGCCTCCCTAATCCAGGTATAAGCCCCGATACCCAGGCCGGAAAACATCTGGGCAATAACGGTGGCCGCAGCAGCCCCCCGGATTCCCCAGCCGAACCGAATTACAAAAAGCAAATCCAAGCCCACATTCAGCAGCGCCGCACTTCCCAGAAAACACAGAGGAATAACCGAATTCCCCACAGCCCTGAGAAGAAAGGCAAAATAATTATATAAGAACACAAAAAAGATGCCGAAAAAAATCACAAACACGTACTCTTCCATCATCAGCCACAGAGAATCCGGCGTCTGGAGCAGCTTTAATATTCCGGGCAGAGCAGCAAATACCAGCACATTTACGCTGACGCTCACCGCACCGATAAGTACAAAAGCCGCAGCTATGCTGTTTCGCATCTGCACCTCATCTTTTTTTCCGAAATAAAACGAATACACCGATCCGCTCCCCATACACAGGCCGATTAGAATCGAAGTTAAGAACGTCATCAGCGTATAGGCCGATCCCACCGCCGCCAAAGCATCCGCACCCAAAAACCTTCCTACAATCAACGTATCGGCAATATTATAGCATTGCTGCAATAGGTTTCCCAAAATCATCGGCCCTGCAAAGGCCAGCATGGAAGCCGTTACTTTTCCCTCGGTTAAATCCTTATTCATTCCGCATTCTCCAGACGGCTGTCTTTCCAGTCCTTATGCTGATGGTACTTGCGCTTATTCTCCTGTTTGCAAAGATACATGGCTTCGTCGGCCTGTTTCAGAAGCTTTTCCCTGGTCAGATCCTGCTCTTTTCCGGTAACGGCGAGGACACCGTAGCTGAAGCTTACCGGATACTCCTTTTGATTTTCCCGGATAAACATTTCCAGAGCCGTGCCTAATTTTTCCTCCGCAGCGTGCTTGGGGCAGTCCATAAAGATAATCACAAACTCATCCCCGCCAATCCGGGCAAAGATATCGGTATTGCGTATTCTGGTCTTGACAACGGAAACAAAGTTGCTGATATAGGCATCGCCCTCCATGTGACCGAATTTGTCATTGACATATTTAAGCCCGTCCAAATCCAGGTAGCAGAATGTATGAGGCTTTCTCTTTTTTAACATGTGTTCTAACTGTTCCTCTGCATAGCGGCGGTTAAAAATCCCTGTTCCCGGATCGCTGTAAGCCTTATCGGTAAGCTGCCGGGTTCTCTGTTTTTCCTCGGTAACATTCGCTACGACATGGGCATAGACCAGACCATCCTTCCAGGGAATGGAAAACGAAAGGATTAAAAAGCACTGGCCGCACCCGTCCTCAGCCTCCCATACCCGCTCGCACTCACTCGGTTCCCAGTCCAGAAGATGATGCTGGAACTCCAGACGGTGCTGACAAAAGTCGCAGGAGCCTTCCTCCGTGTGAAACTTCCCTGACCGCTTATTGCAGTAGAGAATCGATTTATCATCCGCCTTCACCACCATAATCCACTCATCCCGCATCCTGGTTAATTCGGTAAGAAGATCATTGTACGACTGGATAACCTCCATGTATTTGCCCACTTCTTCCGCCTTCTGCCGCAAATCATCTTCTCTCTTCTTCAGCTGCTGCAAAAAAGAAACCATCTCCTGGGCAACCTCGTGCAGCATCGGCTCTTCTTCACTGATATTTTTAGAAAGCCTTGCCAGTGCTTCAATATCCATCTCATTCTTGTCCGAGTCATTTAAAATATTTTTTAAATACGCAAAAAGAATCTGACTATTCTGCCCTTCCATAAAACATTTCTCCTCTTTTTTATACAAATCTAAAAACATCAACCTCATTATAACATTATCACTCCCCGATTTCCAGCATATATTTCTTAAAAAAATGGTTGCTGATCCTGCGTTTTTTACTTTTCACATGTCCACAGCAACGGGCAAAACTCCATGAACATCACCAAATTTCCCCTGCTTATGGCTGTCCCGTATTCGCGGCAATCTCCCTAACCCTCGCCGCGCCGTTTCTCAGCCTTGAATCCATCTCCACGGCAAGCATTTCCACCTCTCCTTCCTCGATCGGTATCCATAAGATCGTTTCTTCCTTCTTTGCCACCCCGACGACCCCAAATTTTCTCTTCCCCATGCAGACCCATTCCCCTAAAATATCCGTACTTCCAAACAAATCCCTGGCCAGTTTCTCGCTAAGCACACAATATTTACCTTCCACATCCAGCCCCAGCCGCCCAATCTGCCCTTTTCTCTCCTCCATAAGTTCCATCGACCCATACACGCCAATCACCTCTGCCTTTTCCTTCCGCCCTGTGCTTGCGGAAAAAACACTCTGTTCTTTTTCCGTTCTCCACCCCGCTATCCGCAAAATCCCCATTGCCCCATCCTTTTCCTTCTCTTCTAAGCGCTTTATATCCTCCACATGAATTCCCTTTCCCCTTACGTCTTCCCGAAAAACGCAGGGCTGTTTTATCCAATGCCAAAAAGCTGCAGTTCCCGTCACGAAAACTGCAGCCGCAATCACTAACCAGACAATCAAAAACCTCTTATTCACCATCTTTTTTACCATCTTCTTATCTTCCTCCTAAAACCGATCCACCGGGCGAACCCGCACGCCTTCACCGATGGTTTTATTCTCTCCGATAATCACCCTGTCCCCGGAAAAAATACTTCCTTCAATCGCTGCTTCCTGGCTTCCCTGGTATAAAAGTTCTACATTAACCCGCTCTGCACGGAATTCCTCGCCCAAAATTGCCGGGCGGACCCTCGCCACCAGACAGTAATAGCCTTTGTTATCTTTGCGCAGCCCCTCTAAGGGAATAACCATGGAAAAGATGTCTGTCTGTTTTATGCAGCTATAGGAAGCCACACTTCCGGGTACCAGTTCCAAATCCCCTAAATCCGCCTGAAATACTCCCTCATCCCCCATCAGGTTCATCCGCTCAACCACGGCTTCCTTTTTCCTGGATGTTCCCGGAATAGAAATCTCTATCCTATCTCCTTTTGCAAGCTTTTGTTCCTCTTTGTCAAATCCTGCCTCAAACTGGTTTTCTCCTACGGCGAGGGAGAAAATTTCTTCACCGGAAGCCGTTTTTCCCGCAGTCAGTTCCACCTCGGCTGCAATCCCATCCTCCCGGGCAAAAACGGTTCCCTGGGTTTGTTTTAATTCCAGCAGACGATTTAACTGCCTGTATTTTTTCTTTTTTTCCAGTTCCATCCCGCGGATGGTCAGCGCCGACAATCGTTTTTGCTGCTCCGCAGTCAGCAATGCTGCCCTGTCCTGTTCCTGCGCCACAGATAGTTCCCACTCCGCCTTTTCCAGCGCACGCTCAAATCCCTTTGTTTCCTTCTGCCGCTCTTCCATCCTCTCGTCTTCCCGGCGCACGGCCTCCTCATAGCTTTCCCTCTTTTCCTCCTGTTCCTGGGTTCTCCCTGCATGAAGCCGCTCCTCCTGATCTTCCAGCAGTTCCATCTGTGCCTCTATCGCCTCTATCTGTATCTTCCACGCCGCCTGCAGGGCTTCAAGATCCTCCTTTGCCCCCAGCAGTTCCCGCTCCAGCTTCCGGTAATCTTCCTCATCCCCGCCTTCTGCCCTATCCAGTTCTTCGGTTCGTTCCTCCACCGTTCTTCTGGCGGCCCGCAGTTCCCTGTCCCGTGAACTCCTGGCATTTTCCAGTTCCTGCTTGGTTTTCTCCCATTCCCGATCCTGCTGCTGCCATAAATCATCATTTAAACGGGAAAGTCCCTCTTCATAATCCTGAGAAAGACGATTTAATTCCTCTACATGCTTTTTTTGTTCTTCCTCTACTGCTGCCCTTTCCTCTTCAAGTTCCTCCTGGGCAAGTTCAAACTCCCTCCGGGCAAGTTCTGTCTGGGTTATTCCCGAATACGTTTCCTGCGCGATCTGTTCCTTGCTTATCGTTAAGTCAATCGCTGCTATCTCTTCCCGCAGACCTTCCTCCATCTCTGCCATCGACTCCTCATCATAGCAAAACAATATATCTCCTTCCTGCACTTCTCTCCCCGGCACCACAGCCACCTGCCTGATGCGAAGCCCCGCAAAAACCGGATAAATCTGCTTTTCCTTCACCTTTACGATTCCGCTTCCCTCAATAAAGGTTTCCACCGCCTTTCGTCTGGTTTCACTCGTCTTCACCTTAGGAACAGCCATGCTGTCATAGATCCGTGAAATCCCCGTGCACGCCAGCATAAACAAAAAAAAGCCGGATAAAAGCCATCGTTTCACCGGCACCCTGCTTTTTATCATCCCTTTTTCCTCCTCCTTTTCCTGCTGACTTATCGAAAACTTCCTGCTGGCTTACCAAAAATCCTTTCCTTAATTTACCTATCCTACTGCTTTATCCCTGCCATTGCCGCTCCCTGCTCTAATTCCTCCCAGACATTGACATACACCAATACCGGAAGGATGCAGCAGACCAATGCGGCGGCAAATGCTACGGACGCCTTATCCTCAGCAATATCCATAAGATATAAGGAAACAGGCCACAGACGTTTATCTTTTAAATAAGTAATGGGCTGTTCCAGGCTGTTCCATCCATCAATAAAACTTAACATCAGCGCCGTGACGATTCCGGGATAGCCCAGCGGCAGTCCAATATGCAAGAACGTGTAAACATCTCCTGCGCCGTCTAAGCGGGCAGCTTCGATCAGAACCTCCGGCACCTGTTCAAAGGATTTTTCCATAATAAACACAGGAAAGGTTGCCCATATTCCCGGTACAATCAGTGCCAGATGCGAATTTAACAGCCCCATCCGGTCAAGCACCAGATAATTAGACACCTGCGTTATCTGAAAGGGAAGAACCATCAGAAGAATATACAGCCCAAACAGCCAGCGTTTTCCCGCAAAATCAAAACGGGCAAATGCCCAGGCCGCCGGTGCGCCAATGATGAGCTGTCCCAGAAGCATCGGAAAAACCTGGATGCAGGAGTTCCAAAACATCACAAAAAATCCGGGAGAACGAAATAAAAGTTCAGCAAGCGTATTGCCGGAAGGGTAAGAGGGAAGAAGCGCTGCCCGCACCCGCTCCTTTCCAAGCCCCAAAACCGACAGATAACGCCAATAAAGTTCATCCTCCGGCATCAGTGCGGCACCCGCCATAAGAAGAAAAGGAATCCAGACAAAAAGACAAATCATCCATAAAATTATCGTAATGCTGTGTGCTTTCTTTTTCATGACGCCTCCTCTCCATTTCCGCGGTTTCTCTGCCATTTAAGGAAAATAGTTACTGTTCACACGTTCACAGTGACGAAAAACAAACTTTAACCCCTGTACCAGCAAAACCGGAGTTGCAAAGCTTACTACTAATAGGACGGCGGCGGCTGTTATTTTCTGAATATCTAACTGCAAAAACCAGTGTGCAAAAAGATGAGGAAGCAGATAAATCGAGGAATCCGGGTAAGAGCCTGCCAGAAGATAGGCTTCCCGGTAAACCCGAAAAGCGTTCACCAAAACAACGGTTCCCACCAGTCCAAAACTTCCCCACAGACCGGGCAGGGTAATAAAAAACAAACTTGCCGCTGCTCCAGCCCCATCCATCTTCGCCGCCTCATAAAGTTCCTGCGGGATTGCCCCAAGACCGGCAAGCCATAAAACCATGGCATAACCCATGTGTTTCCAGAGATAGGTAACGATAAGAACCGGAAAGGCCCGGGAAGAAAATGCCCAGTCCACGTCCCAGTTCTGCCCGCTCACCCTGGTCAGAAGCTGGTTGACCACGCCCTCCGGGCATAAAAAGATCCTCCACACAAGAACCATACTTGCCGCCGGAACCGTCATAGGAAGGACAAGGGTTGTACGGAATAATGTATAAATTCTGCTGCTTTTCGCATCTCCTGTCTTTTCTGCCCTTCTGTTCTCTGCTCTCACCGCCCTTACTGCCCCCGCGGATAAAAGGAGCGCCGCAAAAAAAGACAGGCTCATCAGCAGAGGGATGCACACGGCAAGGAAATGCGCCGTGTTCCCTGCTGCCAGCCGAAACGGCGGATTATCCAGCACAGTCCGGTAATTATCAAGTCCCACAAACGACCCTCCCATGGCATCCTGAAACGAACGTTTTACAACATCCAGAAAAGAAACTACCGAAAACCAAACAACACCGATTAGACTTGGCGCAAGGAAAAGCCAGGGAATGATCCTGCGCCTCTTTATCCGCTTATCCGGCAGAACCAAAGAAGCATTTTCTGCACGGTTTCGCTTACTCGGCAAGGTAAACCGACAGCTTTCTGAAAATCTTCTCCGCCGCCTGGCCGGCACTTTCTTTGTCTTCCAGATAATCCTTTGAACCTTCCACAATCATCTTCATCACATTTTCATCCACCAGAACAGGAACGGTAAGCTTTTGCATCTGCTCGACAAGTTCCTTGCGGACAGCTTTTGGGGGCCATTCGGCGTGCAGTTCATAATCTTTTCCGTCCGAACCTTCCCATCCCCGATAACCGACGCTTATCACATAGCCGTTCGTTTCTTTTTCGGTCAATGCTTCAAGAGCTTTCTTATTCACCGGAAAACCGTCGTACAGCTCTTCTTTCTGCACTTCATAGGAGAGCAGACAACGGATGAATTCCCGTGCCAGTTCGGCATTCTGCGTTGAACGGTTAATTCCTGCCATGCCGGACGGCAGATAGAGATTTTTCACCGGTTTCATTTCTATCCCCGGGCGCTGCTTTTTTATCTGCGCCGGGATGCACAGATCCCCCAATCCGTCCAGACATTCCAGCCCGCTGGCACACCGGCCTGCATCAAAATTCACAGCCCCTCCTGTAATTCCGTTAGCGGCAACATTGTTGCTCACCCATTTTTCCTCCATCTCACTTTCGGAGGTAAATATCGTTTTCGATCCATTGGCCTCTCCCAGGGCTTTCACCGTTTCCAGATACGCATGCAGTCCCTCCGGGGTACGGATTTTCCCTTCCAGAAATAATTCCGGGTACTGCACACAGGCAATTTCCCGCAGTAAATTTTCATAGTTTTCAGCAGCAAGCAGGGGCTTTTCTCCCGCATAGTCAGCCATCGCCTGTAAGCCGTCATAGGCATCCACAGCTTCGGCTTCCCCTAAAAGCAGAGGAATATAAACCCTTGACGGAATCCGGTAAATGGCTCCATCCTCCATCGTAAATCCATCCGTAAAATTCCCCGAAATAATCCCCTCTTCTTTCATTTCTCCTACCAGATCGCTGATATCCATCAATATCCCTTTTTCCACATAAGACTCTGCGGGAAGCCCGTCCAAAATCAACACATCCGCGCCTTTTTTGCTCAGCAGTTCTGTATTTAAACTCTGAATCACTTCTTCGCCTGCCGCCTCTCCATCTTCCACAGCCGTCCTGAGTTCCACTTTCACTTCCGGATGCTCGCTCTGAAACTGGGAAGCCGCCTGTCGTACGGTGGAAATATCGTTAAGACTGTAAACCGTCAGCACAGAAGGCGGAACCGCCAGCATATCCGGATCATACACATAGTGGAAAACCGAGATTCCCTTCCCGCCCGTCGAGGTAAATACCCCATAATAATCCTGTGCGTTTTCGTAATTCTGATCATTTCCTGCAAAAAAACCGCTGAGATTTAAACTGCGCATCCCCATATGGTTTAAACTTCCGTCAATTAAAATCTCCCAGAGTGTCCCACCCTTATGCAGATGGGCAAGCCCGGTTTCTCCCGCGGCATAGACGCCCCCGTTTCCGTCGCCAAACAGTTTTAACCCTTCTTTTGAAGATTCAACTTCCTCAAGCCCGGCAATGTCCGTCATCTGCCCGCTGCTTAAATCATAACGTACCAGACGTTCCCCCTGCACGGTGGTAAATGAATCTTTATCGCCAAATCCCCGGGCATCACTGGTCGTTCCGGAAAAGTCCTTGCTCATTGTCAGAAGACGCTCCCCCAAAGGCGTACAGAGATAAACTTCATAATAATCGTAAACCAGAAGATTTCCATTTTCCAAGACTTCGATTTTCGGCGGAATCAGCCCGTAATCCCTGCCCTCCTCGGGCAAAAACAGTTCCGAAAGAATCTCCTCTGCCCCGTTGTTACCCTGATTATCAGCCTGCACTTTCAGCAGATGAAAGCGATAGTCCGCATCCGTTCCTCCCAGATAATATCTGCCGTCAGCGCCGTAAGCCACAAGTTCCATATCCAGACCGTGTTCTTTCAGCAAATCCTTTCCTGCCCAGGCTTCATCCTTTTCCCATTTGCTGTCCCGATAAAGATAGCGGAAGGCATCAGCAACATAGCCAGAAGCATCACGTTCAACGGTATACAGTTCAAGCACATCTTCCTCCCCCCGAAAAAACCCGATCAGGCTCTGTTCCTGTACCTCCTCTGGAAGTTCCATCTCGATTTCCCGGTAGCGTCCCATAGCTTCTGTAGGGTTTTCTCCTTCGCCGCTGCCGTCCGGATTTGCAGCATTTTTTTCTTTGGAAGGATTTTTTTTAGAAGAACCATTCTCCCCTGCCTGTTCTCCAGCCATACTGCTGGTACCGACACTTTGTCCGGTTTCCTTCTGGCATCCGCAGATAAGCCCTGCCGTCAGTGCCGCAGCCAGGATACAGGCCGCCATATTTTTCAGCTTTTTCACGCACTTTTTCCCATGGGTCTGTACATGCGCTTGTCGATTTCTTTCTGTTCTCATCACAGATTTTCCTCTCCTTTTCGTTTTCACTTGTCCTTGCATTTGTCTTTTGTTTTTTACATTCGATTTTTCTTTCCGATAGAAAATCAATGCTTAATCTCTGTAACTTCTATTTTACATGCAGAATCTCTAAAAAACCTGAAAAGCGAAACCATTTTTTTCAAGATTTTTTAGAGAAATCTGTGCTATACTTTATTTACTGATTCCGGTTTTTCTATGCCCGGAATTTTCTGCACCGGGAATTTTCTGCATCTGGAATTTTTCTGCACCGGAATTTTCTGCATCGGGAATTTTCTGCGCCTGAAAATAAGATAAGGAGAAGCTATGAGGATATTAATTATAGAAGACGATAAGGAACTCTGCTGCCTGCTGAACATTTCCCTGATACAGGGAGGTTATGAAACGGATATTTGTCATACCGGAAGCGACGGGCTTTTTTATGCAAAACAACAGGTTTATGACACGATTGTGCTCGACCGTATGCTGCCGGAAATCGACGGACTTACGGTGCTGGAAGCGCTGCGCCGCCAAGGAATAAATACACCTGTAATTCTTGCAACGGCGCTGGACGGGATAAACGAACGCATCCGCGGACTGGACGCCGGAGCAGATGATTACCTGGTCAAGCCATTTGCGGTAGAAGAACTGATGGCCCGCATCCGTGCCGTTACCCGAAGGCCGCAGAACCTGCAGATTTCTCCTGAACTTTCGGCGTTTGGACTCTGCCTTGAACCGGATACACATCGGCTGATCTGCGGGGATGTTTCTCTAACACTTTCCAAAAAAGAATCTGCCCTGCTGGGCTATCTGATGAAAAATCCCGGGATAACCCTGCCCCGTGCAAGGATTCTTTCCTATGTGTGGGGAACTTCCTTTGAAGTGGAGGAAGGAAACCTGGACAACTACATTTACTTTCTGCGGCGGCGCCTGAAAACATTAAATGCCCCGGTAAAACTGGTTACTGTCCACGGCGTAGGCTATCGGCTGGAAGGAAAAAACACATGAACGGATTAAAACAACGTCTGACTGTACTTTATACCGCGACTACCGGGGGGATTTTGCTGATTGTCATTCTCTTGTTCTTTCTCTCCTCCATCCATAAAACACAGAATGCACAGCTTGAACAGTTCCATCTTATCTGGAATTCTTTAAGTTCCCGCTTTTTATCCGCCAATGCCTTTTCCCATGGTTTTCTGGCACAGACCGAGGCCGACTATCACCTGGTCATCCATATCCGGGAAAACGGACATGCATTTCTCTATCCGGGTGCCTGGACGCCGCCGGACAGCCGCGAATGGCTGATTGCGCAGGCGCGGGAACTGGCGGAAAACGAAGGGGTTTTTATGGATCGCTCCCCGGTTTCTTCCACGGTCGGCACCTCTTCCCTGCTGGCCTTCTCAGGAGCTCACGGAGAAAACTACTATGCCATGGTTCTTTCCGTTTCCACAAAGCACGGGATAAAAAGCCTGTGTGCCATCGCCTGGATTCCTTCCGTTTCCCGTTCGTTACGGGGGACAATGCTTTACCTTGGACTTTTATTCTTCCTGGGACTGACCGGCTTATGGCTGGTCAGCCGGAAATTTGTGGGATGGTCCTTAATTCCTGTTGAAGAAAGCCAGAAAAAACAAGCGCAGTTTATCGCTGCCGCCTCCCATGAACTGCGCTCACCCTTAGCTGTCCTGCGCTCCGGACTTGCGGCCGCCCTCACCTCGCCTTCCGACGAAAAAAAGGACACCCTCCTGCCTCTTCTTGACCGTGAGTGTGTCCGTATGTCACGCCTGATTGACGATATGCTGCTTTTGGCCTCTGCCGATGCAAAAAA
The DNA here is from genome assembly GCA_009774615.1 of Lachnospiraceae bacterium. Lineage (GTDB taxonomy): Bacteria > Bacillota > Clostridia > Lachnospirales > Lachnospiraceae > Caccovicinus. The sequence continues at coordinate 31,237 of VSOC01000026.1, forward strand.
CTGGAAACTTCAGTTAGAACTCGTTGATATGGATACGCTTTTGATTGATTTGCTGGAAACCTTCCAGCCGGTCTGCCGGGAAAAAGGGATTTTTCTGAAACTTGAACTTCCCGACACCTCCCTTCCGCCGATAGAAGGCGACGCCCAGAGGATAAGACAGATCCTCCAGATCCTTTTAGACAATGCCTGCCAGTTCACCCCCGCCGGGAAATCCATTATTCTGCGCGCCGAAACCGACGATAAAAGGCATAGAATAAAGCTTAAGGTTATCGACGAAGGCTGCGGCATTGCCCCCAAGGATCGCCCCTACATCTTCGACCGCTTTTACCAGGCCGATTCTGCAAGGAGCGATAAACAGCATTTCGGCCTGGGCTTAAGCATTGCCAGAGAACTGACCAAACTCCACGGTGGCAGGATTGATGTGGGAGAGGATGAAAAGGGGAGGTGCTGCTTTACGGTTATATTTAGTTATCATACTTATAACGAAAAATAATAAAGATAAACTTTCTGATGCAGACGGTTATTATTCATAAGCCATCCGGTAAATTTCCACCATATCGTTCTTCTTTAATTCACGGATTCCCGGCAGGGTTCGTTTGCCAAAATTTGTGCACTTCTCTGCCATTTCCTCAAAACGGGCAGGATCGACGTGCAGTTCCTTTAAGGAAACCGGCATCCCCAGGCTCTTAAAATACTCCTCTGTGGCGTCAATTCCTGCCAGAGCCGTTTTCATCGGATCATTTTCATCCATAGCTATCTGCCATACCTGTGCCGCATACTGGGCAAAACGTTCGGGTCGGGCCGGGCAGACATACCTTGCCCATGAACAAAACAGCGCCGAAAGCCCTGCACCGTGGGCAATCTCCGGATACATCCCGGAAAGTTCATGCTCAAGCTGGTGCACCTGCATAAAAAAGTCACGTCCAAGCCCGGTCAGACCATTGTGCGAAAGACTGCCCGCCCACATCAGCGCCGCCCTGGCCTCATAATCCTGCGGATTCCTGTCTGCAATGCGGCCGGCTTCAATCACTGCCTTTAACAGCCCCTCAGCCAGCCTGTCCGTAATTAAACTGTCCGTGCTCCAGCCAAAGTAACGCTCCAGCGTGTGCATCATAATATCCACCGTGCCGCAGCCCGTCTGGAACTTGCTGACGGTGTAGGTCAGTTCCGGGTTGCAGATGGAAAACAGAGGCTGGTGCGTCCAGCTGTTATAGCCGCGCTTGAATCCGCCGTCCTCATTGGTAAGAACTGCCGACTGGCTCATCTCACTGCCGGAAGCCGCAAGGGTGAGGATGACTGCTACCGGGATGTGCGCCTTGGGATCGGCTTCCCGGATAAAAAACTTCCATACATCCACATCGGGATTGCCTGCGCCGTCCCCTATGGCCTTCGCCGAGTCAATGGCACTGCCGCCACCCACGGCAAGGATGAGATCAACCTTTTCCTCCAGACACAGGGCAATCCCTTTGCGTACCAGGCTAAGCACCGGATTTGCCTGTGCCCCGCCCAGCTCGATAAAGGAAACACCGGCTTGAGAAAGAGAATCCTTTACCCGGTCAAGCAGCCCTGATTTTATCACACTTCCGCCGCCATAATGGAGGAGAACCTTGCAAAAACCGTACTCCTTAACCAGCGAACCAACCTGTGCTTCCGTATCCTTTCCAAAAATTATTCGGGTGGGGATGGCGTGATCGAAATTTTTCATGATATTTAGCTCCTTTAATTAATTATTTTGGTTCCGTTTACTTTATCTTTTTCAGAAATTCACAAGGATTAATTGCTTCAATCTCCGAATTTACAAAATCTTTCTCATTTACAGTAATTATATAATCTGCACCTGCTTCCTTCGCACATTTATCCTGCAAACAATCTTCAAAGTCTTCAAAAGAATCTTTTTCTATTGCATCAATTATATCTGCTTGGGATGCACATGCAACCGAAAAAATCGTACAAATATCTCTCAAATTATTTCTTCTCTCTTTGCTGCTCTTTTTCCGCAGCACATACCATAAAGTAGAAAGTGTATGAAATGCTATTTATCCATTAAGCTTTCCTAAAGCGCATAACTCAACAATTCTAATCGATTCATTTCGATATTTATCTTCTCTGTTCGTGATATAATTAAGCAAAATATTTGTATCAATCAACACTGCCATACTTTGCATCCATAGCCTCCTCCCTTTCCTCATCATAATCTATGGATTCGGAAAACGATTTTCTGGATTCTTCCAATCTTGCAAATGCCGCTAATTTATCACTATCTCTCCTATATCTTGCTTTCGCCGGTGCAGAAATGATAAAAGGTATACTTCTCTCCCGTAATGCTGTCCTGGTAAAAGACTCATAAAAGGTCTGCTTAGTCTGTCCCATCTCATTCAGCATCTCATTCAATTCTTCATATATCGTATCTTCCAATCGAATGCTAATCGTTTTCACACCAATCAACTCCCTTGCTTTTTCCTTTATTATAACAAAAATAAGTCATGGATCAAGCAATACCATTCAATTTATATAATTTTTATTTCATTATCCACCAGTTTACAACTTTTGAAATTTCCTAAAACCTGATAAAATGTAGTCTTCTACGACCTTTATCAAAGCAGAACAATTTTTAATAGTTTCAAGAAATCTCCCGAAACTGCATAAAATTATATCTGACTGGATTTGCTGACCAATTTCGTACCTGGTGTTCCACAAGAGCGGCTACTTCTGCTTTGGGATACCAACGGTCACATAACAGGAGCACCTGGCGTTCTGAACCGATGACTTTCATGACTTCCACTGGAGTACCTGAAGGATTATTCACATATTCCTGGCTCATGTCAATCAGTGTCGTTTTTCCTGTAGCGCTGTCGCCACGAATGATTATGAGGATTGTGAGATTGCGTCTTATTTCAAAATCATAACGCAAACGCTTTGCAGAAACAACAATTTTGTATTTACCCTTCATTCATTTTCCTCATTTATACGAATTCTCCGGAGATTGGTACAAGTTCATCCATTCAATAATCCTATACCTCCACTAAATAACATTCATCCTGGCAGCTTCTTCCCTGATTACTGATAAGCAATGGAAATTCATCATAAAACTCCATATGGTTTTCTTTCAAAATACTGCCTATATTCTGCCTCTCCGGAGGAATCACCCGCTCTTTTACCCAGCGCAGGCTCCAGTCCGGTGAAATTGTCCGCTGATTTCTATGAATAAATTCTGCGATAATCAAAGGTGCTTCTTCACATCGAGTATCTTCTGGAATTTGAATTCTATATTCCTTTTTTTCCTCATCATAATAAAGCCACGCTACGGTTTTATCTTGATATACTTCATTTTTAATTGCAAATTTGCGCAAAATACTTCCACCTCTTCCATAACATATTCCAAAGCTTTTCTTCTTCCTGTATTTTCCAAAGCTTAAAGAGGACGATGGGAATACAAAAACTATTCGTAAACTTCCCAATAACCATATCGTTTACCACCTTTGCGCTCTATAACACCTTTATTCTTTAATACCTCCAAGCCTCTTTGAATTGTTCGTCTATTAACAGATAATTGCTTAGACATTTCGGTAGTAGTAATCGATGCATTTTCTTTAAGCAAAACTAATATTTTCATTTCTATTACATCATCCTTTGTGACATTTAGGGCTTTTGCGTCTGTTACTTTAACACTTTGAAGCGCAGAAAATTTCACCATGATATCTTCTCCATGAACAATTTACTCAGGTTCATCTGCTCCCAGATTTTTACAGGCATCCCGAATTTTTTAAATACATCTTCCCCACCTTTCAATCAATATTCATTTTTCTATTGTACAATAGAAGATTCTAGATATTTATAATTATCTGTCATTTTTTATTTTTTACGATTAATCATCGATATTTTGATACAAATAGTCCATCAAAAACAAAAACTATCCTCTATTATCAAGAGAATAGTTCTTCGTCTGTATATGCAGCTTTGTTCCCTTCTGAGTTCATTGTAAAACATATCACTTGGATTTTCAAGGAGAAATTTACAAATCTCTTATTACCCTATAGTAAAAATCTGCATCCAGTATGCACAATATTCAATTTATCCTTATTCGTCATAAAATATAAAGTTTCCAACGTTTCTCCCATATAACCTATATAGCGATCCTGGCGCTCCCAACCTTTTGGCTTACTAAGCTGCTCAACCCGTTCTAAAATAGGAAACAACCATTGACAATATTCTGCAAGAACATCTTTTCTGGCCAAAATAATATTATAGTTATAAAAATACTGCTGCTTTAATATTGTTGGAAATACAGATGCATATTCCGGCTGTAATTCCTCTAACGCAGCAAGTAGGGCATTCCAATCCCCGTCAGACAAATAACGCTTATGATGTTCTTCAATATCCGGTTCATAGGGCATAGGAAAAGGAAGCACGACATCCACATCATTATCTTCTAACCGCAATATGTCATCCTTTGACAATTCCAAAACTCTGCGGTAGTGGCACAGGCCATAATATCCTTCTTTACTGTCTAGTTCACCATTAGACAAACCATTTTTCCACATCCAATAAAGTACAGTAAGTTCCGAATAATTCCCATTCTTCTTAGAAATATTTTCACCATCGCAATCTAAAAGATTAGCCACTCTTTCTTTACAAAGAATTGCTCCCGCCTGAACCGGCATAACCCAATTTGGAATCGTATAATTTTCTGCCAATGGCCTGTCTTTAAAAAACTTAGCCATAAATATATTTATCCTCTGTCGATGACATCCTACAGGCAAAGCCACTATGGGCATAAATTTTTTAGCACATATATAATGATAACTCATAAACTGCGCCCAACGTAATGATGTTAATCTGACATAACAATAAAACCCATAATCTTCTAATGCTATTTCAATATCTCCCATCACATTTTCTGGTGTTGCAATTAAAATCTGTATCTTATCTTTTTCATTTTGCGATAAACATTGAGAAAATTTATCCAATTGTACCACAGGAACTCCTTCCAAAGCAAAAGGATTATTTTCCATCTGAGATACCAGGAAACAGATCACTTTCCGTTCAGGATATAAATTGCGCAATGCCTGATATGTAGCTAGTGCAATACCTTGTGCACCAAATATTACCAATTCCATCGTTACTCCTTAAAATCATTTAGTAATTCAGGTTCCAATTCGAACAATTCATGATGAATAGCATGCAGCTTTTTCATCCTCTCCATTTGCCTTCCAAATGAGAAATGACCAACTACCGTATTTTCTGCAATAACCATCGCCATAGATTCCGTCACACACCATTGGCACATTTCAACCTCATCAAGTCCTAAATCCAAATTACCAGAAACCATAAATCCACCCATAGCTTCCCAAAGTTTCCTCTTAAATAAAATAAAACCTATACTGAAACGTACACCACAAATGCTATATTTTTCCTTTTCAAACCATTTATTCAATTCATCCAATTTTAAAATAGGGCTATTACATCCCCACATATACTCGGCCACGCGGTGATCACTTTCAATCATTCGATTCGGATTTCCGCCGCGTATTGCTTTTTCAAATCGATTTTCAAAATCATCAAGACAGCCAAACTTTTCTAATATTGTAACATATCCATAAGCATTCACTGGTATCAAAGGAGCGATATATCCAATATTATAATTTCCATTAGACTCCACACATTTATAGATAGAAAGAAGCTTATCAAAACAACCTTTAGTCAAAAAAATATCCTCATCCATCTTATATACCCACTCTGCTCTATCATATAGAGCCAATGCTATATTTTGTATGGATGTAATATTGTTTCGATAGGTGCTTAAATAAGACCATCCATTTTCTTTGGAACGTCGTTCTAATACTTCACTTCTTATTCCCGATGACAATATGCACACTTCTACATCCGAAGGCAGAAAATACTGTACTCTTGCAAAAATATCTTCCCACAAGAACTCCTTATATCCGGCAAGAATAAAACATACTTTCTGTTTTCCCTTTCTCCTGTCCACAAACTGATACTCACAGGAACGCCAAAGACTTTCAAGCAGCTTATTTTCCCATACAAAAAATTCTGTGAATCCCTTAGCTTCCAAAGTTTCCATCACAGAAGAACATTGCTTTTGTTCCAATGCTATAACAAAAACTGTTTCCTTATCTGGCTCTATTTCATCAAAGCCTTTAATAGGAGGCATAGTATGTATGTTCTGATAAACTCTGGCATCAGAAACAACATAGCCCATAACTTTTAGATTTAAATCATACGCTGAAAGTATTGAAAAAACCCTCCGTCCAATCACACCTGCCCCATACACATAAATATTTTTAGCACTCTTTAATTTTAAAATCCTACTGTCCATGGCAGGCTCTCCTTTCCTTATTATCGATTATTCTCACAGACAATTTTTCCCATAAATTCATCTACATTCGTCAAATGCAGCAATTGTAAATCTTTAATATTAATATATTCCTTGGCAAATAACCCTAACAAAGCATCATATAACTTAACAGGGCTTGTCCAATTTAAAATGTTACTGCACAATCCATTCATTTCTTCACAATATTCTTCTATATAAGAATGAACCTGTTTTACCAATTTCAACTGCTCTTTTGTCCGTGTTTCTTTATAAAATATAGGTTTTCCTTCAATATCTATACTAAAAACAGACGGCTCATAAGAAGTCAGCAAATTTTCCAACAAATAATAAAAACGATATAGATTCGTATTTGCAGAAAAATCGGTTGCTGTTCCATATAAAGCATCACAGTTTAGCTGTTCTCTTCTTTTTGTATCTGGCATTCGCCGCATAAAATACAATCCGTGATAGCTTTGACCTGTAAGTTTCTCTAATGATTCCTGAACCGTTCCAATAGCAACAAAATCAACAAACGCTATATTTCTATAC
>VSOC01000260.1 GCA_009774615.1 Lachnospiraceae bacterium
AACATTGAGCATCAATGCTCCAATCCATGCCATACCTTCTGCATATATGGTTGCTGCAAATCCAAATACAGGTAATCCAAAATAAACGGCAGGTATACGAATAATCATTTCAATTATTCCAGAACACATAGGTATAGCAGGTTTACCTAATCCTTGAACGCAACTGCGAAAAACAAACAATAAATTCAAAAGAACAATAAATACTGCTAATAATTTTAGAAAGATTGAAGCATAATCAACAGCTTCCTGTCCACTAAGCATTAATTTTGCCAGTAAATCGGAAAAGAAAAATAGTACTATTCCAAGCAATAGTGCTGAAAGAAGCGCCATTATGCCTGCAGTTCTTGTACCACTACGAATTCTTTCAAACTTCTTACCACCAAAATTCTGACCTGAAAATGAAGATATTGCAAAACCAATAGTTATTCCCGGCAACATAAAAAAATTTAGATATTTATTACAGACAGAATATGCTGATGTATAAACAACGCCATAACCATTTATACAACTTTGAACAAATATGCATCCGACAGAAGTAATTGAATTCATAAATGCCATTGGCAAGCCGTTTTTCAACAATTCCATTACTAATCTAAAGTTGAAAATGAAATCACATTTGTTAATTTTTAGTTCATTCATTCTATGTAATCTAAAATAACAAATAACAACAGAAATTAATTGTGAAACGATTGTTGCATATGCTGGTCCGGAAACACCAAATTTAAATAAAAAAATCAATAATAAATCCAATATTATGTTTAATGCAGATGAAACACCTATTGCTAATAAGGGAGTTCTGCTGTCACCCATCCCTCTTAAAATTGATGATAGTAAATTGTATGCTACCGTAATGAGCAAACCGCTGAATATAATGTAGCCATAAGTTAAACAATCGTTTAAAAGTTCATCATCCGTTTGTATGATCTGTAAAATTGGTTTTAAAAGTAATAAACCTACCGCTGAAAAAAGAACCCCAAATACAGCAGATATTTTTATAGATGAGGCAATTATTCCTTTCAGCTTACTTAAATCCTGTTCTCCACAGGCTTGAGATATATTAACAGAAAAACCATTTGTTATGCCCATAATAAACCCTGTTAAGAAAAAAGAAAATGTTGTGAAATTACCGACGGCGGCAAGGGAATTGTCCCCCAATCCCTTCCCGATAATAACCATGTCTGCCAATGAATATACCTGTTGTAATATATTGGAAAATAACATGGGAAAGAAAAAAATTAAGAATGACTTTGTTACTGAACCTTTGGTAAAATCTATTTTATTCATGATTACACCGTCCTCAAACTAATCTTATTTAGTTTTATCATTAATGATATAGAACTTATATCAAAAAGCTTGCTTTTTTGTCAAAATTATGGTGTAATCAAAAATAACTTAAGATTATGCAACCTTATGAATTTAGAATTTGTTATTATATAAGCTTCCTGTATAATATAAACAGATGACAGGGGTTGACTAAAAAATATACCTCAGGTAAATTTGGATTATTACTGACCAGCCAGTTGGTAAAAATCCGAAACTGATTGCCAACCTGGTAAAGGATGGGGCATTCGCGCTGGAGCTGATGAAAGCAGCGCCGTTTCCGGAAGAACTTAGGAAGCTTGGGAAAGAAGGGATCAGGGAGGTCTGGCATAAGGCAAAACTGCGCGGGCGCGGCTACAGCAGGGCTGCGGGTAACCTGAGATATGCCGGACAGGGCGTAGGCCTGAAAGAGGGAGCCGCCGCCTCAAAAGAGGCAGTCAGATGGTTTGCGGAAAAGAGCCTGGAACTGGATGTGAAACTGGAAGAAACCGAGGCAGATCTGCATGGTAAATGTAAGGAGATTCCGGCTGCAGAGAACCTTTTAGAGATAGCAGGGATCGGATGGAATATCCTGTCAGAGATGGGTGACATATCCCGCTTTGATAGTGCAAAGGAGATCCAGAAGCTGAGCGGGATGGGGCTTGTGGCATGTAGCTCCGGCAAGCACAAGGGAGAAATAAAGATCAGCCATAGGGGGCGCAAGAGGTTGAGGCACTGGTTGTTTCAGGCAGCAAAATCTGCAGTTGCGCATGCGGGGAACAGAAACCCGATTATGATGAGGCTTCGGATGGGGCCGCATCCACACCAGAGCCAGCAGTGCCCCAAGTGGCAGAGCGTCCGCTGAGAGAGAGCAGCGCCACACGGGGAAAGGACCGGTAATGAGCCACAAAAACAAGAACTGTAGCTGGCAGTAGTTCACTCCATGGGATATGATCCCGTCCGAAAGCTTAGCCAGCACTCAGTGTATGGACAGGTGGGACGAAGGAAGTTGGGACACGATCCCCATAGACACAGAAGGTTCACCACCATAGATAAGCAGAAGGAAAATAGCCTTAATAAAACGAAATAAGAGGATGTTTTATTAAGATTACCCTTCTCCAGCTATTCAGTACCAGATACAATGACTGTCCATCACCATTAGCTCTGTTTTAAGAAAAATTTATTTGAGAAAAGCCTGAAAAATAAGCAATTTGGGCTTGACATAATAGAAAGGAATATTTTATGAAAATAAGAATAGAACTTAATAGACAATTATATTTGCAAAAGGTACATGGATATAAAAAAGAATCATACTATTTAAGAGATTCTGTATTTGAAGCAATAACAAGTGGAGATATAGAAAAATTGAAAATTCTTATTTCCTCGGGAATGATAAAGCTTTCTACTGAAATGAGAGTTTTATCAGAAAATCAATTAAATAATATGAAGTATCATTTTGTGATTATTGCAACACTCCTTGCAGAATCAAGTCTGGGCAGCGGATTAGGCCATGATGAAGCTTATATGATAGCAGATATTTACAGTCAAAAATCGGACAAAGCTGCAACATGTGAGGATCTGCAGGTTTTGCTTGAGGATATGTGTTTGGATTTTGCTAAACGAATATGCGAAATAAAAAAGGACGACATAATATCAATTCATATCAGAAAATGTATAGATCATATTTATGAAGATCTAAATGCAGATTTATCTACGAAAGGATTAGCTGATTTTACAAAGCTAAATGTATCATATCTATCGAAATTATTTAAGCAGGAAACTGGGCAAACTATTAAATCCTATGTTACTGCCGCTAAAATGGATACAGCGCAAAATTTGTTAAAATATAGTAATTTAAGTTATTTTGAAATTTCTGCATCACTTGGATATTCTTCACAAAGTGCTTTTACATATGCTTTTAGAAAATTTACAGGTATAACTCCCAAAAAATACCGCGAAAAAAATTATGAAGCAAATAATTACATTGAAGACAATAACCTTTTCTGATTATGAGGACGTTGATGATTCCCTGCCTTGTGCGTACAATATATTAAAGCGCCAACTTGTATAATGCTAACTGATTAAGACTTACACCCTCCATTTTTTGATAAATCTCGATTCCCCAGTATGTCAAACTGGAAATGGTTGAGAAAGACGCTATATTAAAATCCAAAATCTTTCAGAAATCCTATTCCGTTTAGCAAGTTAATGCTGTATAATAGAGCCAGCGATAAACCGGAGTTGATAGAGGGAAAACTATGGAATATAAGGACTATATTAAGCAAGGCTTGAATGGGAATGACCCATTAAAATTAATATTATGCGGAAATATACAGGG
>VSOC01000261.1 GCA_009774615.1 Lachnospiraceae bacterium
TTATCTGCTATCCTATCTCTAACCTGCCGCATAAACCCTTGGATTTTCGCCGTTTTAATGTTGATTTTCCTCAAAAAAATCCCTCTTTACACCCAGATACTCCCTGTATCCAGCTTTTAGTTCAGACACATATATTACAGTTTTTTCCAATCATTGATGTTCAAAACTATCTGCAAAAATAATAGAAAAAAATCCCCTCTTTATTCTGTCAAAACAATCAAAAGGAGATTTCATCAAAATGACTTAAAGGAGATTTATATGGAAATTGGAAAACGAATTGCATATTTCAGAAATGCAAAACACTATACTGTCAATAAACTAGCTACATTAGCAGGAATTTCCCAAAGCTACCTGCGCGATATTGAACTTGGCAAGAAAAATCCTACCGTAGAAGTCCTGTCCTATCTGTGCAACGCTCTGGATATTTCCCTTTATGATTTTTTTCTGGACGAAACACAGACCCGCTTCTCAGACGACCCGCTGATTACCAAAATCTATGAACTCAATCTGGAACAGAGGAAAGCCCTTCTCACTTTTCTAAATACCATAACCAAATAGTCAGGACAGCATAATCTGAGCAAAACAAATAATCGCTCCACAGCAAAAAGGACGGCTGCACAAAATTCATACAGCCGTCTTTTTGTATATTTTTCGTTTCTCATTCCTTCAAGTCTGCGAACAGTTCATCCCCATATCCATTCATGTAAGCTTCCTGCATACGCCTGCGCATAAAAAAAGAACCTTCCAACTAAGGAAAGTTCTCAAAACTGGGCTACAAGGATTCGAACCTTGAAATGACGGAGTCAGAGTCCGTTGCCTTACCATTTGGCGATAGCCCATCAACACAACGAGCATATTATACATCAATTATGCCCGTTGGTCAAGTATAATTTCAAAAATTCTTAAAAAAATTCTTAAAAAAACTATTCCTCTGCCCTGAAATAAACCCTCCAGGACGGATACTCTTCTTCCGGAATCGGGAGCAGATATCCGCCATACATCAGGGCTTCTCCCGTATACACCTTATCTCCCATCCGATACCGCCGCTTAGGCTCTAAGCCCTTTAATTTAATAATCACCGCGTCAGGATTCGCCTGTAATTTTGTCATCACGGCGCAGAACAGGCACTCTTTTTTATCCTCAGACACAAAGGCCCAGGCAGTTGCCCTGCAGTCCTCATACGGGCTGCTTAAGCGGTAATACTTCCCGTTATGGATAAGGTCATAGTACTGCTTATATTCCTCTACCTGATGCCGGATTATATCCTGCTCTTCCTCGGTCATCTGACTTAAGTCCAGCTCATACCCAAAACTTCCCGCCATCGCCACGGTTCCTCTGGTTTCTAACGGCGTTCTTCTTCTGGTCTGGTGATTCGGCGAGGCAGATACATGCGACCCAACCGTGGAAATCGGGTAACAGAAGGAGGTTCCGTACTGAATCTTTAAGCGCTCAATGGCATCCGTATCGTCGCTGCACCAGATCTGCGGGCTGTAATACAGCATGCCCAGATCAAATCTTCCGCCGCCCCCGCTGCAGCCTTCCAGCAGGATGTAGGGATAGCGGGTAATTAAATTCTCCAAAAACCGATACAGTCCCAGCATATAGCGGTAGCCAATCTCCCCCTGGCGCTCCACGGGAAGGCCGGAAGAGAAGTAGTTGGAAATACTGCGGTTAAAATCCCATTTTACATACTCAATATTCACTTCATCAAGAATCTTAAACATCATCTCCTGAATCCCGTCCACCACCTCCGGGCGGGAGAAATCCAGGACGAACTGGCTTCTTGCCACATTTCCCGGACGTCCGGGAATTCTCAGTGCCCAGTCAGGATGCTCGCGGTAGAGGTTGCTGTCCTCGGAAATCATCTCCGGTTCAAACCATAGACCGAACTTCAGCCCCATGGCATTAATATCCTCCGCCAGAGCCTTTAACGTTCCGCCAAGCTTCTTTTCATTCACAATCCAGTCGCCAAGGCCGCTGAAATCGCTGTCACGCTTTCCAAACCAGCCGTCGTCCAGCACCAGCATTTCAATGTTTACGTTCTTCGCTGCCCTGGCAATCTCCAAAAGCTTGTCCCGGTTAAAGTCAAAGTAGGTTGCCTCCCAGTTATTGATCAGGATGGGACGGCGTTTATCCTTCCATTCCCCGCGGAGAAGATGGTTAGTAATGGCATAATGGAACTTATGGGAAATACCGGTAAAGCCTTCCTCCGAATAAACCATGGCAGCTTCCGGTGTCAGGAAGCTCTCGCCGGGCTTTAGCTGCCAGTTAAATTCTTCCGGAGAAATCCCCATCACAAGGCGCGGCTGGTGAAACTGATCCACCTCGGCCTCAGCCAGGAAAGAACCGCTGTACACCAGGCCAAAGCCGTAGCACTCGCCCCAGTCCTCCGACGTCATCGGATCACAGAGAATCACAAAAGGATTGTGCTGATGACTGGATGTCCCGCGTTCCGAGCAGATCGACTGCCGCCCGTGGATTAAGCGGCTTCGCTGAAATTCCCTTTCCATCGTGTGCTTGCCGTAAAAATGCACCCAGTCAAGCTGATCATTAGGGAAATCCAGACACATGGACATCGCCCGCATCACATGGATGGTTTCCGTGGAATCATTGATAATCCTTGCCGCACGGGTAATCATATCGGCTTCAGACAGGATGCCGTAGAGCAGTTCAAGCTTCATCCCCGTGTTTTTATCTTCCATTTCAATAACCAGCGTTTCTCCCTGGGTTTTATCCCCGTAAAATGCCGGAAGCCCTTGAAGGCTGTACTTCCCCTCTTCTATACGGTAGGAATGATAACGATAATCCACCGCGCAGCTTCCGTTGGCATTTATAATCTTTACGCAGTCGGTACGATAATCGCCGATGCCAAAGCACGAATATTCCTGTGGAAAATAGTCCAGAGAAAATGTCCTGTCGGTCTGCATTTCATAAGGGTTTCCGCAGAACCCGCGATCGGTACGCTGAATCAAATAGGACAAGTCGCAGTCGTCAATGCGCTTTCCATAATAAAGGTGAAGGAGTACGCCGTAATCAGCTACCTTCATCTGATAGGCAGAGTTTTTTGTCTGTAAAGTGAATACCTGTGTTTCTTGATTAAACAAAATTGCCATATCTATTCTTCTCCTACGTCTGCCGGAATCTTAGTCCAGCTATTTTGTAAGCTTCATTCTATCATCATCACTGTTTTTTTCAATAGCTTTTTGTTTTTTCCAAATGGTTTTATGTCGGATCGACAAGAAAGGAAAAAGGAAACACTTTGCCTGAGATTCCTCTTCCGAATCCCTTCCCGAATTCATCAAAAAAAGATTGAATTTTTTCTACAAAAGAATTATAATTTTAATTAGTTCAATTTATGCAAACAATAAGCAATACACCAAAAAATGTCAAAAAAAGGGGGGATTTTATGGAAATCGAACGAAAGATTGGATTTTTCGCAACAGCGAATTACCGGGTTCTGGATTACGACCTCCGCCAGACCAATGATCTTTACATCATCTGCTGCGGAGAAGAACATTTTGACAGTCCAAAGGTCATGATGTTGGGGTCAAATAAGGCCCATTTAGCACCTTGAAAACTTCACACAAATATAGCGAAAATGTCCATTTTCTG
>VSOC01000262.1 GCA_009774615.1 Lachnospiraceae bacterium
GCAAAGCGCCTTTCCTCTAAATCATCGATTTCCCGAAGCCGAACCTCGATATAGCGCTGAAAATCAAAAGGATATTCCCGAAGTAAAGACACCGAATTTTCTTTTAACTGCTTCTCCATAAGCTTCCTCCCATCACCATCCAGGGCCCACCCCGATACCTTCTGTCGGTTGTACACTTCCTATGCCTGCTCCTTCTACTATCCCTGCCTGTCCCGCTTCCAGCGGATAAACGGATTCTGCCGAATTCCCTGATTCCGTGGGATTTTCTGTTTCAATTGTATCGTCAGATTCTGTTTCCTGATTTTTTTCTTCTCCCTTACTCTCTATTTCTGTTTCCTGATCTTTTTCCTGTTCCAGCGCCGTATCCAATACCTCAAGAAGCCCGTCAACCTCAATCACCTTATCATCCAGCTTTAATTCCCGGTATAGATTTTTTGCAAATAAATACTGCTTTTTTGCCTCCAGCCTATCCCCGGCAGCCTCCTGCTGTTTTCCGGCAAGCACATAATCTTCTGCCTGCTGTTCCTTCATCTTATTCTCTGCGGCCTTTTGTCCGCTGGAATCTATTTTCGTCTGAATCAGCCCGGCATGAGCCTCATCGCCCAGCTCCTGATACTTCTCCAGCGCCATGGTATAATACGTCTTCGCACCTTCGTAATCCCCCTGGGCAAATGCCTTATCCCCCTCTGAAGCCAACTGCGCTGCCCCGGTTTCCGTCGAAGCCTTCTCTTTTGCCTCCTGCACATCTTCCTCTTCGGCCTGGTTACGGCTTGTGTAAAGTGCTTCCAGACAATCCATTGCGTCCTTTCTGCCCTCTTCAAAATGTACACGGGTTGCCAGGCTCCTGGCCTGAAGATATTTTTCTTCCGCCCTGAGATAATCTCCCTGCGAAACCAATGTATCTCCTAACTGAATATAATCAAAAACAGAAAGATAATCGGCAATCGTCTGCAGCCGCTTTTCGATATAGCTGTCCGCAATCCGAGCCGCATAGCGGGAACGTTCCCTTGCCGTCAGATAGCTGTCCTGGGCTGCTTCATATTCTCCCTTTCCAAAGGCATCCTCCGCTGTTCCCAGCACCTCAATCAGCTTCTGGTAGTCGGAAATATCCTGTATCCGCTTCTTATCTCTCAGCTTTTCGGCAAGTCCAAGGGCTTCTTTACATTCCTCCCCGGCACGCAGGAAATTATCATCCTGAATATATTCAATCGTATTCGTATATCGTCTTTCCAGTTCTTCCGAAAGCTTCTTTCTCTGATGAAGTACCAACCAGACAACCAATGCTGCTGCCAGCGCAAGAACAAATACAATGATTGTCACGGTTAAAATCTTTTTCATCCGCCGCTTTCGGTTAGGGTCCTGGAAGACTTTATTCACAAAAACAGCAGCCAGAGTGTAATTTTCAAGCACCTTTGGCTGTCGGGAAAGAAGGAGATCCTCTGCATTATCCAGGCAGCTCTGCGGGTCATCCGTGGCTTCGCCAAACACGTCGTCCAGTTCCCCGCCGTCTAAGTTCTCCCATATTCCCCGGCTGTACAGCGCGAATAAATCCCCGTCCTTTAAATGGATTTTCTTTGAAACAAAAGGCTTAAATCCCCTGCCCTGCCCCAGATAGGTGTACAGGTTATTCCGCTGTTCATGGCGGGAAAGAACATCGTCCGGAAGACGATCCTTTTTTACCAAATCCGTTCCCAGGGACATATCTGTCGTTTCTTCCTTAACCAGCCCATCCCGGTAAAGCCGCAGACGGGTATTCCCGGCATAAGCATAACGGGCTTTCTCATAATTTGTCACAAGAACCGTAACGGATGCTTTCAAATGTTCCCGGCTGTTCGCCTCTGCCAGTGTCCGGTTAGCTTTCTGCAGGTAAGAAAGAATCACCCGCTTTTTTATCGACGGATGCTCCTGAAATGCCAGGATGATTGTCTGGGTCGCCAGCCTTGCACTTTCTGCATCCGGCAAATCATTTAACCCATCCGCCAGAACATAACAAGCATACTCTTCCAGTTCCACAAAAGCAAAATAATCATGATTTTCCAGCCCAGAACCGGCTTCGGAAAGAAAAGCCGTTTTAAATGTGCTGTTTTGTTTTCTCATCATCTTTTGTTTCCTCCAGGGGGTTTTTATCATTTATTTTCAATGTATTCTTTGCATTCATAACGAACGAAAATCTCCATTCACTTTTTCTTTAAACTATCGAAAAAAAGCGGATCAATAGCATATTTCAATTCATCATAAGGAACTTTTACACTTTCTTCATCACAAAAAAAGACAATATTTTTATCTTTATCAACATAGAAAATGGTTTCATATAAGAAACCTCCATTAAGGCGGTTTAAAATCAAATCCTTATCTTCTTTTTCCAGCTTGCTGTTTTCAATATCATACTGCAAACGATTATCCATATCCATAAAACCAGAATTACTGAGTACTTCTCCTGTATCCATATCAATGATAACACCATAATTTTTCCTGCCTTTGGGAAGAGAGTCCTCGCCTAAATCCAGATGGCCTTCTACATTAAAACTATAACAAAAACTGGCAAACCGCTCACAGATAAATCCCTCTTCAATATGAAAATCATAGACACATTCAGGATCAGAAAAACTGACATAGGGCAGACAATACATATCTCTGACACCAAGGTAAATTTGTTCTTTTAAAAGGAAATTGATTTTTTTCTGCTTTTCCTTATTCTTTAATCCCTTTATTTGAGGGTATTCTACATAAGAGGCATTTTCAGTAAATGACTTTATCCTAACATCATAAGGCCCAAGTTTGCTGTAAATCCAGACAAGAAATAGCGCAAAAAACATTCCACAGAAGAAAGATATTATAATTCTTATGGTATTTTTTATATCCTTTGGCATTTTTCATTCTCCTTAATGCTACTTTGATTTTAAATACAAATGGTTGATACAATTACTTTCTACTTGCGTTATTGAATATAAATTCTTTGTGCCGCTAGAATTCAATTACTAATATATTTCAGGTTTACTAATTCTTATTTTATAGACAATATCCTGTTCATTAAAATAAAAACTAACATTTGTTCTGGATTCTGTCACTTCAATCTCCTTAGAATATTCACAATATTTATCATTTTTGCCCTTATAAACAGCTTCAATTTGTTTACGGCTGCTTCCAACTCCTATTTTTTTTCTTCCAAAACGATAATCTTCTCCTGTAATATCAATATAGCAAAGTTCCTTTAAATCAGGATAATAAACCTTAAAAACAAACATTCGACCATCATCATAATATACATACTCTAACTTATATTCATCACGTTCTATAACTTTTTTTTTCTTAATTGAACCATTTGCATCTATAATAGCTTCATATGCGTTATTATCTGCATGATTTACTACAGCATAATAATTTCTGCAATAAATTCCAATATCATCTTTTATTATAGAATAAAAGACCAAAATTTCTATAAATAAACATACAAACCAAAAAAACATTTGTTTCCTTTCACTCATGCTGTTACCTCTTATCAATAATATATGTTCCAGGGAAATATCCATAAGGACAGTATTTTCCATTATGATAAATTACCTCTCCCATAGGAAGCATTGC
>VSOC01000263.1 GCA_009774615.1 Lachnospiraceae bacterium
TATCAATAGTTTCTTGGCTTATATTATTTCTAAGGCGCATACATTCTTCCCAGAATTCTTCAGTCGGCCGACTGTCATTAACTTTCTTGAAAAATTCTTTCTCTTTTCCATATGAGATAATACAGCCCGGATTACATCTTTGCGCTAATGCCATAAAATCGACCTCCTTACTTTCTTTTTTGCTTTCTTTTCCCATATTATATCACCTCAGCCACCTAAATACAATAGCTGATCATACAATACTTCCCATTTTTATAAACAAAGTCCACCATATGCCCAGCCAAAAATCAACCGTTTTTATTACATATTATGCTGCATTACCGTACATTTATCCATCATTCCGCAATAGCCCCGCTCCAAGCTATAACAGTGCACCATATGCTTTCCTTGGCACTTTACCCTTATATTTATCAGCCATAACCAATATGCCAGCCTGTCCATGACTTTTATATCCTGCACCACTCAGTCATCAATTGCAACCTCCCAACCCACCATTGCCTTATATCCTGGATTCTCGCAGTTAACATGACGAGGTTGGTACCTTCACTCCGAGATCCTCATATATTTTTGCCTGCTTATCGAGAAGTTCTCCAATCCTTAAGGAATGGTTTGCATCTTCAAAGCACTCAATCACATCAAGCTTATCAAGCAACTGATGCAGAGTGTAGTTTTTATATAAATCTGATTTTTTCATCTTATGGTCAAGATGAGATATCAGAATTAATGCAACAAACTCTGTAAAGATTTTACCATCAAGACCTTTTTCAGATGACACCAGAAGCCTCCGCATATTAAGACGTTCTTTCAGATTACCAAAGGCTTTCTCTACAACATCTTTCATCCTGTACAGATGTAAGGCTGTAAAGGCATCCATTTTTTCATTGGTAATCAAAGCAAAGTAGCCAAAGTAACGACGCGCTTCTTTGATGGCATCTTCTTTATAGTAAACCTGACGCCCCCTCTTGGGGGTTGTCTTCACTTCAAAGAACTGATCATAGGCCTTTTTATGACTTTCAACATATTTGCCTTCTAACAGTTCTTTGCAAAGGCCGGCAATTCGTTTGTCGAATGCCTGCTCATCGTCAGCACCATTTTCAATGCTGAAATAATAATGGATGTACATCCGGCGTTTATCTTTGATGGCATCACCTTTATACGGACGCTCCTGGGTATACTCCCACTGGGCGCTGACCGTATATCCATAGGTGTTGATGCTTTCATCAAAATTTACAAACATTCGGATATCGTCATATACCTCATCAAGATGCTTCCTGATGAACTTTAATGACAGCTTTGTTCCTACAAGGAACTTGATGTGGTCTCTGTATAAACCATTAATGTTATCCTCAGAATAGAAACCTCTGTCCATAACAAACTTGGTTTTGCCAAACCCAAGGATGTCCAGATCTTCCAGTAAATGTTTTACCGTTTTTGAATCTGGTATATTTCCCGCAAGCTTACGGTAATAAAATGGCAAGCCAGATTCTTCGCCAAACACCAGCAGGAGGTTCAACTGCGGAAGTTGATCATCTTCCTTGTTTTTACCATACTGGATCTGGGCAAGCGTTTCAGAGTAACTGGAAATGCTGGTACTGTCATAAGCCCAGTATTCATCCTCAACACGGCGTCTGCCCTGAAGCCGGAAGAACTTATTTGCCTGATTATCTGTTATGGAAGCAAATAATTCACTGCTTCTGGGCGAAGTTATACATTCACCATAAGGATGCTTATGGGTCAGATGCCATTTTTCAAAACGGTACAAAGGATTATTGTCCTCAAGTATCAGATAAAAGGCCACAGATAAAAGCTGTTTGTATGTTTCGGGAAAACACTGTCTGAGATCTGCTGCGAGTCCAAGCTCATTAGCAAACTCATTCAGAAGATATGTTGCCCCATAATACAGATGTCTGGTTTCAACAAAAGGCTTTGGCCCTGTTTTTGCAGGCTTTCCACTTGTTGATTTAGACCCTTTTTTCGCTCTGCCTCTTGTTGGAACAATGTCACCAGTCTCAGGGTCAACCTTTCCCACACATACGCGTTTTGAGCGGGACTGTTGCTTTTCCTTGTCCCAATAATAAGTTGTGTCATAAGCATATGTAATGCCTGTGCGTTTATCAGTTTGAGTAACTATCGACATACAATCACCTCGTCATGTTTATACCTCCATTATAAAACATGACGATGGATTAATCCAGTACAAAATGGTGATTTTGTCAACAAAATCCAGGGGGTTCGGCTAAGCGTAGCGAAAATTCATCGTCACGGTTTCGAGAATCCGGGTTATATACCCTGTCTGGGATTTCTTCCCTGTACTGTCCTGCCATATCCTGAATGAAATCTTCTTTATATTCCTTATACCTTGCAAAAGCAGCTTCAGCAGTGCCGAATGTCCCAAGCTTAACCTGCCTTCCCATAAATGACATTTCGGCACGGTATTTGCCTTTACTTTTATCAAAATGAACACCCAAAGGCAGGCCGCCCCTATTTTTCTTACCATTCAAGAATAAAGTATTAATAGCATGTGGCACAAAGCAACATGTTTCAGGACTATAAACTTTATTTCCCTTGAAAAGAATATCCTTATCCAAATCCAATGACATACCAGCTATTTTATCCTTATCATACCACACCTTAAAATTGCTATAATTCAGCCATTCCTCGCATACAGTACATCCCTTGTACTGCGGCTGTCTTTCATGGAATTTTGCATTATAACAACGGTTTATCATATCATGCCATTTTAAATAGGATTCTGATTTACAGTCTACATTTTCACTGCCACGGTATCCAATACCGCACATAACAGGCTCCATGCATCTCCTGCTCCAGTCATCAGGTTTATACTTTATATCATTCATTACCTGTAATATGAATTTTTCGGAATCATCACCTGTACTGTTGAAATGGTTTTTAACAATCCTGTATTGCTCCTGATTCAACGGATACAAATTTCTGTAATAATGATCCTGCTTATCAAATCCGCTGTGCCATATATAAACATTATTCGCTTTATCAGGATTCACAATAAATTCTTCTACTACTGCTTTTGCCGCATACAGGTGAACACTTTTATATATCCATTTGCCACCAAAGAATACATTCTTCCTTAACGAATAGAATAAAGCTCCATATTTATCATAGCTTCCCTGCAACAGATTATATTTACCGCATGAATATCTAATCACCCTACCATAATTTGATAACCAGGCGTTCTTATAATCCATCAGCTTTACAAAGATTTCATCTGTCCCTAATGGAATAAACTTAAATTTAGAAATATCAAGCACCCTTTCATGCTTAATATCTTTGTAGTGCCTCTGGATCAGCATTTCCAGATTATCCGAAAACTCAATCTTATTCTTTTCTTCTAAATATTCACGCTGATATTGATATTCACACTCTTTACACTGATTTAAGTAATAAGGATTATGAAACTGCCCTTTTACCAGCCTAAATTTTGCTATAGGCAGGATTCTGCCACATTTCTTGCATATTTTTGTTGTTTCAATTTCTGATACTCTTGTATTGCTCATTTTCTTTAGATACTTCCTTTCGATATGATAATAGAC
>VSOC01000264.1 GCA_009774615.1 Lachnospiraceae bacterium
TGCTTTCGTCATTTGCTTTTCCTCCTTTGCTGTTGACATTTTTTCTTTGTTTATCACTTTATTTTTTGCTTTGCTTTTTTCTCTGCTGTTTTTTTCTGTATCTTTGCCGGCAGCTTCTTTACAGATTTCTTTTCTGGAACCTGCCGGAAAACCCATCTGCATAATTTTACTGGAAATATTTTTTTCACGAACATTTTATCTGAAATCAATATACTATTACTCCTATTACAAAGTCAATTACTTTAAAATTCTTTGTTATTTGTTATATTCGTTCGGAAAAACCATTGTTACAATTTACAATTTCAGGGGATTTTTCGACTTTTTTCTGACTTTTACCTGATATTAGAAAATGGTTTACTATTTGAAAAAATATGCTATGCTAAAAGAAAGAGCAAAAAGAACGCATAAAAAGAACGAACGAAAGGAGAATGCTATGGGAATAACGATTAAAGAGGTATTAAATCTTCCTGTCGTAAGACACTCAAAACTCCTGGCTGGCTTCGACGGTCGGGAAAGAATTGTTGATGGAATTGCCCTGCTGGAAAGCACGGACAGTACCCGGTGGCTGACAAAAAACTGTCTGATTCTCACCAATGCACAGTTATTAAAGGATAACCCTGAGTGGGCGAGCCGCTTAATCCACACTCTGCATCAAAAAAACTGTGCCGGAATTGCCTTAAAGGTAAAGCGCCACCTGATGGAACCTCCGCCGGAAATGCTCTCCTGGGCAGATAAACTGGGCATCCCCATCATTTCTCTGCCCTACCAGAGCACCTCGACCCAACTGATTAACACCATTACCTATGAGATTTTCCGCAGTGAGTCCCACGACCTTTCCTACTCCTATGACCGTGATTTTTTAATGACCCTTTTACTGGACCACAAAGACCCGGCAACCATAAGAAACCAGGCTGTAACCATGGGCTGGAGCCTGAAAAAATGTCTTGGCGTAGCTGTCTGTTACCCCGCCTGCCCGGAGCTAAGCCTTTACGTCCAGGAACTGGCTGTCCGTGCCGGATTTTCCTGGGTTTTGTCCACCTCCCGCCATTACATCCTCGTCTATGACCTGGATAAGCTGGAAGAACCGAAAACGATGCTGGAAGAAAAAACCTATAGATTTTCCCAAATGCTTTCTGAACAATGTCCGAAACAAACCTTTCATATTGGCATCGGAAGAACCTATGAAAAGCTTCTCCAGACCGCAAAAAGCTATGAAGAAGCCCAGATTGCCGCCGCAATGAACATCGCAGAACAGTCTGAAAACCCAGTCAGTCGTTACGCGCATCTAGGGATTTTCACCATCCTCTTGGCCCCGGAAAACCGCAGGGAATTAGAGCAGATTATGGATACTTCCATCCTGATTTTGGAGCGCTACGACGAGGAAAATGGCACGGAATATTTTAAAACACTTCTCAGCTACTACCACCATAACGGCTCTATACGAAGCACGGCATAAGCCCTTTTTGTCCACTATAATACCATCCGACACCGCCTGCAGAACATTAAAAATCTTCTCCATATTTCCATGACCCAGGGCTATGCAATAACGATTCAAACCTTAATGATCATCCTTCGATGGCAGAAAATATACGAAGAAATCCGGCATTGATTATGCCGGATTTCCTGAAAAAGATGTGAAATTAAATGTTTACCAGTCTGTGGATTCTCTGGACAATCATCCCCCCCAAAAGCCCAATCAATGCCCCCGCAACGGTTCCCGCAGCCAGAAGTACCGGCAGATAGGAAAATACGCCCAGGGTCTGTACGGTAAACGCCGCTACGGAAAGCTGACCGATATTGTGGCCCACGCCGCCGATAATACTTACGCCGACCGAACCAAACCAGCCGCTTTTTTTGCCGAGAAGCATAAGCACCAGACTTAATGCGGCACCGGCAAGACTGTAGATCATGCTGTACATATTTCCAAAGGTAAAACCCGTCAGGATAATACGCAGAAGGTTGACGGCTATCGTCCCGGGAACACCGATGGTATATAATCCCACCATCGTTACCAGATTTGCCAGCCCCAGCTTAACCCCGGGGACGCCTAACGAAATGGGAATTAAAGTTTCAACATAGCTAAACACCATCGCCAGAGCCAGCAAAAGTCCGTATACGGCGACTTTGGCAGAAGGATTTTTGCTTTTTCCATTGCTTTTTGCCATTTTTTATCCTTTTCTTGTGCAGCCTACGCTTCCTCCTTAGGCAAACTCTGCATGTACTGGTGCATAGACTCTGCCACAACTTTGCTGTGTGCAACCGCTTCGACAACCGTTCTTGCCCCGTTGACCACATCACCGGAGGCAAAGATTCCCGGGCGGGAGGTGTGACCGGTTTCGTCGGCAACCAGAAGTCCCTTTTCATTGGCTTTCAGCCCTTCCGTTGTGGAAACAATGCGGTTTCTCGGGCCCTGGCTGATGGAGATAATCACGCTGTCGGAAGGATAAAGTTTTTCCGTTCCCTCAACCGGCGTTAAATTCCCTTCTTCATCCTCCATTAAGTCCCTGAAAATCACCCCGTCGTCCTTGATTTCCACCGGCTCTTTATTGTACTCGAAGTTTACCCCTTCAAGCTGTGCATAGCTGAACTCATACTCGCTGGCGGCAATCTTTTTCGTCAGGGAGAAGCAGGTCAGGTAACGTGCACCCTTGCGGATTGCCGTCCTTGCCACATCCATGGCGGCATTGCCCGCACCGATAACAATCACCCGCTCGCCCAGCTTGTAGCTGTCGGGATTATTCAGATAATTAATGCCGAAATGCACATTTCCAAAGGTTTCGCCCTTGATGTGCAGTGATCTTGGATTCCACACACCGGTTCCGATAAAAATAGCCTTGTAGCCGTCCCGGAACAGATCGTCGATGCCGATAGCCGTACCGATACTGGTGTTTGGTCTGAACTGAATCCCCTTTAATTCCAGATGGCGGTACTGCATATCGTCCAGAATGCTCTTTGGCAGGCGGAACTCCGGAATTCCGTAGCGGAGAACACCGCCCATCTTGTCCTTGCCTTCAAAAATCGTCACCTTGTAGCCGTACCTTGCCAGAATAATCGCAATCGTAATCCCTGCCGGACCGGAGCCGATGATGGCAACCCGCATTCCGTTGGAAGGCGCCGGCCCCTGGGTCATCTTATTGGCATAGGTGGTGGAAATATAGTTTTCTATCGTGGAAAAATGAACCGGAGCGCCCTTTTTGCCCAGCACACAATGCCCCTCACACTGCTTTTCATGGTTGCACACCAGGCTGCACACCGTGGTCAGCGGATTATTTTCAAACAGCATCCGCCCGGCATCGTCCAGCTTATTTTCCTTTAACAGACGGATTGCCTCCGGGATATTGGTATGAATGGGGCAGCCCTTCTGACACTGGGGCACCTTGCACTGTAAACAGCGGTTTGCTTCATCCATTACATGTAATGCCATAATGCTTCCTCCTCTATGTTTTCCCTATGGGTGTTTTCTACGGGAAATGCATGCAGAAATACTTATGGCATATTCTACACGTTCTCCCTGCGAAAAACAAGGGGGATTTGGGAAAATCCTTGTATCTTTTTACGAAAT
>VSOC01000265.1 GCA_009774615.1 Lachnospiraceae bacterium
AATCAATCTACGTTAGAAATAGTGTAACACAAAGGAATAGAGTAGGCAAGCCATTGCGTTAGCAATTTGGTACAATGCACCCAAGCATGAGTTTGGGTGCATTTTTTAACGATAGGAATTTTGTCTGTATGTTACGGCAGCACAGGAATTGGCGGCACTTGTGGGGCAGTACGAGGCAAATCGTAGCATTTGGAAAAGTGGGTTACTACGATTAAGGATATTTAAAACTGATATTACTTTGTATTACATGAAAATCGTACCTGCCGACCTTGGCACATGTGGTGGAGAAGCAAAAAATCTCTTACAGTATTTGCAGAGCCGGAATGAGCGTATGTTTTTAGTCATGGTACTACTGCCTCTGGCATTGCGTGGAAATACAACTTACCCATGCCTGTGCAAAAGTGTCATAATTGCAATTCGCAGATGATATCCCTTGACGATAGTCCGACTTTGGACTAAAATAATAACGGTACAAAGTTGGACTATTAAAGCATAGGGAGGAAAAAAGTGAACGATAATACAAATGTAAATCATATAGAGGAACTCAACCATTATTATGCTGTGTGGCAGGAAACCAACCATGTCTATGAAGAATGGGCAAAACGTCATGGCATATCAGCCTGTTGCTTATTGACTCTCATATCCATTAACGAGGGTGGAAAACAATGTACGCAAAAAAATATCAGCCAGCGATGGTCAATACCCAAGCAGACGGTCAATATGATTCTAAAAGATTTACAAAACAAAAAATATGTTGATCTCATCCCTATGCAGGAAGATAAACGAAACAAGCAAATCCAATTTACAGTAACAGGAAAGGAATATGCGGATACTATTTTATCTGAATTACGAAAAGCTGAATTGGCTGTGATTGAAAAAATGGGAATTGAACGTATCCGCAGGTTGAATGAAGAAAGCGAACTGTTTATTAAATTGTTTCGTGAAACAGGAGGTTCACCAACTTATGAAGATACAACCGCATGATACAAAAACATTTTTTCGATATGTCCTCCCAGCAATTCTTTCGTTCTCCCTATCTGGTGTATACTCCATTGTAGATGGATATTTCATCGGAAACCGTTTAGGTGATATAGGACTTTCGGCTGTCACGATTGTCTATCCAATCGTTGCCCTTATCCAGGCAATCGGAAGCGGGTTGGGTATGGGCGGAGCCATTTATTTTTCGATTTATAAGGCCAAAGGAGATGATTCCGGAGCCAGGCTGTTTATAGCAATATCAAACTGGCTGATGCTCGTATTCAGTGTGATATTAACAGCTATGATTTTGTGCTGGAATTCTCCTGCGCTGCGGCTTCTGGGTGCAGACAGGGAGATGTTCATCCGGGCCAAAGAATATATTGTGGTCATTTCGTTGGGAACGATTTTTCAAATTTTCGGCACTGGACTTGTACCTTTCATCCGCAATCTTGGCGGTTCTGCCTATGCGATGTTTTCTATGATTGCAGGGTTTATTACGAACATAGTTGCGGACTATCTCCTTGTATGGGTATGGGAACAGGGTATGGCCGGAGCCGCGATTGCTACGGTGGTCGGTCAGGGTATGACAATGCTGCTTGCATTGATTTACCTGTTTGTGAAAAGACATTTTGTGCTGAGAATCCCTTTGAATCAAATTGCGTCTACTGCTGTTTTGGTGCTAAAAGTCGCAGCCGCTCCTTTTGGGCTTGCTATGTTTCCTAATATTTCTCTTATGATTATCAATCGGTTCTCCGCTTCCTATGGAGGTGAAGCCGCGATTGCGGTCTATGCGTGTATAGCCTATATGATTTCTGTTATCTCTTTAGTGCTGCAAGGTGTTGGAGATGGAAGTCAGCCGCTGATCAGTAAATACTATGGGGCAGGGAGTTTTAGGCAGTTGCGGTCAATTAGGAGTTTAGCCTACGGATTTTCCCTGTTGTTATCAGCCGCTGGTTGTACCATTATGTATATGTGGAGAGATAAAATTGGGGTTTTGTTTGGTGCATCTTTGGAAGTAAATATGGAGGTTGCCAAAATTATTCCCATTTTTCTCGTTTCAGTGCCATTTGTCGCAATAGCCCGTATTACGATTTCAAGTTTTTATGCGTCAAAAAAGACTGCGCTGGCTTATTTTTTGATATTTATTGAGCCTGTACTCATGTTGATTTTTATGCTATTTTTACCGCCTCTGTTTGGTGGTCAAATCATGATCTGGTGGAGTACAGTGTTTGCACGAATCTTATCGGCCTCCCTGGCATGGATTATGAAAGTATATGTGGATAAACGTGAGTTTTCTTAATGAATAAAGCCATATTGGCAGAAGATTTAGAATCAGACAGCACGAATAAATTTTATCGTTTAAGATGGAGGAGATTATGATTATTCAGCAAATAAGGAACGCAACTCTAAAAATTCAGTATGGGGCTTTCACAATTCTTCTTGACCCGTGGCTTCAGGACAAAGGCACCGGTTTTTCCGCCGAGCCCGTAAAAGAAGAAATGATTGGCGTAAAAAATCCCATGAATGATTTGCCGCTTTCTCCGGCGGAAATACTGAAAGATGTGGACTTTTGCCTGGTGACCCATATTCACCCGGATCACTTTACAGAAGATTATCTGCCCAGTGATATACCCGTGTTTGTGCAGAATGAAACCGACCGGGAATTAGCCGCAGATATGGGGTTTACCAATCTCACAGCCTTCAGAGAACAGAATATAAAAATCGGCGACATTACGATCACAAAGGTACCTGCCCGTCATGGCGATAATGATGAAACTGTCGAATATGTGGGGGAATCCAGCGGCTACCTTTTGCGTGGCGAAGCCAGGTCGATTTACATTGCCGGGGATACTGTGTATTATAGCAGTGTGGAGCAGACCATTGACAAGTATTTCCCTGATGTAATCGTTCTGAATTGCTGCGCGGCAACTATGCCGGTAGGAAGACTGATCATGGATCTTCACGATATAGAAAACGTCTGCCGAAAAGCGCCAGATTCCACCATAGTTGCTACTCATCTGGACAGTGTGAACCATGCCCTGCTGTCCAGCGATGATATCAGGGCATTTGCTGCTCAGAAAAATTTGACACAGATAAAAATCCCTGTGAATGGAGAACGGGTTATTTTTTCATAAGCTTCAAAGGCAGATATCATCATAAATAACTTCTCGGAATCTCAATGGATGAGATTCTAACTGAAAATTGACAACGGAATATCGTGCAGGAAAAGAAATTGGAGAAAAATGGACATAAACATTAGACATAGCGGGTACTATGCCTTGAAAAATCTTATGGGCTCGCTTAAGATATCCTTATTAGGTGGCGAATCCTAATAATGATTCTTGAAATGCCTTGGTCGATGGCATTTCCCAGGCATCAAGGTGTTGGAGCATCATGATGCCATAGAGGCGGCAGTACCACATCTTTGTAGAGCGGTGCCTGCCGTCTTCTAATTTATAGTCCTCTTTCTCACGCTTGTTGGAGCGCTCCACGGAAGTTCTTCTGTCATATTCCTTTTCCCATGCTTTAGAGTCCCTTGGCGGTAGGTTAAATAATCTTGGATTGTCATCGGTAAAGATG
>VSOC01000266.1 GCA_009774615.1 Lachnospiraceae bacterium
GTCTATAAGTATTATACCGTTTCAGAATAATAATGTAAACTTATTTGAATCGAATTATACTAGATGATATTTATGGAAATAAATTTGATTTTAAACTAAAGGGTGCCAAAACAATAGTAAGTGGAAAATCTGCCAGCGGAAAATCTTTTATATACAATTTGATTAAGAAGATTTCCATGACACTGCCTGCAATGTCGGAGCCGATGATCCAGGCAAACACATCATTGCCGATATGGCAGGCGTGAAGTGTATGCTCCTTCTGGCAGAGGAGGAAGAGGACTTCGATTACGACGCATTTTTCAGGGCATATGCCTCATTGTGGAAAGGCATCTATTCCAGGGAATACTGTGAACAGTCCGCATACCAGGATTCTCATCCAATAGACTATCTGAGGGTGAACGTTACCCTTATGCAGCAGCCGGAATTCTACGAAACTTATGATATTAAAGAAGGCGATGGGATGTATATGGCTGAAGAAGACAGGATTGCGGTCTGGTAAAAAAACTCCATGCGTCCGCAAAAAACCGTCTACGGCGATAAGAGTACAGACGAAAAGACCTACCTCTATTGTGTTCTAAATGAAAACTGAACCAAAGGCCCTTGCAGGAATGCGGGGTCTTTTTTTGTTTCATAGTTACTTGATATGTTTCATTAACAACGGTATAATTTAAATTAATAATGAAACAACTGTAGGATTTAAAGGGGGTTTTCATAATATGTTATCTTTTCTTAAATCGGTATTCGGTTCCGATATTACAGAAACGCGGATGATATACCCTATTACATCCGAGATGGGTATGTGCCGCAGCTGCTGATCTGGGGGCAGGATCAATGTATCATTTTAACATGATCAGATATTATACAGGAGGCAAAAGATGGGAAAGACAGGAAAAACAGGACAGCCCGCATGGGCAAAACGTATTTTAAAATTGCTGGAGCAGGCAAAGGCAAAAGATTCCGATTTTGTGCGGTTTGGTGCCGATAGCCATCAATATAAGCTTTCACCGCCTGCCAGTGAGGAAACGATACAAAAATTTGAGGAGCAGGAGGGAATACGGCTGCCGGAAGAATACCGGGACTTTCTTCTTTTTGTGGGAAACGGCGGAGCAGGTCCTTATTATGGGCTTTATGGGGTGAAGATACAGGAAAAGAAGTTTCGTGGTTCTCATGCTTCCTGCCTCTATCGTGTTCAGGAAGAGCCGGTGATCTATCCGAAGATGAGTGATGAGGACTGGGACAGGGTGGCCGATTTGGAGGGCAGGAGAAAAGGGGAAGAGGTAGAGCCCTATGTGGGAGTTCTTCCTATTGGAAGCCAGGGCTGTACCCTTATGACAGGGATTATGCTTGCGGGACCGTACCGGGGACAGGTGGTCTATTATGACGAGGATTTCTGCGGGCCGCCGTTTTTTGTGCGGGAAAAAGGGTTTCTGGCATGGTATGAACGGTGGCTCAGGGAAGTGATTGCCGGATATAACGACGAAGAGGTTGGATTTGGGTTGAATATCGATGGAACCCCAAGTCAGTTGATGGAACTGTACGAACAGACCGAAGATCCGGAGGAAAAAACGGAGATCATCGACAGCTTTTATAAATTTGAAACACTGCCGGGAAAACAGAAAACGTATTTCAAAAAAGCCTGCGCTCAGGAATCCAATATGGAAGTGCGGATGAAGCTGATTAAGATGCTGGTTCGTTTTCATGTGCCGGGCATGGCAAAGGAGCTTGAAAAGTTATGGGAATACGGAGCTTATGCGGAAGCAGTTTCCATCATTACCTATGAAGGCACCTGGGAGGTGAAGGAAGCGTGGTATGAGAGGGTATTTGAGATATTGCCCAGGCTCCGGGGGGAGGGCTTCCGGGATGCCTGCCATACCATCAGCGCCGTGAAGGATTATCCCAATGTCCATGCGGGAAGACTGAGAGAAGCCCTGAACCGGGAAGATCTGGACAGGAATGACAGGATCTCGCTGTTCCACTGTATTAAGGAACTGAAGGGGAAAGATGAGGTGCTGGATTATTTCCTGGATTATCTGTCCACAGAAAAAGATCCTACTTTGCTGCTCTATGCTGTCTGGTGTACGGAGGGTGTGAAGGACCGGAAGCTACAGGAACTCTATGTGCGGCTGATGGACAAGTACAGAACGCATGAAAATACGAAATTTGACTATAAAGGCAGCCAGATGGTCTTAAGGGGCGGTGCCTGTTTAGGAGCCAGCAGACCGCAGGGCCAGCTTACAAGCAACCTGATGCGGCAGTTTGAATATTTTGGTATGGATTACAGGGGTGGCTTTAAACTTCTGATGGACGAGGGCAGATGGAAGGAATGGAAACAGCAGAACGGATTTGGGGCAGCAGACAGGTTAGATAGAGGAAAATAGTATGATGAAACATGACAGTTCCTATTTTTCCGGTATTCCTGATTGCAAAACCATATGGGATTCTTCAACGGACAATTTTTTATGAAGATTCAAAGCCATAAAGACGGTGATAATGGCAGCCAGAACATCAGCAACCGGCTGGGCGTAAATGACACCGTTTAATTCTAAAATCCCTGGCAGGAACCAGATAACCGGCATAAAGCAGATTCCCTGTCGGCAAGCGCCAAGAAAGCAGCCTTCTTTTGCTTTTCCCATTACAAGAAACAAGAAAGAGTACACGGTATAAAATCCAAAAAAGATAAAGGACAGACCATTTGCCCGTAACGCTGCGGCACCAATCCGAATCATTTCGGTATCTCCTTTTGTAAACAATGCCATAATCTGTGATGGGAATATAGCGGCTATCAAACCAAAAACCACACAGAATATGGTTGACCACAGAACAGAGGTTTTCATCGCTTCATACAAGCGGTCAAACTTTTTTGCTCCGTAGCTGAATCCGGCGATTGGTTGAAATCCTTTTAAGAAACCAAAAACAATCAAAGTTCCCATAGACATGATTTTTGTAAGCGGCCCCATGGCGGCAAGGGCAGAACCTCCATATTCTTTTGCCCCATTGTTTATCATGCTGATGGACATACTGGTCAGAACCTGAAAGAGTAATGTGGGAATTCCTATCTTCAAAATTTCAGACATGATTTCCTGTGAAAAACAACAATCTTTCATACGAAAATGGAATATGCTCTTTTTCCGAAAGATATAGCACAGGTAAACCACCGTGGAAATCACCTGAGAAATAGCGGTGGCAATGGCTGCGCCGGAAACTCCAAGAAATTGTACTGGGAATTTTAAAAAAGGAATCTTTAAGTGCCTATGATATTCAAAAACTGGTTGAGTACCGTGACATATCCAAATGGGTAAAAATCAGCACTCCCTCAATCTATAAAAAAGTCCTTCAACTGGAAGAAAAAGGATTCATCAAAAGCCGTATCGAGAAAGAGGGGAAAATGCCGGAAAAAGCCGTCTATTCACTAACCCGGCAGGGAGAGCAGGAATTTGAAAAACTTATGATGGAAATTGCCGCAAAGTCCATTAATATTTATCTGGATTTTAATGCTGTGATTGTAAACCTGGACAGCCTCTCACAAGAAAAACAGAATGTATGTCTGGCAAATAT
>VSOC01000267.1 GCA_009774615.1 Lachnospiraceae bacterium
GGGGCTTGCCTGTCTGCTTCCCATGCTGAATATATTGGCGATTTCCTTCAGCAGCAGCGACGCGGCGGCAGCTAATATTGTGGGTTTTTTGCCGGTGAAATTTACCACGGCAGCCTATGCAAAGATTATGGAGGATCGGCAGTTCTGGCGTTCCTTTGGGATCTCGGTATTTCGGGTGGTCGCAGCACTTGTAATTAACCTGGTGCTGATTGTGCTGATGGCTTATCCGTTATCCAAATCCAAAAGGGAGTTTAAGGGGCGGGGAATTTATATGGGTCTGCTGATTTTTGCCATGCTTTTTAACGGCGGGATGATTCCAACCTATCTGGTAGTGAAAAACTTAAACCTTCTCAATACGGTGTGGGCGCTGGTTCTGCCGGGGGCTGTTCCTATCTTCAGTGTGATTATGGTGATGAATTTCTTTATGGGTGTGCCAAAGTCCTTAGAGGAGGCGGCAGTTATCGACGGAGCCACGCCGATACAGGTGCTGACGAGGGTGTATCTTCCCTGTTCCAAGCCGGTGATTGCCACTATTGCCCTGTTTAGTATCGTGGGAAGCTGGAACGATTTTTTTGGCGGATTAATCTATATGACCAAGGTGCAGAACTACCCGCTGCAGACCTATATCCAGACACTAAGCGTGAAGCTGGAAGATATGCTTAATTCCGGGGGAAGTTTAAACTCGCTCATTAATGCCATGGAGGTATCCAGCCAGAACTTAAACGCAGCAAAAATCGTGGTGTCGGTGGTTCCTCTGCTGCTGATTTATCCTCTGCTGCAGCGGTATCTGATTACGGGAATTGTCGTGGGAAGCGTGAAGGAATAAACTGGCTGCGGCTGATGCGGGTTAAGCAAAAAGGATGC
The DNA here is from genome assembly GCA_009774615.1 of Lachnospiraceae bacterium. Lineage (GTDB taxonomy): Bacteria > Bacillota > Clostridia > Lachnospirales > Lachnospiraceae > Caccovicinus. Next base: position 865 of record VSOC01000267.1, read on the forward strand.
GTGCAGTGCTATATTAGGACGAGTGAGGTGCGGGTTATGAAAGGGAAACAAAAAAGAATCTGGATAACGGCATGTGCGGCGCTGACATGGGCGATGTGTGCACATACCGTCTGGGCAGCCGGCGGACACTGGGAGTATAGGGACGAAAACAATCAGTGGTTTTATCTGAATGAAAAAGGCGAGAAAACAACCGGACGGAAGGAATTGGACGGAGAGGTTTACTTTTTTGATGAAAGCGGAGTGATGCTGACCGGGTGGGTGCTTTGCCCGAAGGATGAGATGCCGGAACCTTACGCTGGGGTAATGGACGGTGAAGATATCTATTACTGCGGCCTGGACGGAAAGATGGCGAAGGGATGGGTGGAAGCCTATAACCCTGAACAGGTTGTCTGGGATGAAGCACAGCAGTTTCAGGAGATTCAGAACGGCGGCTATCAGAAAAGCCGTTATTACTTCAGCGAAAAGGGAAAGCCTTACCAAAATGAAAAAAAGACGATTGACGGGAAACGCTATATTTTCGGTTCAGAATGTGCGGTGCTGACGGGCTGGATTTATGATCAGGGCGAGGGACAGAGCGAACGCTACCTGAGTATGGATGTGGACAGTTCGGCATCGGATAAGGAACTGGGAAAGGCAAATCCGGGAAATCTTCTCTATGGAACCAATGATGGCGGTGTATTAGCGACAAACCAGTGGGTGGATGCCATACCCCTGTGGGATGAAGCGGATGACGATTCCCGAAGCTTTTATGCGGATTCATCTTCTTATATCGTAACGGGAAGCGGGACAAAGGGGAACGGAGCTTCTCCGGTAGCCCGACGAAAGGCAAGAAAAATTGATGAGATTGGAACCTATTCCTTAGAGGACTGGTCTACCGATGTCAATATAACGAAGATTGGCGGAAAGTTTTACTGCCTGGAAGATTCAGGAACCCGGATCGACGGGATGTTCTGGCTTTCGGGGGCAAAGGGTGATTCTTCCTTCAGTGACGGGATTTACTGCTTTACCGATAATTCGGCGATGCGGACAGGGGCAGTGATGGAAGAAAACATCAAAGATGATGTAAGCGACGGCTATGTTTACTATTATTACTTTGCGGAGAGGACGAACAGCCGGCATGCAAAGGGGCAGAGGTTTACCGGTGTTCATGCGGGGAGGCTCTACTATCTGGGTTTGGCTGTGGGGGCGCAGAATGAAAGCTATGAGGTGGTGTACCTGCCGATGCTGGAGGAAAAAGACCGTTCAGGAGGAAGCACTGGCTGTTTTCTGGTGGATGAAACCGGAAGGGTGATGAAGGGCTCCAAAAACGGAAGCCATTATACCGCAGCGGACGGCACCGAATATAAGGTGACGAAAGCCGGAGATTTGAACGACGAGTATGGCTATAAGATTGAACTCTGTGACGGTGAAAAGGATGAGAATAACCATAAAGTGTGGAGAAATCTGACGGAGAAGGATTATACGTATATTTGTTGGGATATCGTGGAGGAGTAGGGGATGAGAGGAAAAAAACTGGCAGCAGGAATGCTGATTGTGACTGTGCTTGCCTATGGGATTCCCGGCTGGACAGCGGCGGCACCTATCGTGAATACAGGCACGGCGGAATCCGGGAAAGCTACGGCTGCGGAAAAAGAAACAGCATGGGCAACATCCAGCGATGCAGAGTCTTACGGAGATGAAAAGAATATCGCGCAGGCAACACCCGGAAATGCGGGGAAAGAAGAATATACAAATGACGAAAATACGAATGAGGAAAGCAAAGATAATGCCAGGGAAACAGAAACATTAAAAACAGACGTAGCAAAGATAAATGTTAGCCGGACGTATGGTGCGGACGGAGAGTATCAGATGGAGGCGGAGGATAGCAGTATTGCATCCTACGATAATACAAATCCTAATAGTGACGGCAAACGGATGGAACTTCAGCAAAACGGTTCGGTTACCTACGATTTAAGTAGAATTACAGACTTTAAGACCGGAAAATATCTGGTTTCTGTTCATATGAACGGAAATTCCACGAAAGTAAAGCTCTTTGTCAATGATCAGGAATTAGGGCTGATAGAAAAAGATAATTCAGGCTGGGGCTATGAGGATCTTAAAGAATACAGCTATTGCTGGCTGGAACTTAATCCGGGGGATCACCTGAAAATTATGGAGGGCGAGGGACAATATACCCATCTGGACTGGGTAAAGCTTTCTTGTCTGGATGCAGATTCCGACTATTGGATCGAGGCAGAGGATGCTTCGGCAGTTTCTTATGGTGAAAATACGAAAGTCCATGATGACGGCGATCGTGTGGAGGTTAATTCCGGCGGAAGTTTGACGTTTGACTTTTCTAAGATAAGCGGTTTTACTGCGGGAACCTATGAACTGCACGCAGGGGTGAATGGAAAAAGAACCCAGTGGAAGGTGAGCATTGATGATAAGGAAGCAGGTATGATGGCATCGCCCGGAAATGAAAAGTGGCAGAAGGGAACTTGTGTGGATGTAAGCCTGGGAACGGAGATAGAACTTTCCGAAACCAGTTTGCTCAAATTGTCAGATGCGGACGGAAGCTGGGGGCATGTGGACTTTATTTGCCTGACCCGGACAGGAGAGGAAACGCCTCCAACACCCCCGCAACCTCCAACGCCCCCGCAACCTCCAACAC
>VSOC01000268.1 GCA_009774615.1 Lachnospiraceae bacterium
GATAGCTCAGTCGGTAGAGCACGCGGCTGTTAACCGCGCTGTCGTAGGTTCGAGTCCTACTCGGGGAGTTTGTTTCACCATTAAAAGTTAAATCATGAAAGAGCGAGGCCCCATGGTCAAGCGGTTAAGACATCGCCCTTTCACGGCGGTAACACGAGTTCGAATCTCGTTGGGGTCATTTTGGCGACATAGCCAAGCGGTAAGGCGTGGGTCTGCAACACCCTGATCACCAGTTCAAATCTGGTTGTCGCCTCTTAGGAATCACAGAAATGTGGTTCCTTTTTTTGTTGTAAAAGAAAGTGAAGAATTAAAAGAAGTGAAAAAAAGTAATCTTATTTGAGAGAGAACTGTACACTTCTATTGGGTTTTGCATGGCTTTTACAGGTAATATGTGTTATACTTTTAATTATAGAAAGAACAGCATTTTGGACAAGAAAAATTACAAAAAATAGAAATTAAAAGGAATGAGGGAAATAACGAATGGCAGAGTTTTTAATGAAGCCCCGTGTGGACTATGCATTTAAAGAGATCATGATGGATGAGAAGGCCAGGATCGGTTTTCTGTCGGCAATATTGAAATTAAAACCAGAAGATATTAAGGAAACGCAGATACAAAATACCAATCTTAGAAAGCAGAGCGAGAAGGAGAAGCTTGGAATCCTGGATGTAAGAATCCTGATGAACAATAACACCGAGATCGATATAGAAATCCAGCTTGCCGCAATGAATATCTGGGCAGACCGGGCATTGTTCTATCTAGCCAAGATGTATGCAGAACAGATTAGCGCCGGGGAAGATTACACGGTGTTTAAGAAATGCGTAAGCATCAGTATCCTGGACTTTAAACTTTTTGAACATGATCCTGAGTTTTATTCCTGCTTCCATATTCGGGAAGATTCACGTCATTTCCTGTATACGGATAAGATGGAGTTCCATGTACTGGAACTGCCAAAGATTCCGAAGGAATTGAAAGAGGACAGCAGCGATATCGAGTTATGGGGAAGGTTTATCCGTGCAGAGCGAAAGGAGGAGTTTGACATGCTGGCAGAGAAAAATATGTATATCGGAAGTGCTTACCAGCATTTGCAGATGATTAGTCAGGATGAAGAAAAGCGGCTGGAATATGAAGCCAGAGCAAAGGCCATCCGAGATTATAACCAGATTATGCTGGAAGCAGAGCAACGGGGAAGAGTAGAGGGAGAAGCAATAGGAGAAACACGGGGAGAAGCACAAGGAATAGAGCGTGTAAATAAATTGAATACTTTGCTGATTAATGATAAGCGCTTTCAAGATTTAGAACGATCTGTGAATGATGCTGCTTTTCAGAAGCAATTAATGTCAGAGTATAGAATTTAGGATGAGTAACAAGAATAAGTCAAACGGTTTGAATATGGTTAAATTAACAGCTTGTGCTGGATATTACCCGGGAAGAAGTAAGGGAATATCTGTTTACAGAGATTTCAGCAGTCTTAAAAGAAGGAGAAATTGATTATGTAAAATGGGATATGAACCGGAATCTGTCCGATGTGTGGTCGAAGGCACTGCCTAAGGAACGGCAGGGAGAAGTATACCACCGTTATGTCTTGGGCGTGTATGCGCTGATGGAACGCTTTGTTGCAGCATTCCCGGATATTCTGTGGGAGAGCTGTTCTGGGGGAGGAGGGCGTTTTGATGCAGGAATATTGTATTATATGCCGCAGATTTGGTGCAGCGATAATACAGATGCGATAGAACGGCTTCAGATTCAGTATGGGACTTCTTTTGGCTATCCGATAAGCAGCATGGGAAGCCATGTTTCTGCCAGCCCAAATATCCAGACCGGGCGAAGCACCCCAATACAAACCAGGGCAGTCACCGCTATGGCAGGGAGTTTTGGTTATGAACTGGATGTGCGGAAACTGGGTAAGGAAGAACGTGAGGCGATAAAGGAGCAAATCCGGGAATTTCAGCAGATGTATCCGCTGATTCACTACGGCGATTATTATCGGCTGACAAATGCTCAACAAGATAGGGAATTTACTGCCTGGCAGTTTGTGGATGAAACAAAGTCGGAGTCCCTGGTTTTTGTCGTTATGCTTAGGGCAAGATCCAATTCTCCGTTTTTCAGGCTGCGGATTCGCGGGCTGAAAGAAGATGGATTTTACCGGATCGCTGAAGGCGGTGAGGAAGTTTACGAAGGACGCGCGCTGATGTATGGCGGAATTCTCCTTCCTATAGTGAAGGGAGATTATCAGAGCATGAAATTTTGGATTCAGTCGGTTAATATAGATTAAGAAAAACAGCTGCTAAAAATTCAGCATAAAACGTTTCAGAGCAGTAATCAAGGAATAATTTCTGATTCCGCCACCTTCCATTGCTGTATTTGGTTCATAATCATTATTCCATATATTTTCTCCCCAATAATGATCATTCAAATCTGAAACGTTATTATAGAAGCATTTTGTTCACACATTTTCAAGAAAAATTTTAAAACTATCTCCAATACACAATATTTCTAAATCTTATGATGTCCTTACCCCATAATAAAAATTTCTCTATAGGTTCCCTTTCCGGCAGAGAGAGGGACACCTTTTTTCCGGCACAGCCGTTGGATAAGTGTGAACCAGGTTTTCCGCCATCTGAATAATCCCATCCATAAATTTTTCCGGGGTAAGGTTTCCTTTTGAAACTGTGGGGCTGTTGCTTGTTTTTGGCTTCTGCCATATTCTCTGCTCCTTTACATAAAAATAGAACGCATAGACTTATTCTATACGCTCTGACACTGTGTTGTATTATTTATTCGGTTGTGATTGTGGTAATGGTTGTTTTGACAAACGGAAATTCTGATAAGACATAATTTATGGCATTTATTAACTGTTATATCTTATCTTCAAAAAGTTTTCAAACCCTTGAAAATGCTAAATTTATAGCAAAGGAGTTTGCCCTTAAATTTTCCCTTGTGTTATATCCTTTTCCCTTGTGTTATATCCTTTTCCCTTGTGTTATGAACCCTCATAAGGGCAAAAATAAGGGAAAGAAAAACCTGTAACAAATTATAACATGAAATAAACAGGGCAGGAAGAACTGATCGAAATGCTTTCGCAATATTTTAGGGAAAGGACAAATAAGATGAATATCATATATGCAGAATACAATATACATCACAACAGCATAGATATAGCAACCACCGCAGGGTATCTTTTGCGAATTGACTGTTGGGAAGCAGAGAAGGGTTTAAAGACGACTCCCGGCTCTGAATGTGCTTTAAATGCGCTTGCTATTGATGAGCCACAGGAATATGCAAGACTTTATCTTGAGGGAAATTTGCAGATGTAGGTAGATGCAGAGGATTCTTCAGAAGTTTTCTAATACTTGTAAAGAGGAGGTGCAAATAGCGCCTCCCTTTATTCTAATTATTTTTTACATATTCAATTTATAATATTAATGCCATTTTTAAAATTTTTATTATTTAGCTGAAATTTTTTTAACAATGTTTAGATTGAAAAACTTCTCTTTTGCATTCTTCATGGC
>VSOC01000269.1 GCA_009774615.1 Lachnospiraceae bacterium
TTCTAAATATTTGGCTTATAACAGTCATTTTTATGAGGATGCAGAGCTTATATCAAAAATTAAACTCTTTGATTGGAATACAGAATTTAAGGGGAGAAAATTTGATGCTATTATAGGTAATCCGCCTTATATTAGGGTTCAGAATATGGTGCATTATTCTGATAGTGAATATCAATACTTCAAATCAGATATTTCAGGATATGAAACGGCGAGAGCAGAGTTGTTGGATAAATACTATCTGTTTTTGGAACGAGGATTGGAACTTTTAGCTTCTGATGGAAGATTAGGCTATATTGTTCCTCATAAGTTTATGCTGATTAAGGCGGGCACTGTTCTTCGGAAAATGCTTTCCGAAAAGAAATGCGTTGAAAAGATTATTCATTTTGGAACTGAGCAGGTTTTTAAAGGGAAAAGTACATATACATGTCTTTTGTTTTTAGAAAAGACGAAGCTTAAGAAATTTAAAATTGGTTTTGTAAAGAACCTGAATGAATATTATGCTGCAAATCAGGTGGAATTGCAGGAATATCCTATTGAATATTTAAGCACAGCGCCGTGGAGTTTTTTGTCTGAGGATATTGTTTTATTGCTGGAAAAGGTAAAAGATAAATGCCAGCCATTAGAAGAAATATCAGATATATTTGTTGGATTGCAGACCAGTGCGGATACGATATATATTATAAAAGCACAAAAAGAGGAAAATGGTTTGACCTATTTTGTTGATTGCAAGGGTAAAGAGCAATGCGTTGAAACGGATATACTAAAACCTTGTATTTATGATATTCAATTAGAAAAATATGCGGATATTGAACCAAATATGATGCTGATATTCCCATATCATCATACAGTAAAAGGAAAACCGATTCTTTACTCCATAGATGAAATGAAAGCGTCTTTTCCTAAAACACTTGCATATTTAGAAGAATATAAAGATGATTTAGAAAAGAGAAGTATTCCACGTAGGACAGGAGATAATTGGTATCAATTTGGAAGAAGTCAAAGCATAAAACGTTTTTCTGAAGGGGAACATTTAATTTGGTCAGTTTTATCTACAGAGGGGAATTATGTTTACGATGATAAGACAATCTGCTTTACTGGTGGTGGAAATGGACCTTTTTACGGTCTTGAGAAAAAATTCTCTACAAAGGAATCTTTGTATTATATACAGGCACTGTTAAATTATTGGCTATTGGAACGTGTTGCAAAAAGTAAGGCAAGTACATTTCGTGGAGATTATTACTCGCATGGAAAACAGTTTATTGCGAAGCTTCCAATATACAGAATAGATTTTGATAATATAGAGGAAATAGAAAAGCATGATGAAATTGTTTCCAGTGTAAAAACTATTATGGGTCTAAAACAGCGGCGTAATACTCAGAAAACAAAAGAACAGAAAAACAGGTACTGTCGCCTAATTGAAACTGAATCACAACATTTGGATGATTTGATTTCACAGTTATATGGATCAGCAAAGGAGTACAGCAATGAAAAGTAAAGTGGGATTGGAGAAATTACGTGGAGGTTATTATACGCCAGAACCAATTGCGCAATTTATTTGTAATTGGGCAATAGATATCAATACAAAAGGCATATTGGAACCAAGCTGCGGTGATGGCGTCTTTTTGAAAGAAGCAGCAAAGAAAGAGATGGAAATCAATCCAAATCTATCTATAGAAGATTCGGTTGTAGGAATTGAGTTGTTTGAAGAAGAAGCAAAGAAGGCATCTATATATGGCGCAAAAGTGATATGTGGGGACTTCTTTGGATTTTATAAAGATAATATTCAAGAAAAACAAAAATTCGATGCAATTATAGGCAATCCGCCATTTATTCGTTATCAAAACGCAGATGTTGCTTCAAGAGAAATAGCCTTTGAACTTATGCGAAGTGCAGGATTACATCCGAATAAATTAACAAATATATGGTTGCCATTTTTAGTATTGTCAGCACTTGTATTATCAAAAAACGGAAAGCTTGGTATGGTTATTCCTGCTGAATTATTTCAAGTAAGTTATGCAGGCGAAACAAGGGAATTTTTAGCGAAGTATTTTGATAGGCTTACATTAATTACGTTTCAGAAAATAGTTTTTGAGGATATTCAACAGGAAGTTATTTTGCTGTTAGGTGAGAAAACTTCGGACAGTAAAGGAATACAAGTTATCGAGTTGAATGATTTGGACGATTTGGGTAATTTGGATTTAACCAATTTCTATGATTATGAGGTAAAAGAACTAAACCATAGCGATGAAAAATGGATAAAGTACTTTTTATCGTGCAAAGAAATTGAACTTATGCGTAAACTACGCAACAATGTTGATATTGTGCCTACGACTGACTTGTTTGAGATTAACGTGGGGCTTGTTAGTGGTGAAAATTCGTTTTTCTTACTTAATTATGACATGGTTAAAGAATATCAATTGGGAAATGCCACTCGCATGATAATTGGAAAAACAGAACAATTGAAAGGGGTTATTTTATCAGAGAGGGATTTTAAAAATTTAGTTGATAAAGGGAAAAAAGTATATATGTTTGCACCAAAAGATCTTCCATTCTCCGAACTAAGCAAAGAAGAACAGAAGTATATAAAGTATGGAGAAAAATTAGGGTTTAATACGGGATATAAATGTCGGATACGCAAAAATTGGTATTGTGTTCCACAGTCTTGGGAACCGGATGCATTTATTTTAAGGCAGGTCAACCGATATCCTCGTATTATTCTCAATTATGCTAATGCAGTAAGTACAGATACGATTCATAAAATTAGATTTTTAGACGGAGTGAATCCTGAATATGTAGCAGCAGCATTTTTAAATTCTTTTACGCTTGCTTTGGCAGAAGTTACTGGGAGAAGCTATGGCGGAGGAGTGTTGACTTTTGAGCCTAGCGAAATTCGTAAGCTAATGATTCCGATGAAGAATGCGGAACTATTAGATGTAAAAAAAATAGATCAATTGATTCGGGATAATAAAATTGAAGAAGTATTGGATTATTCTGATAGGATTTTGCTTGTAAACGGATTAGGATTGTCTAATTACGAAGTGCAGATGCTACGGAATATTTGGTTAAAACTTAGTGAAAGAAGATTAGGAAGGAAAGAGAAAAGTGCTTAAAAGTTTGATACTATAGTGAAAAACTTTAGCATTGTTTAAAGAGGGAATACGAATGGACAAAGTAAATGTTATTCATCATATAAATGCGTTTAGGAACATACTTTCTTATGCGACTAACATAGGTTTCTTTTTTGGAGCTGGTACATCTTGTGCTTTTGGGCTTCCGAATATTATGACTTTAACGAGTGAATGTAAAAATCGCCTCAGTACGTCGGAGCAGACATTGTTTGGAAAACTTGAAAATTTAATAGAAAATCTGGAAGGTAAAAAAATAATTAGTATTGAAGATGTTCTTAATTATATAAGGCAAATTCGGGATATAACACACGGAAGAACAGATTATGCATTTGATTGTATTACAGGAGAGCAAGCAGCGGAATTAGAT
>VSOC01000027.1 GCA_009774615.1 Lachnospiraceae bacterium
CTGTTTTATTTATTTTTGGGGGATTTTATAAAAATCTGATATACCAGTTCGATTCCCGTCATCTGCTGCTTAAAACCTTTGGAAAATCAAGGGTTTTTCTTTTTTTTCATAATTTCAATGTTTTTTTGCAGCCGCTCATTTTCCGGTTCCAGTTCCAGGGCTTTTTTCGCTTCTGCAAGTCCTTTTTCATACAGCCCCAGGCGGTCGAAGGCTATGGATCGCAGGTCATGGATCAGGCTTCCCCAGGCAAAGGATTCACTGATATAGGTTTTCGGCCGTTGGGCGATTTTCAGGGCGCATCCGGTAAAATAAAGCACGCCTTCCCATTCTTCTTCCTCGTAAACTGTCCAGGCCAGTTCCATATAGGCTTCCCGCAGATGGGGTGCTTCTGCAATGGCTTGGAGGTACCAGTTTTTGGCGGTTTCCCTTTCTTTTTTTTGCTTGCAGGCGCGGGCAATGTAGCGCATAGAAGCTGCACGTTCATCTTTCCAGGTTGCTTCCGGCATAAGAAGATGGTGTTTTAAGGTGCGTATGCAGTCGTCCCAGCGTCCTTTATAGAGATATTCCCGTCCAAGATAGTGCATGTTTCGATCATCATGGGGGGCTTCTTTTACAGAAAGTTCCAGCAGAGGAAGGTATTGGCCGCGGGATTTGTGCGGATCGGGATGGTGGTTTAACTGCAGACCGTTAACCGTGATTGTTTTTCCGGGCATTCCTTCGCCGCCCCACTGCAGAACTTCATGGACAGGATGTACCCAGCGAAAACCGTGACGGGCATGGATTTTTTCAATCCAAAAGACAATGCCCTCCTGTCCCTGGGCGGTAAAGTTCCATGTATAGCGGTAGCTTGCCTGACTGCATCCCTCTTCCCAGGCGTCTTCCAGAAGCTTTCTCCAGCCCGGCTGGAAAACTTCGTCCAAATCGGTACAGACACAGATATCCGCATCCTCCGGCACAAGATCTAAGGAGCGGTTGCGGGCTGTGTCAAAGCGCCAGGGGGAAATCTCTTCAGTGACCACCTTTGCTCCGGCTTCACGCAAAAATGAAACGGTCTGGTCATCCGAGCCCGTGTCCAACACAATGACCTCATCGGCCTCGGACATGGACTGCATCCACCGCCTGGCAAATTTTTCTTCATTTTTACAGATTCCATAAACGACAATCTTCATTACTTCCTCCATAACATACGCATGCAGGTTTTCTTTTCTATAATATGGGAATTTTTTGTGTTGGTTCTTGGGTATGCCGGAAAGCTGCTTGTTGCTGTTCACATATTCACAGCGTTATTCTTCACACGTTCACAGCAAAGCTGCTTTCAATAAAAAAACGATCTACTTGACATTTTTGCAAGAATCATAGAAAATAGAATCATTATGCAGGCATGTTCTGCACCAAGGGGGAATGATTCAGATGAACATTGGATTTGACAATAATAAATATCTCTCACTGCAATCCGAAAAAATTAAAGAGCGCATCAGCAATTTCGGCGATAAGCTTTATCTGGAGTTTGGCGGGAAACTATTTGATGATTATCATGCGTCCCGTGTGCTTCCCGGCTTTGCCCCGGACAGCAAGCTGCGTATGCTTTTACAGCTTGCCGATCAGGCGGAACTGGTGGTTGCGATTAATGCTGCCGATATCGAAAAGAATAAAGTGCGCCATGATCTGGGCATTACTTATGATTTGGATGTACTGCGGCTGATTCAGGAGTTTCGGGATAAAGGGCTTTACGTGGGAAGCGTGGTGATTACCCAGTATTCGGGACAGGCCAGCGCGGATCAGTTCCGCATGAAGTTGGAGCACATGGGAATCAAGGTTTACCGCCACTATATGATTGACGGCTATCCCAGCAATGTCAGCCGGATCGTCAGCGATGAGGGATACGGGAAAAATGAGTATATTAATACGACCCGCCCGTTAGTGATTATCACGGCTCCGGGTCCGGGAAGCGGGAAGATGGCGACCTGTCTTTCGCAGCTCTACCATGAGAACAAGCGGGGAATTAAAGCCGGCTATGCAAAATTTGAAACCTTCCCGATATGGAACCTGCCGCTGAAGCACCCGGTAAATATGGCTTACGAGGCAGCTACGGCAGATTTAAATGATGTCAATATGATTGATCCCTTTCACCTGGAAGCCTACAACCAGACCACGGTAAATTATAACCGCGATGTGGAGATTTTCCCGGTGCTCAATGCGATTTTTGACGGCATCTACGGGGAAAGTCCCTATAAATCTCCAACGGATATGGGGGTAAATATGGCAGGTTTTTGCATTATTGATGATGCAGCCTGCCGGGAAGCCTCGAACCAGGAAATTATCCGCCGCTACTATCAGGCATTAAACCGCCTGGCTACGGAGGAAGGTTCACAGGAAGAGGTTTATAAAATTGAACTCTTAATGAAAAAGGACAAGATTACCCCTTCCATGCGCCAGGTGGTAGGGGCGTGCAGTACCCTTGCTGCTGCCAGGAATGCGCCTGCCGCAGCGATGGAACTGCCCGACGGCCGGATTATCACCGGAAAAACAGGAAGTCTTCTCGGGGCTTCGGCGGCGGTTTTGCTGAATGCAATCAAAGAACTTGGGGAGATTCCTCACGATGTCCACTTAATTGCTCCCTCGGCCATTGAACCGATTCAGACCTTAAAAACCAATTACCTGGGCAGCAAAAATCCGCGGCTCCACACCGATGAAGTGCTGATTGCTCTATCGGTCAGTGCCGCTACCGATCCCATTGCCCAAAAAGCTATGGCACAGCTTCCCAAGCTGGACGGCTGCCAGGTGCACACATCGGTGATGCTATCTTCGGTGGATATCAGCATCTTTAAAAAACTGGGCGTTCAGCTGACGTCCGAGCCGGTGTATGAGCACAAGAGGCTTTACCGTTAAAGTATGGGAAATGAATAGAATAGAATAGAAAAGGAGAAAGAAAAATGAGAAAACATTTATGGATGCGTACTGTATGTGCGGCTGCCTTAACCCTGACGTTTGCCGTTCCTGCCTTTGCCGGCCAGTGGAATGCTTCAGCTTATGGCTGGTGGTACGACAATGGAGATGGAACCTATGCTTCTCCCGGGTGGCACTGGATTGACGGGAATAATGACGGGACTGCCGAGTGTTACTATTTTAACGAATACGGCTACTGTGTACCCTGGGCAGCAACGCCTGACGGTTACTGGCTGGATGGAAACGGTGCCTGGGTGGTCAATGGAGTAGTGCAGACCCAGGCTGTGCAGACCTCTTCCCAGTCCCAGCAGAACCAGAACACTGCGCAGACCCAGTCCGTACAGAATCAGGCAGAAAGCGAAGAAGAAGCCATTCTTGGAACTTACCGGGGAACATTTACGGACAGCCATGGAAAGACCGCGGTGGATCTGTCGATTTTTGAGGAAGACGGAGATTTAAAGGCAGAATTTATCTTCTATAACATCGAGGGACAGACGAATGCCAAAGACGGAAGTTATCTCTGCGATGTAGTTAAAAAAAGTGACGGAAGTTATGATATCATCTCTGATCGCTGGCTGAACCAACCTTCCGGTTACTCCATGCGCAGCTGGAACGTAACCATAAATGGAAAACGTCTGGAAGGAAATGCAAAAGCCAGCAGTAAATATACGATCCGCTGTACAAAACGCAATAAGTAAACGTAAAGATTTTTCTTTTTGCAAAGGGCAGTTCCCGGATTTTACCTTCCCGGGAACTGTTTTTTGCTTTACAGGAAAAGAAACGAAAAGTCAAAAAATAGTTAAGGTTCATATGTTCACGGCATCAAAAACCAAACATATTTTCGATTTTTTTCTTTTTTAGACTTGCAATCTCTCAGGTTTTATGCTTAAATAGGGTGGATGATGTATGTATGGGTTATGGTTTGCCTGGGTTTGTGCGTGTGAACCGTAACATGGATGGAGGATGAATTATGGCAAAGGTACAGTATAATGCGGACAGTATAACTGTTTTGGAAGGTCTGGAGGCGGTAAGGAAGCGTCCGGGCATGTACATCGGAGGTGTGGGAACCAAGGGGCTGAACCATTTAATTTACGAGATTGTCGATAATTCTGTAGATGAACACCTGGCCGGGTTCTGCACGGATATCTGGGTGGCGCTGGAAGCGGACGGGTCGTGCTCTGTTCGGGATAACGGGCGCGGAATTCCTGTAGAGATGCATAAGAAGGGGATGACGGCGGAGAGGGTTGTTTTATCTACCCTTCACGCAGGGGGAAAGTTTGATAATGAAGCTTATAAAACCAGCGGAGGGCTTCACGGCGTAGGTTCTTCGGTGGTGAATGCACTGTCAAAAACTCTGGAAATTAAGATTTTTCGCGGCGGTTTGATTCACCGTGACGCCTACGAGCGGGGAATACCGGTGGTTGAACTGGTCGGCGGTCTTCTCCCCACGGTGGGAAAGACGAAAGAAACGGGAACCGCGATTAACTTCCTTCCCGATGATGAGATTTTTGAAAAAACCCGGTTTAAAGCGGACTGGCTGAAAAGCCGCCTTCATGAAACGGCTTATTTAAACCCTAATCTGACGATTCACTATGCTAATCGGAGAAAAGGAGAGGAAGAAGAGGTAACTTATCATGAGCCGGAGGGGATTGCCGCCTATGTCCGGGAACTGAATAACGGAAAAACCCCCATCCATGACGTGGTTTATGTCCGGGGGAGTGCAGATAAGATTGAAGTGGAGATTGCCTTCCAGTTCGTAGATGCCTTTGAAGAAAATGTTTTGGGCTTCTGCAATAATATCTTTACCCAGGAAGGCGGCAATCACCTGGTGGGCTTTAAGACCCGGTTTACGGCGATGATTAACAGCTATGCCCGGGAACTGGGACTTTTAAAAGAAAAAGACGCGAATTTTACCGGGGCGGATACCCGTAACGGGATGACAGCCGTGGTTGCCGTAAAGCATCCGGACCCTATTTTTGAAGGCCAGACGAAGACCAAGCTTGCCAGCGCCGATGCGGCAAAGACAGTAAACACCGTTACCGGGGAAGAGTTAAGCCGCTTTTTTGACCGGAACTTAGAAGTCCTTAAAGGGGTGATTGGCTGTGCGGAAAAATCGGCAAAGATCCGAAAAGCCGAGGAAAAGGCCAAAACCAATATGCTTACCAAGTCCAGATTTTCCTTTGACAGCAACGGAAAGCTGGCAAACTGCGAGAGCCGGGACGCCGAGAAATGTGAAATTTTTATCGTCGAGGGAGATTCCGCCGGAGGTTCGGCAAAGTCGGCAAGAAACCGTCAGTACCAGGCAATCCTTCCCATCCGGGGAAAGATATTAAATGTGGAAAAAGCTTCAATGGATAAGGTTCTTGCCAATGCAGAGATAAAAACCATGATTAATTCCTTTGGCTGCGGTTTTTCCGAGGGCTATGGGAATGACTTTGATATCAGCAAGCTGCGCTACCATAAGATTATCCTGATGACGGATGCCGATGTGGACGGCAGCCATATTGATACCCTGCTTTTAACCTTTCTCTACCGCTTTATGCCGGAACTAATCACGAACGGCCATGTCTATATTGCCATGCCGCCGCTGTTTAAGGTGATTCCCAAACGGGGAGAGGAACAGTATCTTTACGATGAAAAAGAACTGGAGCGTTACCGAAAGAACCACAAGGGGGATTTCACCTTACAGCGCTACAAGGGTCTTGGCGAGATGGACGCCGGCCAGCTCTGGGAAACCACGCTTGATCCGGAGCGGAGGGTCTTAAAGCGGGTGGAAATCGAGGACGGACGTCTGGCCTCGGAGATTACGCAGATGTTAATGGGCAGCGAGGTAGGGCCGCGCCGCCAGTTCATCTATGATCATGCAGACGAGGCGGAGATTGATGCCTGAAATGGCTGTGAATGTATGAACAGCAACACAAAATAAAGGAGAGAATATGTCGGAAAAAATCATTCAAACGGAATATTCGGAGGAAATGCAGCGCAGTTACATGAACTATTCCATGAGTGTTATCACTGCACGGGCCATTCCCGATGCCAGGGACGGGTTGAAGCCGGTTCAGCGCCGCGTCCTTTATGATATGAGCGAACTGCACATCCACCACGATAAGCCGCACCGGAAATCAGCGCGTATCGTGGGGGATACCATGGGTAAATACCATCCCCACGGCGACAGTTCCATCTACGAAACCCTGGTGGTGCTGTCCCAGGATTTTAAAAAGGGAATGCCTTTAGTGGACGGACACGGGAATTTTGGTTCGATCGAGGGCGACGGGGCAGCGGCGATGCGTTACACTGAAGCCAGGCTGCAGAAGTTTGCCGAAGAGGTTTACTTAAAAGATCTGGATAAAACGGTGGACTTTGTTCCCAACTACGATGAAACCGAAAAAGAGCCGGAGGTTCTTCCGGTGCGTGTTCCCAATCTTTTAATTAACGGGGCCGAGGGAATTGCGGTGGGTATGAGCACCAGTATTCCGCCGCATAATTTAAGGGAAGTGGTGGACGGAGCCATTGCCTATATTAAAAATCCGGAGATTACCACACAGGAATTAATGGAATACATCCCCGGGCCGGACTTCCCCACCGGGGGCATTATTGCCAATAAAAGCAGTCTTTTGGAAATCTATGAAACCGGAACCGGCAAGATTAAACTCCGCGGTAAATTTGAAGTGGAACTGGGAAAGCGGCGGGCGGATAAGGACAAGCTTTTGATTACCGAGATTCCCTATACGATGATTGGTGCCGGAATTAATAAATTTCTGATGGATGTGGCGGATCTGGTGGAGAGCAGGAAGCTGCCGGATGTGGTGGATATCTCCAACCAGTCGAATAAAGAGGGCATCCGCATTGTCCTGGAACTGAAAAAGGATGCGGATATCGAAAGAATTATGAACATCCTCTACAAAAAGACCAAGCTTGAGGATACATTTGGCGTAAATATGCTGGCGATTGCGGGCGGGCGGCCGGAGTGCTTAAGCTTAAAGGGGATTTTCCGCCATTTTCTGGATTTTCAGCATGAAAATACTACGAGAAAGTACCAGGTGCTCCTGCAGAAGGAACTGGAAAAGAAAGAGGTTCAGGAAGGATTAATCCGGGCCTGTGATGTGATTGATTTAATTATCGCCATCCTGCGCGGGGCAAAGAACTTAAAGGATGCCAAAGCCTGCCTGATGTACGGTGATACCTCGAAGATTCAGTTTAAGCACCCCGGATTTTCCGAAGATGCCGCAAAGCTTAACTTTACCGAGCGCCAGGCCGCAGCCATTTTGGAAATGCGCCTGTACAAGCTTATCGGTCTGGAGATTCTTGCCCTGGAAAAGGAGCACCGGGAAACATTAAGAAAGATTAAAGAGTACGAAAAGATTTTAAAGAGCCGAAAGACTATGGATGATGTGATTATTGCCGATCTGGAAAAGATTAAAGAAGATTTTGGCCTGGATCGCCGCACACGCTTAGAGGACAGCAAAGAAGCCGTCTATGAGGAGGAAGCTCCCGCGGTGCAGGAGATGGTGTTTGTGATGGATCGGTTCGGCTACTGCAAGCTTTTGGATAAGAGCACATTTGAGCGAAACCAGGAGAGTATTATTACCGATTATCCCCATGTTCTTCCCTGTCTGACCTCGGATAAGCTTTGTCTGTTTACCAATATTGGAAATCTTCATCAGATTAAGGTGGCGGATGTCCCATGCGGGAAGATGAAGGACAAGGGAACCCCGATTGACAATATCAGCCGTTATGACGGGGGAAAAGAACAGATGATTTATCTGGAAAGCTGGGAGAGGCTGAAAGACAAAACGCTTATTTTTGCTACAAAGCAGGCACTTTTAAAGCAGGTTTTGGCCGAGGAGTTTGCCGCAAACAAACGGATGGTTGCTGCGACGAAGCTTCAGGAGGGCGATGAGGTTTGCGGTGTCTGTCCGGCAGGTGAAGAAACCGAAGTTGTTCTTCAGACCAGCAGTCATGTGTTTTTACGGTTTTTGCTGGAAGAAATTCCGGTGGTCAGGAAAATTTCCAAAGGGGTGCGGGGGATAAAACTGGGAAAAGGTGAGGAATTAACCGCCCTTTACCTTCTCGGAGAAGATATAACGGTGAAAGTAAAAGAGAAGGAGGTTCATTTAAACCGTCTGAAACTTTCTAAGCGTGACGGGAAGGGAAGCAAGGTCCGCGGGATTTAAGTTTGTCTTTGCCTGGCGGACAAATGTATTTTTCTTGTGAATGGGTATTGCATTTTCCCCGGTTTTGGTATAGGATATTCGAGAATAATGTGATGTCTGTTATCACTAACATGAGAAGAGGAGCCGATGATGGAGAGAAAATTTAAGGTTGGCGTTTTGGGCGCTACAGGTATGGTAGGACAGAGGTTTATTTCGCTGCTGGAAAATCACCCGTGGTATGAGGTGACAACAGTTGCTGCAAGCCCCCGTTCGGCGGGAAAGACCTATGAGGAGGCGGTTGGCGGCCGCTGGAAGATGAGCACGCCGATGCCGGAGGGTGTGAAGAAGCTGCAGGTTATGAATGTTAATGAAGTCGAGAAGGTTGCCTCTGGTGTGGATTTTGTATTCAGCGCCGTGGATATGAGCAAGGATGAGATTAAGGCGATTGAAGAAGCCTACGCGAAGACCGAAACGCCGGTAGTGTCCAACAACAGCGCACACCGCTGGACACCGGATGTTCCCATGGTTGTGCCGGAGATTAACCCGGAGCATTTTCAGGTGATTCCATTCCAGAGAAAGCGTCTGGGAACGAAGAAGGGTTTTGTGGCAGTGAAGCCGAACTGTTCCATCCAGAGCTATGCACCGGTGCTTACCGCCTGGAAGGAGTTTGAACCCTATGAGGTGGTAGCGACCACATACCAGGCAATTTCCGGTGCGGGAAAAACCTTTAAGGACTGGCCGGAGATGGAAGGAAACATCATCCCCTACATCGGCGGCGAGGAAGAAAAGAGCGAGCAGGAACCGTTAAGAATCTGGGGTAAGATTGAGGACGGGGTTATCGTCAAGGCGCAGGAGCCAAAGATTACCTGCCAGTGCGTCCGCGTTCCGGTATTAAACGGTCACACGGCTGCGGTTTTTGTAAAGTTCAGAAAACAGCCGACCAAAGAGCAGTTAATTGAAAAGCTGAATTCATTTTCCGGGCTTCCCCAGGAGTTAAAGCTTCCAAGCGCACCAAAGCAGTTTATCCGGTACATGGAGGAGGATAACCGTCCGCAGGTGGCTTTGGATGTGGATGTAGAAAACGGTATGGGAATTTCTGTGGGAAGATTAAGGGAAGATTCGATCTATGACTGGAAGTTCATTGGTTTATCGCACAACACTGTGCGGGGAGCCGCCGGAGGCGCCGTGCTGTGTGCAGAACTTCTGACTGCTCAGGGTTATATTGAACACAAATAATCGTGGATGAAGCGTTAAGGTACATGTGGGAACAGTAACGATGAAGGCGCATGGCAGAGCGATGTGAAGAATAGGACAGGGGGACTTGCAAATGGCAATTAATGTAGAACGATTTGGAGAAACACTGAAAGGACAGCAGGCCGATAAGTACACGCTGACCAACGAACATGGGGTGAGTGCTTCCTTTACCAACCTTGGGGGAACCTGGATTTCTATGCTGGTTCCGGATAAAAACGGGAAGATGGCCGATGTGGTCTTAGGCTATGACAACCTGGAAAGCTACTTAAAAAACCCGGCGCATTTCGGTGCCATTATCGGAAGAAATGCAAACCGTATCGGCGGGGCAGGATTTACCTTAAACGGCGAGAACTATGCTTTGGCGGAAAATGACGGGAAAAACAACCTTCACAGCGGTCCGGACTTTTATCACGGACGGATATGGGAGGTTGAACTGGACGAGAGCAGTCTGGGCAGCCGGATTTCGTTTTCTCTGTTCAGCCCCGACGGTGATCAGGGATTTCCGGGAAATGCACAGATCACGGTAAGCTACACTTTGACGCAGGATGATGCGGTGATTATTGACTATCATATGATCTCGGATGCGGATACGGTGGCTAATTTTACCAATCACAGTTACTTTAACCTGGCCGGGCATGACCAGGGGGATGTTTTGTCCCAGCAGGTGTGGATTGACGCAGATTACTTTACCCCGGCAGATGCTGGCTCTATCCCGGTGGGAACGCTGATGCCTGTGAAGGGAACACCCATGGATTTCACCGTAAAAAAAGAAATCGGAAAGGAAATCGGCGCTGACTTTGAGGCACTGCTTCTGGGGAAGGGTTACGATCATAACTGGGTATTGAATCACTGCACACCGGGAGAAACCGCACTCTGTGCCAAAGCCTGGGACCCGGTGTCAGGGCGCTGTATGGAAGTTTACACGGATCTGCCCGGGATACAGTTTTACACCGGAAACTTTTTAAAGCGTGAAGTCGTCGGGTCCGGAAAAGACGGTGCCGCTTACGATATACGGAATGCCTTCTGCTTTGAAACACAGTATTATCCGGATGCGGTGAATAAACCATCCTTTCCGTCCCCTGTTCTTCGGGCAGGAGAAGAGTATAAGACGACGACGATCTATCGGTTTACCCAGGAGTAAGGAATGGCAAAATCATTATATATCGCAGAGAAACCCAGCGTGGCCCAGCAGTTTGCCGACGCCTTAAAGGTGAAGGGCAGGCGGGGGGACGGTTATATCGAGGCAGATGACGCGGTGATTACCTGGTGCGTGGGTCATCTGGTGACCATGAGTTATCCGGACGCCTATGACCCTGCATTAAAGCGCTGGAGTCTGGAAACTCTGCCGTTTCTTCCGCAGGAATATAAGTATCAGGTGATTGACAGCGTAAAAAAACAGTTCACCATCGTTTCCGGCCTGCTTAATCGAAAGGATGTAGAGAGAATCTATGTCTGTACGGACTCCGGGCGGGAGGGAGAATACATTTACCGTCTGGTTGCCCAGATGGCGGGAGTGAAAGGAAAAGAAGAAAAGCGCGTGTGGATTGACTCGCAGACCGAGGAAGAGATTCTGCGGGGAATTGCGCAGGCCAAGGATTTATCCGATTATGATAATTTAAGTGCTTCCGCCTATCTCAGGGCCAAGGAAGATTATCTGATGGGCATTAATTTTTCCCGGGTGCTGACCTTAAAGTACGGCCCTGTACTTTCTGCCTACTTAAATACAAAATCTACCGTGGTATCCGTGGGACGGGTGATGACCTGTGTCCTGGGGATGACCGTGCGCCGGGAAAGGGAGATCCGCGAGTTTGTCAAAACCCCGTTTTACCGGGTTATCGGAGAATTTGGCCTGGGAGAATTTTCTCTGGACGGGGAGTGGAAGGCCGTAGAAGGCTCACGCTATGCCGGTACGCCGGCACTGTACAAAGAAAACGGTTTTAAAGAAAAAAAGGACGCCGAGGCACTGATTTCCATGCTGAATCAGGAGCCGCCGGTAACGGTTGTGCTTGCGGGGAAGGAAGTCAAAAAAGAAACGAAAAACCCACCCCTTTTATATAATCTGGCGGAATTGCAGAATGACTGTTCCAAGATGTTTAAGATCAGCCCGGACGCAACCCTTCAGGTTGTTCAGGAACTCTATGAAAAAAAGCTGGTAACCTACCCCAGAACGGATGCCCGTGTGCTTTCCAGTGCCGTGGCAAAGGAAATCGGGCGGAATATCGGTGGATTAAAGGGTTACGGGCCTATGGCTGTGTTTGCGGATGAAGCCTTAAAACTGGGATTATGGAAAACGATTGGAAAAACCCGCTATGTCAATGATAAGCAGATCACGGATCACTATGCCATTGTGCCGACCGGGCAGGGTCTGGGGGCACTGCGCTCGTTAAAGCCATTATCCGAAAAAATCTATCAGGTGATCTGCCGCAGGTTTTTAAGTATTTTTTATCCGCCTGCTGTTTATCAGAAGTATTCCCTGGATTTTGCGCGGAAAAAAGAGCATTTTTTTGCCAGTTTTAAGTTATTGCTGGAACCGGGCTATCTGCGGGTAAGCGACCCGAATTTTGGGAAGAATAGTGAAGAAACTTTTTCGGAGAATGCAGATAAAACGGAAAGCGCCGAACCGTCTGCTCTAAAAGCGGCGAAAACTGCCGAGAAACCGCCGGAGGGGGGCGAGGGAGCCGATCCGGTCAATATGAAAAACGCCCAGAATCCGGCATTTTTAGCCCTGTTAAAAAACCTGAAAAAGGGAGATGTCCTGCCGGTTCACCAATTTACCATCAAAGAAGGCGAAACTTCGCCGCCTAAGCGCTACACTTCCGGTTCCATGATCCTGGCGATGGAGAATGCGGGGCAGCTGATAGAGGACGAGGAACTGCGGGCACAGATTAAGGGCAGCGGCATAGGTACCAGTGCTACCCGTGCAGAGATTTTAAAAAAGCTTTTTCATATCCAGTACCTTGCGCTGAATGCAAAAACCCAGATGATCACCCCGACGTTTTTAGGCGAGATGATCTATGAAGTGGTCTTTGCCTCCATCCGCCAGCTCTTAAACCCTGAACTTACAGCAAGCTGGGAAAAGGGACTGACCTATGTAGCGGAGGGCAGCATTACCAGTGAAGAATACATGGAAAAATTAAACCGTTTTGTCGCGGGCAGGACGATGAATGTAAAGCAGTTAAGCAATGCCAGCCAGCTTCGGGGAAATTTTGACCGCGCTGCTTTATTTTACCAGCCGCCGGCAAAAAGAAAAAAAGGATGATATCTGCATAAAGTAGAAGAGAAGAGTTTTGGTATAGAGCGGTTTGCTGTGAAACGCGCACAGAATGGAGGAAAGGGTGAAGGAAAGCATTTCACCCATACCTGGATGTGCTGTGAAACGCGCACAGAATGGAGGAAAACATGAAATTAGAAGCGATGAAAAACACGGAACTTTTTGATTTGGAGCAGACGATTGCGGCGCGTCTGTTTACCATGTACACCTATCCCTGGGAAGCCCTTCCCAATATCGGAAAATGCATAACTTCCATCGGTAAGCATCTGCCGGAGGAAGAGTACGCAAAACTGGGGAAGAATATATGGATTCATAAGACGGCAAAGATGGCCCGTTCCGTATTAATGACTGGTCCGGCGATTATCTGTGCAGGAGCAGAGGTTCGCCACTCGGCATTCCTTCGGGGAAATACCATTATCGGAGAAAACGCCGTTGTGGGCAATTCCTGTGAATTAAAGAATGTTGTATTATTTAACGGCGTGCAGGTTCCGCACTATAATTATGTGGGCGACTCCATCTTAGGCTATAAGTCCCATATGGGTGCAGGCGCAGTGACCTCGAATGTAAAGTCCGATAAGACGCTGGTAAAGATTCACGCCGAAGACGGAGATATCGAAACCGGGTTAAAGAAGGTCGGCGCTATCTTGGGTGACGGTGTGGAAGTCGGCTGCGGCTCAGTATTAAACCCCGGCACGGTTATCGGAAAAAACAGCAATATTTATCCTTTATCCAGCGTAAGAGGCTGTGTGGAACCAAATTCTATTTACAAAAAACAGGGTGAGGTTGTCGAGAAGGAAGACCGGGAGTAGGGAATGCCTGTCTTAAAAAAGAAAAAGATAATCTTAGAAAATGCCGCAAAAGAATATGGCATAGAAGGAAAGAGATAGTAGAAAAAGGATTGCAAATACCATGGCAGCAGACCAGGTGATTTGACAATCCTTTTTATGTTGGTTCTTCTGTTTGTTCTGTGTCGGTGCTTTTATTGCCGGTCGATTTATCACCTGTTATTTGGTTCCAAAGATTCGATCGCCTGCATCGCCAAGGCCCGGGCAGATATAGGCGTTTTCGTTTAAGCAGCGATCCATGTGACCGACATAGATCTGGATATCCGGATGTGCGGCTTTTAAGCGCTCAAGACCTTCGGGGGCAGCGATAATGGACATAAACTTAATCTTTTTCCCGCCGTGGGCCTTGATAAAGTCTACAGCAGCTACAGCCGAGCCGCCGGTAGCCAGCATGGGATCGGTTACGACAATCGTCCGCTCGTCGATGGGGTCCGGAAGTTTGCAGTAATACTCATGGGGTTCGTGGGTAACTTCATCCCGGTAAAGCCCGATGTGCCCGACCTTGGCTGAGGGAACCAGAGCCAGGATGCCGTTTACCATGCCCAGACCCGCACGCAGGATGGGAACAACAGCAAGCTTTCTTCCGGCAATCATCGGTGTCATACAGGTTTCAATCGGTGTTTCAATCTCCACATCCTCTACAGGGAGATCTCTGAGGGCTTCATATCCCATAAGCATGGCGATTTCTTCCACCAGTGCACGGAATTCATTCGTCCCTGTGCGTTTGTCCCGAAGCATGGAAATCTTGTGCTGGATTAACGGGTGCTGAAAAACAATAATCTGATCCATAATTTTTTCCTCTCTTTGCAAGTGTAACCTTTGCCGGGTACTTTATCCGGCAAAATCCGCCAATACATTCTCTTATAGTTTATCTTTATTTTCCTCCTGCGTCAAGGTATTTGACGGGCGGATGTTCGGTGTTTATTAGGGTGAGCAGCTATTTTGTATCCGGGGTGAATTTTACGATAACATAGTCGCCAATCGCATGTTCCACCGGGATGGAGAAATAAATTTCACCCTGCCGTTCGTAGCTGAAGGAGGAAGGCCAGGTTTTTTCTGCATCAAAAGGAAAGTCTGCCTGGGTAAAAATCTCCGTGTAATAATCGACATCCATCGTCTGCCGTGCCGCCAGCGCATCGGCTAAAGAGGCACTTCCCGTATCGGCAAACTGCACGTCATCACTGAGAACATAGCCAGCCATCGTGTAAGGATCGGCAAAATCAGAAAGTCCAAGATCTGCCTCTGCGGTCAAATCATAGGTGTTGGTGTAAAATAAATTGACCGGGTGTGCAGCTCCTTCCTGAGAAGCCGAACCGGTGTAGACGGCGGTAATCCGTTTTCTGGTCAGGGAAGGAACCTGGCACTTGACCGTTATGGTGCATTTTCCGCCTTCGGTATCCCATGCTTTTAACAGGGAGAGCGCATTATCCATCAGATGCTGATTGATTCGCGCCTGCTTTTCTTCATCCGTCATCTGAGAAATCACAGGATATTCTATGCGGATTTTTCCGTCGCTTTCATAGGCGGCAATCTGGTAAGAGAGGCTTTGCACGTCTTCTCCTTCCTGGGCCTGTGTCGGCACCTGTGTGGTTGTTTCCGGGGGAGCCGTCGTTTCCGGGGCTTCGGTGGGAGTTTCTGCGGTGTGGATGGACGATAAATCAATCTTATCCGGGGTTTCCGAACTGGATACCAATACAGCCACGGATGTGCCGACAGCAAGAACACCCGCTATAACGGCACCGATAATAACATTTCGATTAATCATAAAAACCTCCTTGTTTTCGGAAAATAATAAATAGAGATAAAAAACAACTGCTGTAAATTGTCATTCATTGCAGAAAACTAAATGTATTATAACGGATATTCGTGGATAGGTTTTGAAGAAAAACTTACAATATTCTAAATATTTCCCCAAAAATCGCCAGGGAGAATCCCTCCTAAAATAAAAAATGACGAAAATAAAAAACAAAAGTAAAAAAGGAATAAGATAGTTGACACTAACTTGAATTTGTGCTAGAATACTCCCGTAAACAAAAGTTATCTAAAACTAACCATGGCGGCAACAAGAACCATGGGAAAAGGAGAGCGATGAGTATGCCTTTAGCGATGGCGAAATCCGGAGAAGTAAACCAGATTAAGCGGGTTGGCGGAAAAGAAGAAACCCGCCGTTTTTTAGAAAGTTTAGGTTTTGTACCCGGAGGTGAAGTTACCATTATTTCAAAGATTAGCGGCAATGTAATTGTCAATGTTAAGGAATCCAGGGTTGCCATCAGCCGCGAGATGGCAAATAAAATTTTGGTCTGAAGGAGAAACTTTGCGATGGGAACATTAAAAGATGTGGGCTGTAAAAAGACGGTAAAAGTAGTAAAGCTTCATGGAGAAGGTGCAGTGAAGCGGCGGATTATGGATATGGGAATAACCAGAGGGACGGAAATCTATGTGCGCAAGGTAGCACCGCTGGGCGATCCGGTGGAAGTTACCGTGCGGGGGTATGAACTCTCCCTGCGTAAAGAAGATGCACAGATGGTTGAGGTAGAGTGAACCTCTTTTCTTTTGCGGCAGAGGTTAGAATCTGCTAACTGCAATAGAATAAGACTTAAGAACGAAAATAAGGAGGCTGTCTAATGGCTGTGAAGATTGCGCTGGCGGGAAATCCCAACAGTGGAAAAACAACGCTTTTTAATGCATTAACCGGTTCTAATCAGTTTGTGGGGAACTGGCCGGGAGTAACGGTAGAAAAGAAGGAAGGAAAGCTAAAGGGCCATAAAGATGTGATCATTATGGACCTTCCGGGAATCTACTCGCTTTCTCCGTATACTTTGGAAGAGGTGGTTGCCAGAAATTATCTGATTACCGAGCGTCCGGATGCGATATTAAATATTGTGGACGGAACGAACCTGGAACGAAACTTATACTTAACCACGCAGTTGGCTGAACTGGGGATTCCGGTTATTATCGCAGTGAACATGATGGATCTTGTGCAGAAGAACGGTGATAAAATCAATATCAATGCTCTTGCACGGGAACTTGGCTGTGCAGTGGTGGAAATTTCTGCATTAAAGGGAACCGGAATTACCGAAGCGGCTTCTCTGGCGGTAAGTGCTGCTCAAAAGAAAGAAAAAGCCATGGCGGTACATCGGTTTGGCAAAGTCGTGGAAAGCGGGCTGGAAGAGATTAAAGCACGCCTGGATTCGTCCATACCTGAAGAGCAGAAGCGCTTCTTTTCTATCAAGCTTTTTGAACGGGATGACAAAATTGCCGAAGGCATGACATCCGTTCCGGCGGTTGAGGATATTATCGTCCGCATGGAAGAGAAGTTTGACGATGACAGCGAGAGCATAATCACTAATGAACGTTATACTTATATTGCGCAGATTTTAAAAGACAGCTATGTAAAAGCAGGAAAAAATCAGCAAACGGTTTCGGATAAAATTGACCAGATCGTTACCAACCGGATTCTTGCCCTTCCGATTTTTGCGGCAGTGATGTGGCTGGTTTACTATATTTCGGTAACGACGGTAGGAACGATAGTCACCGATTGGACAAATGACGTATTGTTTGGTGAAATCATTCCTCCGGCCATTGAAAGCCTTTTAGTCAGCATTCACTGTGCCGAGTGGCTGCAGGGACTGATTCTGGACGGAATTGTGGCCGGTGTGGGTGCCGTGCTTGGCTTTGTTCCGCAGATGCTGGTGCTGTTTATCTTCCTCGCTTTTCTGGAAGCGTGCGGCTACATGGCCAGAATTGCTTTTATCATGGACAGAATTTTCCGCAAATTCGGGCTTTCCGGTAAATCCTTTATCCCGATGCTGATTGGCACGGGCTGCGGTGTGCCGGGAGTTATGGCTTCCCGCACCATTGAAAATGACCGGGACAGAAAGATGACCATTATAACGACGACCTTTATTCCGTGCGGGGCAAAGCTTCCGATAATTGCCTTAATTGCCGGTGCCTTATTCGGCGGGGCTTCATGGGTGGCACCGAGTGCTTATTTTGTGGGAATCGCCGCGATTATCTGTTCAGGAATTATCTTAAAAAAGACCAGAATGTTTGCCGGTGATCCTGCACCCTTTGTTATGGAACTTCCCGCTTATCATATGCCCACGGCAGGCAATGTACTCCGCAGCATGTGGGAACGCGGCTGGTCATTTATTAAAAAAGCGGGTACCGTGATCCTGTTATCCACCATCTTTGTATGGTTTACTTCCTCTTTTGGCGTTGTAGACGGCCGTTTTGGCATGGTTGAAGACCTGAGCCAGGGATTTTTGGCAGGAATCGGAAGTGCTCTTGCCTGGCTGTTTGCTCCTCTGGGCTGGGGTGACTGGAAAATGGCTGTGGCAGCAATTACCGGGCTGGTTGCCAAGGAAAACGTTGTCGGAACTCTGGGAATCTTGTTCGGCTTTGCTGAGGTTGCCGAAGACGGAACGGAGATCTGGGGCAATTTAGCCAGCAGCTACAGTGCTGCTGCCGCCTATTCCTTCTTAACTTTTAATCTTTTATGTGCTCCGTGCTTTGCTGCTATCGGTGCCATTAAGCGCGAGATGAATAATGCAAAATGGACCTGGTTTGCTATTGGCTACCAGACGGTGCTTGCGTACATGGTATCTTTCTGCATCTACCAGTTAGGTACATTCATTCAGGGAGGCTCCCTTGGATTGGGAACGATTTTAGCTGTTTTGGTGCTTCTCGGATTTTTATACCTGCTTTTGCGCCCGGCAAATGTTAAACGGGATGTCAAGGCAAAGGGACTGGCAAAAGCATAGGAAGAAAAAATAAAAAATTCCAAAATCAGAACAATGAATGGCAGAAAGAAGGAAAGCAGACATGACTTGGCTTATTCAGAATTTAGGAACGATTATACCCGCCATTTTCATTTTCGGCATCGCGGGACTGGCCGCAAGAAGCGTATGGAAAAATAAAAAGGCCGGGAAATGCTGCGGGTGCAGCGGCGGATGCAGATGCAAGAAATCTAATTGCAGTCAAAACTAAAGAAAATCATGACCACCCGTCTATAACAATAGCGGGTGGTTTATTGCTGTTTCACCTTTTATTTTTGGAACACGAAAAACTTCGGGCGAATCAACAGACGAAAGTCCACAAAAGAAAAACCGCTAAATCCTAAATGTTTAGGATTTAGCGGTTTTGCCCCTGCCAAGGAGTGCCGGCCGCGGGACTTGAACCCGCACGATGTTGCCATCAATGGATTTTGAGTCCACCTCGTCTGCCATTCCGACAGGCCGGCTTCTGACATGTTCATGCCAACAACACGAATATCATAGCACAATTTTTCTTCCTTGACAAGTATTTTTTGGGCTTTTTTTAAATTGCTTTTTTTAAATGCAGCAGTCATAGGAACAGTTCCATTGGAACGGTTAGATTTATGCTTTCTTTTTCTTCTCTCTTTCCTCCTGCAGTGCACGAACTCTCTTATAAAAGCCCTGTCTGCTCAGCCCGCATTTTGTGGCGGCCTCGGTTACAGTGATTTCTTTCCGGTTGTACTGCTTTAAAATTTTATCGAAATTGGGAATTTCCCGCAGATCACGTCCGAAATGTGTTCCGTTTGCCTTGGCCAGGGCAATCCCTTCCTGCTGGCGCTGGCGGATATTTTCTCTTTCGGTCTGGGCCACATAGGAGAGGATCTGCAAAACCAAATCTGCAATAAACGTTCCTGTAAGATCTTCCCCCTTTGCACGGGTATCTAAGAGCGGCATGTCCAAAACGACGATATTTGCCTGGATTTCCTTGGTTAGAAGTTTCCACTGTTCTAAAATTTCTTCATAGTTTCTTCCGAGCCGGTCGATGGATTTAATCACCAGCAGATCTCCGGGGCCGATTTTTTCGATTAATTCTTTCCATCCCGGACGCAGAAAATCTTTTCCGCTTTTCTTATCCATGTAGATATTTTCGGATTTAATCGAAAAAGATGACAGAGCACGGAGCTGCCGGGCTTCATTCTGCTCCTGGGTGGACACCCGCACATAGCCGTAAACCTGATGTTTTCTTTTTCTCATGAAAAACCCCTCCTTTTGTTTTTTTACAATGTTTCTTCTCGTGTTCTTTAAAGCACCTTTTTTGAATTTTTCCTGTGCTTCACATCGTAAAAACTGCAAATACAGTCCCTAAAAGTTTCGAGAATTATTGTACTATAAAACGGCTGTCCGGGAGGGGGGATTTGGCGCAAACAGAAAAAAGTATTTTTGCTTCTGCGTTTGCATAGGTTTTGCAAAGATGTTTTGGGGAAAACTTGAAAATCCTATTGATTTATCAAAAGATCTTTAGTATATTAAAACATAGATTAGCCGAAAGGAGAATCCGCGATGATTCGGGTAGCTGTAGATGCCATGGGCGGTGATTATGCACCGGAGGAGATAATTGCCGGAGCCGTGGATGCTGTAAAGGAAAATAAGGAGATTAAGGTGCTTTTGGTAGGTCAGGAGCAGGTAGTCAGGGAAAAGCTGTCCGGTTTTACCTATGATAAGAACCAAATCACGGTGGTTCATGCCAGCGAAGTGATTGCCACCGAGGAACCTCCGGTGAACGCCATCCGCAAGAAGAAAGATTCATCCATTGTCGTGGGTATGAATCTGGTGAAAAATAAGGAGGCCGATGCCTTTGTGTCGGCGGGAAGTTCCGGGGCCATTCTGGTTGGCGGACAGGTGATTGTCGGGAGAATCAAGGGGGTGGAACGCCCGCCGCTTGCGCCGCTGATTCCGACGGAAACGGGAGTATCCCTTTTGATTGACTGCGGGGCCAATGTAGATGCAAGACCTTCCCACCTGGTGCAGTTTGCAAGGATGGGTTCGATTTATATGGAACATGTGATGAACATAAATCGTCCAAGGGTTGCCATTGTAAATATCGGCGCCGAGGAAGAGAAGGGCAATGCCCTGGTTAAGGAAACCTTCCCTCTGCTGAAAGCATGTAAGGACATCCATTTTATCGGGAGCATTGAGGCACGCGAGATCCCTCACGGGGCCGCGGATGTTATTGTCTGTGAAGCTTTTGTGGGAAATGTTATCTTAAAGCTTTACGAGGGCGTGGGTGCTACCTTAATCAGCAAGGTAAAAACCGGGATGATGGCAGACCTTCGCAGCAAGATTGGCGCATTGCTTGTAAAACCTGCGCTGAAAGACACTTTAAAATCCTTTGATGCCAGCCGTTACGGCGGTGCGCCGCTTCTGGGATTAAACGGGCTGGTGGTAAAAACCCACGGAAATTCAAAGGCGAATGAAGTGAAAAATTCCATTATTCAATGCCTGACCTTTCAAAAGCAGGGCATTAACGAAAAAATCAAGGAGAGTCTGGCCAAAGCCAGTCAAAAAGAGTAGGAGGATGGATGTTTATGGAATTTGAAAAGTTACAGGGGATTATTGCTGAAGTATTAAATCTGGAGTCGGATGAGATCTCGCCGAATGCAACCTTTGTCGATGATTTAGGGGCAGATTCTCTGGATATTTTCCAGATTATTATGGGAATCGAGGAAGAGTTTGACATTGAGATTCCTAATGAAGCTGCAGAGAAAATCGTTACCGTAGGCGATGCTGCCGAAGCGATTAAAAATGCGATGAATTAATGGGGGATGGGGCAGTCGATAAGCTACGGCGTGCCCCGTTCCTTTTTCGTAGCCTGTTATGCAAAAAGGAGGATGGATGTGAATCGGAAAATCAGCGAACTTGAAGAAGTGATTGGCTACCATTTTAACCAGAAGCAGCTTTTAAAACATGCCATGACGCACAGTTCCTATGCCAATGAAAAGCGCTGGGAAAAAACAAGAAATAATGAGCGCCTGGAGTTTTTAGGGGATGCGGTTTTAGAACTGGTGACCAGTGACTTCCTCTACCAGAAGCATTTAAAGATGCCGGAAGGAGAACTGACGAAAAAGCGTGCCGGGCTTGTGTGTGAGCCTTCGCTTGCCTACTGTGCGGAAGAAATCTGCCTGGGGGAGTATCTTCTGCTGGGAAAGGGGGAGGAGGCTACCGGGGGAAGGTTTCGTCCTTCTGTGACCTCAGATGCGATGGAGGCGCTTATCGGGGCGATTTATCTGGATGGTGGTTTTGCTAATGCAAAAGAGTTTATACACCGGTTTATTTTAAATGATATTGAACATAAGCAGCTCTTTTATGATAGCAAGACTATCTTGCAGGAGATTGTCCAGAGTCGGTATGAGGAATCTTTAACCTATGAACTTTTAAAGGAAGAGGGACCGGATCACAATAAATGTTTTGAGGTTCGTGCACTGGTCGGAACCGCAGAAATCGGAAGGGGTACGGGAAGGACGAAAAAGGGGGCGGAACAGGCGGCTGCCTATCATGGGCTTTTAGAATTAAGGAATGCCGTCGAACCGGACAAAACGGATGAGGAAGAATAGAGGTTTATGTATTTAAAAAGTATAGAAATTCAGGGTTTTAAATCCTTTGCCAATAAGATTCTTTTTGAATTCCACAACGGGATCACCGGCATCGTAGGCCCTAACGGAAGCGGAAAGAGCAACGTTGCCGATGCTGTCCGCTGGGTTTTGGGCGAGCAGCGGATCAAGCAGCTCCGCGGCGGCAGTATGCAGGATGTTATCTTCTCCGGAACGGAGTTAAGAAAGCCCCAGGGTTTTGCCTATGTGGCGATTACGCTGGACAACTCCGATCATCAGCTTGCGATTGATTACGACCAGGTGACGGTTTCCAGACGCCTCTACCGCTCGGGGGAGAGCGAGTACCGGATTAACGGAAGCACCTGCCGGCTGAAGGATGTGAATGAACTTTTTTACGATACCGGTATCGGAAAAGAAGGCTATTCCATCATCGGCCAGGGCCAGATTGACAAGATCTTAAGCGGAAAACCGGAAGAGCGCAGAGAACTTTTTGACGAAGCTGCGGGAATCGTTAAGTTTAAACGGCGCAAAAACCTGGCGCAGAAAAAACTTGAGGATGAGAAGCAGAACCTTCTGCGGGTGACGGATATCTTATCCGAACTGGAAAAACAGGTCGGTCCCTTAGAGCGCCAGGCCCAGGCCGCCAGAGAATATCTGCGGCTGAAAGAGGAATTAAAGATCTGCGACGCCAATGCTTTTTTGCTGGAAAGCGGTAAATTAAAAGAACAGCTTCAGGAACTGGAGGAAAAAGAGTCCATTGTATCTGCGGATCTTAGCGAAGCCAGAGAACGGGCAGAAACGATAAAGAAAGAATACGACCTTTTAGAGCAGGAACTTCTTGCCCTGGAAGAGGCGCTGACCGCGGGAAGAAATCTTTTAAACCAGGAAACGGTGGATAAGGGTAGCTTAGAGGGGCAGATTAATGTTCTGCACGAGCAGATTAACACCGAGAAGATGAATGGCGAGCACTTAAAAAACCGTGTTGAAGCTATCGAAAAAGAACTGCATGAGCGGCAGGAAGAACTGGAAGCCTACGGAAAAGAAAAGGATGAAATCGCCCAGAAAGCCGGAGAGGTTTTTGAAAAACAAAAGGATGCCGAGATTGCCCTGATGGATGCCGATACGGCTCTTGGGGAGATGGAAGCCTGGCTGGATCGTGCAAAGAATGCATTGATGGAAGCTTTAAACGCAAAGGCCGGGGTCAGCGCCAGACAGCAGCGCTATGAGGCCATGCTTGAACAGGTGAATGTGCGGCGGAGCGAGGTCAGCCAGAAGCTGTTAAAGATTAAAAGCGATGAGTCCGTTCAGGAAGAACAGAAAAAAGAAGAAGAAAACCGGGCAGAAAAACTGAAGGAAGAACTTGACCGGATAAACGGCAGGAAAAATACACTGGAAAAAGAGCATCAGGCTCTGGAACAGGAGGTAAAAAGGCTTTCGCGGGCACTAGAGGAAAAGCATCAGGAATACCAGGCTGCTTACACCCGCTTGGATTCTCTGCAAAACCTTGCCGAGCGCTATGAAGGCTACGGGAACAGTATCCGCAGGGTGATGGAGGTAAAAAGCCGCCTTCCCGGCATCCACGGGGTGGTTGCCGATCTGCTCACCACCGAAAAGCGCTATGAAACCGCAGTGGAAACAGCACTTGGCGGCAGTATCCAAAACATTGTCACTGATTCCGAACAGACGGCAAAAGAACTGATTGCATATCTGAAAAAGAACAAATATGGGCGTGCAACCTTCCTTCCCCTGACCAGCATCAGCAGCCGGGGAGGGTTTACCCAGGAGGATGCGTTAAAAGAGCCGGGCGTTATCGGTCTTGCCAGTCAGTTAATTCACACGAAAGACGAATACCGGGGGCTGGTGCAGTATCTTTTAGGGCGTGTGGTCGTCGCCGAGAACATCGACCATGCCATTGCCCTGGCAAGAAAATACCGCTACAGCCTGCGTATTGTTACCTTAGAGGGAGAACTTTTAAGCGCCGGAGGTTCCATGACCGGAGGTGCATTTAAGAATACCAGCAACCTCCTGGGAAGAAAGCGGGAACTTGAAGAACTGAAAGCCTTCTGCGATAAAACCCAGAGGGCGGAAGAAAAGCTGCAGCAGGAGATGAGCGGGGCGAAAGAAAAGTTTTCACAGACCGAAAAGGAGCTCGAAGCCCTAAAAGAAAGCAGCCAGGACCTGTTTTTAAAGCAGAACATGGTGGAAATGAGCATCCGGCAGATGGAAGGAAAAATTGCCGAGATTGCCGAATCCTCTGCGGATTTCGTGCGGGAACACAGCCAGCTCGACGAACAGGTAAAGGAGATTAAGCGCAGCCAGGCCGCACTGGAGGAAGAGTGTGCAGAGCGGGAAGCCGAGGGAGCAGCCCTGCAGAACCAGATAGAAGAGCAGCAGAAGCTTTTAGAAGAACGCCGAAAGGACAGGGAACAGCAGGGCAGGGATTTATCTGCGATTCAGTTGGAAACGGCAGGTTATCAGCAGAACCTTTCCTTTATCCAGGAAAATATCCGCCGCGTTCATGAAGAGATGCGAAAGCGCCGGGAAGAACGGGAGGAATTAAGCAAGGGACAGGGCGGCTCGGTGCAGGCGATAGAAAAAAAGCAGGAAGAGATCCTGTGCCTGCGCCGGGAGATCGACCGGATGCAGGAAAAAATCAGCGGGCAGCAGGAAGAACTTGCAAAGGAAACCGCAAAAAAAGAAGAAACCGGGCAGAAGCAGAAGGCATTATTTGCCCGGCAGGAAGAAGTCAGCGAGAGGATCAGTGCCTTGGACAAAGAGGTTTTCCGGCTGCAAAATCAAAAAGAAAAGCTGGACGAACGGCTGGAAAATCAGGTAAACTATATGTGGAACGAGTATGAACTCACCTACAGCACAGCCGAGCGCTTCCTCAATCCGGAGATGACTTCCGCAGCCGAACTCAAAAAGCAGATTGAACATCTGAAAGCCGAGATCCGCGGCCTTGGCCATGTCAATGTCAATGCCATCGAAGACTATAAGGAAGTGGCCGAGCGCTATGCCTTTTTAAAAACCCAGTACGACGATTTAACCCAGGCGGAGGCGGCGCTTCTGACCATTATCGAAGAACTGGATCAGGGGATGCGCAGGCAGTTTTCCGAGCAGTTTGCGCGGATCTGCGTGGAATTTAACAAGGTTTTCCAGGAGCTGTTCGGCGGCGGGCGGGGAACATTGGAACTGATGGAAGAAGAGGATATTCTCGAGGCGGGAATTCAGATTATCTCCCAGCCTCCGGGGAAAAAGCTGCAGAATATGATGCAGCTTTCCGGCGGGGAAAAGGCATTAACCGCCATTGCCCTGCTCTTTGCCATCCAGAACTTAAAGCCGTCCCCGTTCTGTCTTTTAGATGAGATTGAGGCGGCGCTTGACGATTCCAATGTGGATCGGTTTGCCGGCTATCTGCACAAGCTGACCAAAAGCACGCAGTTCATCGTCATCACCCACCGAAGGGGAACGATGGTGGCTTCCGACAGGCTGTACGGAATTACCATGCAGGAAAAAGGAGTTTCCACGCTGGTTTCCGTCAGCTTAATCGAGGCGGACTTAGATAAATAAAGACTTTAAAGCGCAGAAACGGGGTTAAGCCATTAGGGTTTATCCGGAAAAAAACTGCGCAAATCAGGATCATGGAGGAAGGAATGAGCGAAGGAAAGAAAGGATTTTTTGGCAGGCTGGTCGAAGGACTGACAAAGACCAGGGACAATATTGTTTCGGGGATTGACTCGATTTTCAGCGGGTTTTCGGCGATCGACGATGATTTTTACGAGGAGATTGAAGAAACCCTGATTATGGGAGATCTGGGCATCCAGACCACCATGGCGATTGTCGAGGATCTCCGCAAAAAGGTGAAGGAGCAGCATATCAAGAATCCTTCCGAGTGCAAGGAGGTTTTAATCGAAAGCATTAAAAAGCAGATGGATCTGGGCGAGAATGCTTACGAGTTTGAACACCGCCGATCGGTAGTTCTGGTGATTGGCGTCAACGGGGTGGGAAAGACGACCTCCGTGGGAAAACTGGCAGGTCAGCTAAAGGATCAGGGGAAGAAGGTCGTCCTGGCCGCGGCGGATACCTTCCGCGCAGCCGCGATCGAGCAGCTTACCGAGTGGGCGACCCGGGCAAAGGTGGAAATCATTGCCCAGCAGGAAGGCTCCGACCCGGCCGCTGTAGTGTACGACGCGGTGGCGGCGGCAAAGTCCAGACAGGCAGATGTTTTAATCTGCGATACGGCGGGAAGGCTGCACAATAAAAAGAATCTTATGGAAGAGTTAAAGAAGATTAACCGGATTATCGACAAGGAATATCCTGATGCCTACCGGGAAACGCTGGTGGTGCTGGACGGAACCACCGGTCAGAACGCCATGGCCCAGGCCAGACAGTTTATGGAAGTGGCGCAGATTACCGGAATTATTCTCACCAAGCTTGACGGAACCGCCAAAGGCGGAATTGCCGTGGCGATTCAGGCCGAACTGGGGATTCCTGTAAAATATGTCGGGATTGGGGAAAAGATCGACGATCTGCAGAAATTTAACGCCGACGATTTTGTTAATGCATTATTTCAGACCGAAGGAAAGTGAGGAAAGAACCATGGAGGAAATGACCTTAGAATTATTTGAAGAGGCAGCGGAGGCGGTTGCCCGTGTGACTTCGGAAACCAAGCTGGTGTACAGCGAATATTATTCGTCACTGACGGGAAACAAGGTGTATTTTAAGCCGGAAAATATGCAGTATACCGGGGCTTATAAAGTAAGAGGGGCGTATTATAAGATCAGCACCATGTCCAAAGAAGAAGAGGAGAAGGGGTTAATTACGGCTTCTGCGGGAAACCATGCCCAGGGCGTGGCCTACGCGGCAAAGCTTGCCGGGGTAAAGGCAACCGTAGTGATGCCCACGACCACACCGCTGATTAAGGTGAACCGCACAAGAAATTACGGGGCGGACGTGGTGCTCCGCGGGGATGTATTCGATGAATCCTGTGCCTTTGCCGTGCAGATGGCCCAGGAACAGGGGCTGACCTTTGTCCATCCCTTTGACGATCTGGAGGTGGCGACCGGACAGGGAACGATTGCCATGGAGATTATCAAGGAACTGCCCACGGTGGATTATATCCTGGTTCCGGTAGGCGGAGGCGGGCTGTTAGCCGGGATCTCCTGCCTGGCAAAGCTTTTAAATCCCAAGATTAAGGTGATTGGCGTAGAACCGGCAGGGGCGGCCTGTATGCAGGCTTCGCTGAAAGCCGAAGAAGTAGTTACCCTTCCCGAAGTCAGCACGATTGCCGACGGCACGGCGGTAAAGCGGCCGGGAGAAAAACTCTTTCCCTATATTCGGGAAAATGTAGACGATATTATTACCGTTGAAGACTCCGAACTGATTGTTGCTTTTTTGGATATGGTGGAAAACCACAAGATGATCGTGGAAAACTCGGGACTTCTGACGGTAGCCGCCTTAAAGCACCTGGACGTAAAGAAAAAGAAGATTGTTTCCGTGTTAAGCGGCGGAAATATGGACGTCATTACGATGGCTTCCGTTATTCAGCACGGATTAATCCAGCGGGATCGAATCTTTACCGTATCCGTACTTCTGCCGGATAAGCCCGGCGAACTGGCTGCCGTATCGGCGCTTCTTGCCCGGGAGCAGGCCAATGTC
Organism: Lachnospiraceae bacterium; assembly: GCA_009774615.1. Classification (GTDB taxonomy): domain Bacteria; phylum Bacillota; class Clostridia; order Lachnospirales; family Lachnospiraceae; genus Caccovicinus. The sequence continues at coordinate 27,493 of VSOC01000027.1, forward strand.
ATTAAGCTGGAGCACAACCAGTTCATCTCCATCAACCGAAATGCAGCCGTGGAACTGCGGATTACCGTGGAAGCTTTCGGAACCGAACATAAAAACAGCATAGTTGCGGCATTAAGCGATGCAGGGTATCGCCCGAAGCTGGTGAAGTCGAAGGGGATGTAGAAAACATGAAGGTTTACAAGTGGAAAAAACCTTTTGGAAAGAATGCAGAGTACTTTATCAAATGGACGCTTATCGCCTCACTGATTGGCGGCGTGGGCGGGGGGATCGGTGCCTGCTTTGCCAAGGCGGTGATCTGGGCAACGGCTTTTCGCCAGGGGCATAGCTGGACGCTCTATCTTATGCCGGCTGCCGGTGTTCTGATTGTCTGGATGTACTGTCGCTGCCATGAAGAGAATAACCGGGGAACGAATGCGGTGCTTGAAGCCGTTTCTGCCAATCAGGAGGTATCTTTGGCAACCGGGCCGTTAATCTTTCTCTCCACGGTGCTTACGCATTTCGTGGGCGGATCTTCCGGCCGGGAGGGCGCGGCCTTACAGCTTGGCGGAAGCCTGGGAAGCCTTTCGGGAAAACTTTTAAAGCTTGGAAAAAGGGATCGGAAGGTCGCCGTAATGTGCGGGATGAGCGCGGTGTTCGGTGCCCTGTTTGGAACACCTGTGGCGGCGGCGATGTTTGCCGTGGAGGTGGCAAGCGTCGGTGAAATCTACTATGCCGGCCTGCTTCCCAGTGTGTTCTCCGCGTTTTTAGGGGCAAATATTTCCCATGCCCTCGGCGTACCGGCAGAGGCTTTTGCGATTTTAAATCTGCCGAAGTTTACGCCGCTCACCGCCGCCTACACGGTGTTTCTGGGGCTTTTATGCGCCCTGGTCAGCATTGGCTTTTGTATGTTTCTGCACAGTGCAGGCAAACTATACCGAAAGTACATACCCAATCCCTATTACCGCATTCTTGCCGCCAGTGCCCTGTTCATCCTCTTAACCTTTCTTCTGGGAACCAGGGAATACCACGGCGGAAGTATGCAGCTGATTGAACATGCGATGGAGGGACATGCACGGTATGAAGATTTTCTGCTGAAAGCCCTGTTTACGGCAGTGGCTTTGGGGGCAGGCTTTCGGGGCGGCGAGATTGTGCCTACGCTCTGTGTGGGATCAACTTTTGGATGTATCGTCGGTCAGATCATGGGGATTTCCCCGTCTTTTTCAGCGGCATGCGGGATGGCGGCACTATTTGCCGGGGTGACGAACTGCCCGATCAGTACGATGTTTATAGCCCTGGAACTGTTTGGCGGGGAGGGAATGCCCTTCTTTGCCATTGTGATTGCGGTAACTTTTGCGCTTTCGGGGTATTACGGGCTGTACAGCAGCCAGAAATTTGCCTGCTCGAAGACGGAACTTGAGTTTGCCCATATCAATGCGGAGCAGCAGATAAAATAAGTTTTAAGGGAGTAAGGATAGAATTGTTGGATAAAGGAGAGTTATGCAATGAAAAAATGGAAACTTTTTGTGGTTTTAACCGGATTTACCCTGGCCTTATCCGCCTGTCAGGGAGGGACTTCGGAAAAGACTTCGGATGCGGCACCGGCCGCAGGCCAGGAAACAACCGTGCAGGGTGAGGTATCCGGGGAAGAAACGGCGGATGCCGCAGGCGAAGGTAATGAAGATAAGGCACAGGAATCGGAGGCAGGAGAAGCAACATCGGCGGCAAATGCAGAGGAAATTGCTGTTTCCAATCCGATGCAGGAGGTTTCCGGACCGGAAGCCCTTGTTGAAATCGGTGTTTCCATGGAAGTGCCGGAGAACGTGGAACTTGGACAGTGTTTTATTATCAGCCAGGTTGTTGCCGAGGTGAATTTTACCCTGGACGATGCTTCTTATACCTACCGCGGTTCGGCTGCCGCAGAAGATTTTGCCGGAATTTTTGAGGAATTTGAAGAGGAGGTTGTCAGCATCGCCGCTACGGACGAGATGGCTGTGGACGGGGAACTGACCATTAAGACGACAAAAAGCGGCGGAAAGCTGGCTGCCTGGTCTAAGAACGGGGCAAACTATACCCTGTATACGCCAGTGTCCGCAGGGGAAGAGGAACTGGTTTCCCTTTGCCGGGAACTGATTGCAGGAAATTAAGGATGATAAAATAAACCATCATGCGCCCGCAGGCGGCAGCAGTGACATGTGAATTGTAACAGGAAGCAAGCAGGAGGAGATTATGGCTCTTTATGATTATAACCGTGCAATGAAACAGGGAAGAAGGCAGTATCAGGCGGCACTGAGCAGAGGGGAACATCCCTATCTTCCTGTGCTGGATGATATATTATCTTATACGGATATTGTGTCCGAGGTCAACTTAGGGGTGGTGGATATTCCCTTATCCCAGATTGTAGGAACCAAAACCAAAGGAAGGACGAATGCATTTTCCAATGGATTCATGCCTTTGCTTTCGGAAAAGACGGAGTTTGCCGCAAAGTGGTCAACGCTGTTTGACTATCAGGAAGATGAAGGCATCCATGACCCGATTATTGCCTATGAATTTATGAACCAGTACTATGTTATGGAGGGGAATAAGCGGGTCAGTGTTTTAAAGTATGTGAACGCCTTCAGCATCCAGGGAATTGTCACAAGACTGATTCCTAAACGGAGCGATAACAAGGAAAACAAGCTTTACTATGAATTCCTTGACTTTTATCAGGTATCCTTTTTCAGCAATATATGGTTTACCCGAGAGGGAAGCTATAAGCAGATGCTGGAAATTATGGGAAAGAAGCCCGATGAGGTGTGGAGCGACGATGACCGTTCTTACTTTAAAGCCATCCACGACCGCTTTGCCCGGGTATTTTCCGAGCGCGGCGGCAATCGTATCGGACTGACGGCCTCGGATGCCTTCTTAGTCTATGCCAAGCTCTTCGGCTATGAAGCCGTAAAGGACAGAACCGAAACCCAGATCCAGAAAGACCTGGTTAAGCTGTGGGATGAACTGGTACTGCAGGGACAGGGCGGAAAGATTGCCTTAGTCGAACAGCCGGAAGAAGAAAAACCGGCAAAGGGACTGGTCGGCAGACTCCTTTCCGGCGGGGAATCCGCACCGTTAAAGATAGCCTTTATCTATGAGAAAACGTCCGAAGCCTCAAGCTGGACCTACAGCCATGAACTGGGGAGGCTCTATATTGAACAGGCATTTCCCGGCGAAGTTATTACGACCTCTTTTGATCATGCCGACACGGAAACTCAGGTAGCAGAGGCTATCGATGAGGCGATTGCCTCCGGCTGCCAGGTAATATTTACCACAACGCCCAGGATGATTCAGCCCAGTGTCAAGGCGGCAGTTCAGTACTCGGAAGTTAAGATTTTAAACTGTAATGTCAACACCTCCTATTCTTCGGTAAGGACGTATTACGGGCGGCTGTATGAGGCAAAGTTCTTAATGGGTGCTATCGCCGCGGCGATGTCAACGACGGATCAGCTTGGCTACATTGCCGACTATCCGATCTATGGATCTTTGGCTAATGTCAACGCATTTTCCCTGGGGGCAAGGATGGTTAATCCCCGGGCACAGGTCTTTCTGAAATGGAAGGCAGTGAAGGACAAAAATGCACTGGAAGAATTAAACGAGCAGGGCGTTTACTATATTTCCGCCGATGATATGATTACGCCAAAATCCCTTACCAGGGAATTCGGCCTGCTGCACAAGGAAGAGGACGGGACGCTGACCACATTGGCTTCTCCGCTGATGCATTGGGGCAAGTTTTATGAGAGGATTGTAAAGCTTATCCGTCAGGGAAGGTGGCAGACCCTGAATACAAAGGGAAAAGAAGCGGTAAACTACTGGTGGGGAATGTCGGCGGATGTGCTGGATGTGATCTGCTCGAAAAACCTCCCCAGGGGAACGAATCGTCTGATTAACTTTTTAAAGAATTCCATCCGCTCCGGCAGCTTCCAGCCGTTTGACAGCGATATTTATTCGCGGGACGGCGTGCGCCGCTGTACAGAAAACCAGAAACTGACGCCGGAAGAGATTGTGACCATGAACTGGCTGGTGGAAAATGTGGTCGGTTCTGTGCCGGATCTGGAAGAACTTACGGATGAGGCAAAGGATCTGGTTCGGCTTCAGGGGATTAAGCTGGATGAGGGAAAGGATGACCCCATACCTGTTTGTGCTGTGGAACGTGTACAGAGTGGAGGAAAGGGTGAACCCATACCTGTTTGTGCTGTGGAACATGCACAGCTTGGAGGAAATAATGAAGATTCTGGTACTGGCCGATGAGGAGTCAAAACTCCTGTATGATCATTTTAAACCGGGGATGCTGGATGATATTGAATTAATCCTGGCCTGCGGGGATCTCCACGCTTCCTATCTCTCCTTCCTGGTTACGATGTCCCATGCCACCGTGCTCTACATCCATGGGAATCATGACCACTATGAGAAGGACGCGATGAATGGGTGTATCTGTGTGGATGACGATATCTTTGTCTATAAGGGAATCCGGATACTCGGCCTTGGCGGATCGATGCGCTATCATCCGGAAGCTGACCATCAGTTTTCCGAAAAGGAGATGGGAAGGAGAATCCGGCGTCTGTGGTGGAAGATTTTTCGCCACAGAGGCTTTGATATCCTGATGACCCATGCCCCTGCCTATCATCTTAACGATATGGAAGATCTGCCGCACAGGGGCTTTGCCGCCTTTCTGCGGCTGATGGAAAAATATAAGCCCCGCTTCTTTATCCACGGCCACATCCATGCAACCTATGGAAGCTGCTTTAAGCGGCTGGATCACTATGAAGAAACTACAGTAATTAATGCCTATGAGAAATATATTATTGAGTACCCGGACGAAAACTAAAGTGCGGATGAACGGGTGAAATAATAACTGTACGGAGGTAGAAAAATTGGACTGGAAAAACACCATATTTGCCGACAGCGGGCGGTATTTTGTCAGCAATCCTCTGCCCGAGAAAGGAGAAACCATAACCCTGTGGCTGAGAATCTGTGAGTGGTCCCCGGTAAAGCAGATCATTCTCAGGACGAAGCTTAACGGTGTGGAAGTCCTTTTGCCGATGGCATGGGATTACTCCCGGGAAGGTCTGGCCTATTTTAAAACCAGCGTTACCCTGTGGGAAGATGTGTTCCATTATCATTTTTATCTGGTTACACAGGATGAGGTTTACTATTATACACAAAACGGTCTGACCAGGGCCATGCCGGACGAAACCTTTGACTTTAAAGTTCTGGTGGGCTATCAGCAGCCGGAGTGGGTAAAAAATGCGGTGTTTTACCAGATATTTCCTGACCGTTTTTGCAGGGGAAATGAAAAGCACAGGGTTAAAGACGGAGAATATTCCTTTAACGGCTGCCCGGCAATCCAGGTTAAAAACTGGAGCCAGATCCCCGGCGGTTACTGGGACAGTCACTGCATGGATTTTTATGGGGGAGATCTGGAGGGGATTATCCAGAAGATTCCTTATTTAAAGAAGCTTGGAATTAATGCGTTATACCTTAATCCGATTTTCTATGCCGCTACGGTGCACCGCTATGACTGCCTGGATTACTTTCATGTCGATCCCCACCTTGGGGGAGATGATGCCCTGGTGAAATTAAGCCGGGCGCTTCATATGAACGGAATGCGGCTGATCCTGGATGTATCCGTCAACCATACGGGAACGGCGCATAAGTGGTTTAATAAAAACGGCGAATTCTTCCCGCTTTCCCAGGGGGCTTACCATAACCGGGGGGCGAAGGAGAGGGAGTATTATCTCTTTAAGGAGAAAAAAGAAAAGCAGATTGCAAAAAGGGCAGGCACAGATGCCGGAATAAAAGCCGATACGGGGACAGGTACAGATACAGAGGAAGGCGGCAAGGAATATAAGGCGTGGAATGACGTGGAAACGCTGCCGACCTTAAATTATGCGTCGAAGGCATTGCGCGAGGTCATCTATGAAGGAGAGGACTCGGTCGTGCGGCACTGGCTTAAAGCCCCCTTTGCCATCGACGGCTGGCGGTTTGACGTGGCGGATGTTATGGCAAGAAACGACGCCGTTCAGCTTCACCACGAAATCTGGCCGGAAATCCGCAAAAAAATCAAGGATGCAAATAAGGACGCTTATATCCTGGCCGAGGACTGGTGCGACTGTGCGGAATTTTTAAAAGGCGACGAGTGGGATTCGGCGATGAATTACTTTGGCTGCGCCCGCCCCGTCCGCGAGTTTGCCGGGGAACAGGACTGGTTTTTGCAGAAATATGATTACTTTAAAGAAATCCCCAGCCCGCAAGATGCCGAGCTTTTTGCCCGGAGGGTGGGGGCGCATCTTCATAAGCTTCCCACAGTAATTCAGCAGAACCAGTTTAATCTGCTGGACAGCCATGACATTGCCCGGCTTCACAATAACCCGGCAGTATCGCATGGGGCGTGGAAGAATGCAGTTCTTTTACAGTTTGCCCTTCCCGGCTGCGTCAGCGTCTACTACGGGGATGAGGCAGGGATTGACGGGAGGATACAGGACGTCGAGGGCTGCCGCTATCCCATGCCCTGGGATAAGGAATTTCAGAAAGAAGGGGCCTACATCCTGCACCACCGTCTGATTCAGCTCCGCAGAAAGACCAAAGCATTTACCGAAGGGTCATTTAAGATGCTCTATGCTAAGGATAAGCAGTTTGTGTGCGCACGATTTACGGATAAAGAACGCTATATCGTCGCCTGTTCGATGGAAAAAGAAGAGAGGACGGTTGACTTTTCCGTCGAAGGACTGGGCTGGGCGTCATGTGCAAAAGGAAGCGATTTAAACGGCGAAAAACTGTGCGTGCCGGTGAACGACGGCTGGATCCGACTTACGCTGCCGGCGGAATCGGGGTGTGTGCTGCGGGTGGAGTTGGAGTGAAGTAAGGTCAACATTTGACATTATACAGATTTCAGAGAAAAACATTCTTGCAAGAAAGGATGTTTTTTTCTTTTTCTCTTTGTCTTTTTAATCGAGCTTTTGGTAGAATTTATAAGGTATACATAGAAAAGTTCAAGTTCAATTCAGGTTCTGTTTTTGTGCAGAGGCTGAAGAACGAAAGACGAAGATGGAAAGGAGAACGTATGATGGGAACTGCATATGGGTATGCAAGGGTGAGCACGAGGGAGCAGAATGAGGTAAGGCAGATTATTGCGCTAAAAGGAGTGAAGGTGACAGAGGAAAATATCTACATAGACAAACAATCCGGACAGAATTTTGAACGGCCGAATTATCAGAGGATGGTAAAACGGCTGAAAAAGGACGATGTGGTATTTATCAAAAGCATTGATCGGCTGGGGAGGAATTACGAGGAGGTATTGGAACAATGGAGGATTCTGACAAAAGATAAAGGGGTGGATATCGTGGTTCTGGATATGCCGCTTCTGGATACCCGGAGGGAGAAGAATTTATTAGGAACCTTTATTGCAGATTTGGTTCTGCAGTTATTATCGTTTATGGCAGACAGTGAGCGGACGAATATCCGTTCGCGGCAGCAGGAGGGAATCGAGGCGGCAAAGCAGCGCGGGGTGCAGTTTGGCCGTCCGGCAAAGCCTCTGCCGGAGAATTTTGCACAGGTGTACCGGCGCTGGGTGGCAAAGGAGATTTCCGCGGAAGAAGCAGCGAAGGTCTGCAATCTGACGACGGCGACATTTTACCGAAGAGCTAGGATGCAGAGGGGAGGGGAAAATTGACAAGGCTAAAAGAGATGGAGATGATCTGCTTATAATCGGATAAAAAATGAATAAAGCGAAAAGAAGCCCCGGCTTATTGCAGTTGGGGTTTCTTTTTGTTATACTGTTATCAGATGGATGGGATGGTAAAAGGAAAGCTGGATGGAGGTGCGGGTTTTGGGGATGTATTTAAACAGCAGAATGCCGTTTGAGGCATTTAAGGCGGTATCGGCAGGAAAATATTTTGTGGATAAATCAGAAATACTTCAGGAAATCATACCATCGATGGGTACAGAAGAACGGTTTTTCTGCATTACCAGGCCGCGTCGGTTTGGAAAAACGGTGACAGCGAATATGATAGCGGCTTTTTTTGGAAAGGCGGCTGATATAGAAGCGGCAGAGGCTGCCAAAACGATTTTTCAGGGATTAAAGATTGGCAGCTTTGATGGTTTCCAGGAATATCTGCATCAATATGAGGTAATTTCTATTGATTTTAGCCGTGTGTCCAGAGATTGTACAAGCTATGGACAGTATATGAAGAGGATTCAGGATGGGCTTAATCAGGATTTAATGGAAGCTTTTCCGGATTTTCCGGAACACAGGCTTTCTATACAGAATGCAGTCTGGGATAATCTGCAGGCAATTTTTGAGAAGACGAAGACAAGATTTGTTTTTGTTTTTGATGAATGGGATGCGCTTTTTCATATGGATTTTGCCAACGAGGGAAATAAAAAAGATTTTCTGCGCTTTCTGCGATCCTTGCTTAAGGGGCAGGCTTATGTGGAGTTTGCGTATATGACCGGGGTTTTGCCGATTGCAAAATATTCGAGCGGGTCGGAACTGAATATGTTCAAAGAGTACGATATGGCAACGAAAAAGAAGTTTTGTGAATATTTTGGCTTTTCGGATGCAGAGGTTGACCAACTTTTTGCCGCGTATCAGAGGACAAGCAGGAATGGAAAAATTACCCGGGAGGAACTGGCAGAGTGGTATGACGGATATTTTACGGCAGCTGGGAATCGATTATATAATCCGCGATCGATTGTCTGTGCGCTGACCGATGATCAGATTGGAAGTTATTGGACAAGTTCAGGGCCATATGATGAGATTTTTTACTATATCCGGAACAATATAGAGGATGTCCGGGACGATCTGGTATTAATGATTGCCGGGGAGTGTGTTGTGGTAAAACTGCAGGGCTATGCGGCGGTATCGACAGAGTTGATAACGAAAAACCAGATTTATTCTGCAATGGTTGTCTATGGTTTGCTGACCTATGAAAATGGGGCGGTTTCTATCCCTAACAGGGAATTGATGGAGAAGTTTAATGAATTGCTTCTTACAAAGGACAGTCTGGGATATGTCCATCATCTGGCAAAAGAATCGGAGAAGATGCTGAAGGCTACGCTGCGTGGGAATACGGATACGATGGCAGAAATTTTAAAATATGCCCATGATACAGAATCGACGATTTTTTTGTATAACAGTGAGATTGAGTTGTCAGCAGTAGTAAATCTGGTGTATCTGGCAGCAAGAGATCGCTATCGGGTTGAACGAGAAGATAAGGCAGGGGAAGGATTTGTTGATTTTATTTTCTATCCGGAATATAGGAATGAAGATGCGTTGATTTTGGAATTAAAGATTGACAGCACTCCAGAGGAGGCAATAGAGCAGATAAAAAATAAGCGGTATGCGCTTCGGTTTAGAGGGAAGCTTGGGGAGAGGGAGAAGTATACAGGAAGAGTGCTGGCTGTGGGGATTAGCTATGATCGGAAGACGAAGGAGCATTTTTGCGGGGTGGAGGTGCTTTGAGGGGATTTTGCGTAATGGCTGGAAATATATGGGCATATTGCGTTAAAAAAATATCAATAAAAAATGCTTAAGTTTTGAGGAATGTTGACGAAATTGTAATCAAGGGATTTATAGTATATATATCTTATTATATA
>VSOC01000270.1 GCA_009774615.1 Lachnospiraceae bacterium
ATTCTTCCTTCAATTTTTCCCTCATTTAAAATTTGTTTCGCCTCATATTCAAGAACCTTTCCACCCATAATCGATGTTACTCCTTCCTTGACATTATCATACTTCTGCGCAAGATGATTAACAACTTTATTTGACATTTCTACAATCATCTTTTTTGTATATACACTAATGCTCCCACTTTCCAACAAACTATTCAGACGTTTTACTATCTCCATATATTCTATTTTTAACTCTTTCAACGCATCTTCATCAAGTTCATACTCTTAAAAACGAGATTCATGGAAGAAAATATAAAACGGAATCAAAAACAATAATCCCTTTTCAAAAATATCATCAATACTATATTTCTGTGCCTTCATCACCGGAACATCAAAACTATTCACCCCTCCCGGAGTTTTTATCTCGATCGTCATCTTATCGGGAGTTGCTCCATTTGAACGAAGGAACAAAATAGCCGAACGTGGTATTTCTACTTTAAGTACATTATTCTCCAGCTCTCCCTGATCCAAAGCAATCTGTGTAGCATATTCAAAAATCCTTATCAACATGCTGCTGTCCGCAGTGCTCTGACACTCAAGTAAAAATTTTGTTTCTTTCTCTCCGATAATCTCAAAGCTGCTGTCTGTGATCCGTTTTGTTTCTTCCCCATCCTGTTGATTCACAAAATGAATTTCTGGTGAAAAAACAATCTTCTCATCTCCACGATAGTTTTCGCAAAAAATTTCATTAATTACAGGAATAATCAAACGGCTGCAATCATTGAGCATTGTGCGAAACACATCATCATATGGCGTATTTACAACAAAACCTTTTGTCATTCGTAATTCTCCAATCTAAATCAAATTTGAAATACGATAACTGTCCGGGCACTCGTGAAGTCAGATCCTAAAAAATATACCCTCCAAACTCTCTTAACTCTCTTAACTCTCTTAACTCTCATCGGGATACACAAACTTCGTCTGATAAGGCACAAGTTTAATTGCCTATAGTATACCATATTCAATGACTTATTTCCACTTTATTTTTCAATCCTTCGACAAGCTTTCGAAATTTTCTGTTTTTATATCAATTCTATGCAAAATTACTCCACAATTCCCTCATGTGTACCCTCAACCACAATTCATTCACTGCTTGGATTATTCTTTATCACATTCTTCCCAACTTCCACACAGCTTCGCACATTAGAAATCATCTTCCCCGTATACCGTTCATCCCAGATAATTTTTCTTACTGTACTTTGAATCCAGACAGCTTTTTCCTCTCAAAAGGTGAGGTAAGATAACGTAACTTCTAAAAGCACAAAGAAACCAATGGTTTAGACAGCAGACAAGCCCTTCTCTGCCTTGTAAATTGTCAAAAACAGGATTATAATCGAAAACTATTAAACATACAACAAAAAGCAGAATAATAAAAGTCCTTCCTCCTATCATTCTGCCTCGAAATACAAACGATTCTATTATCATAAATTTCCAAACTTCTCATCCTATTTCATTCTCAAAAAACCCCCATTACTCTCCCAACCCAATAAATCACTCCTAACACCCAACTGCTCAAAATCCCATAAAGTATCACCGGCCCAGCAATTGTGAAGATTTTGCAGCCTATTCCAAAAATTTGCCCTTCCGCTCGTGTCAAGTTAGGGCAAACTTTTTCTTTAAGTTTAGCATTTTAAACAAAATACTGTCTGTAATTAAGCCCCAAATTATCAAAACTGCCGGTTATATAAAAAATCAAAATCATATCTTCAAAAGTTGTAAACTGGCGAAATTTATATAATATCAACAATCTCATTAAATTTTTAATCGATACGATCTGTTTCTATTGGCCCCAAATGCTTCAACATCATCCATTTCAGAAAGCACAACTCTGGTTCTTGCCATGCTCAAACCCAGCAATTCTGCAATATCTCTTGTTTTCGCCGTTTCGTGTTTTTGCAGATATAACTTGATTTTTTCCCTATTTTTATCAGTTTTTATCGCTTGTTTTTTATCACTTGCTTTTATCGCTTGTTTTTTATTGCTTGTTTTTATCGCTTGTTTTTTAACAAATCTTAATGTCAATGACGTTCTGTCCGGGTCAAAACTTTCCTCTATTACAGGTTCTTCCCATCCCTCATCCTCCCATACGTTAAAAATATTAGGTACTCCACTTCCGGCGTGTTCGCCGATATCTATTAAATTAAACATTTTCATCAGGCTCTTATTCCTTGGATCAGATTTCCCTCCTCTTCGCATCTGCTCCTTTCCAAGTCTGATATATCCAGGATTTTCCAGTGTAAGCTTATCATCCTCTTTGATTATAGTAACACCGAATTTACCATAAAAGTCTGTATTGATAATACAATTCGCTAACGCTTCTCTCAATGCTCTGTGGACAGATGTATCATCAATCCGAAAACCGCCCTCTATTTTAAATGGCACCTTAATATCTTTAATGATTTTATTGTATACACGGAAATAAAAATCAAATAAATTCCCGGACCATTCACCCGATGAAGACTGAAGCCTGTCTGTCCATCTGATAACCGTATCCGGATTTTCCCTATAATCCAAAAAATACTCTGGGAAATATCTCACAATATCATACTCATTTCCAAACATAAGCATTCCGGCGGCAGTCGGATGAAGCCTTTTATCCTCTTTCGAAATGCCTGCCGCTCCAATTACTCTCAAATACTCACTGTCATCTAATCTTTCAAATGGATGTCCTGGCTTAAAAGATTTGTGACTATTACGGTAACCACGAACAGAATCCTGTTCCCGCAGGCGGTTTTTATTACCATCCTTCACATATCCCTTCCCTGCGTCAATCATAAAAATACCGGCTCGATTATCGGCGCCCTCCTTATCGATTACCATAATGCAAGCAGGAATCCCGGTTCCATAAAATAGATTCGCAGGCAGGCTTATAATCCCCTTAATCCATCCTTTATCAACAATTGTTTTTCTTATGGTTCCTTCCGCATTTCCCCGAAACAGAACACCGTGAGGTAAAATGACTGCTGCCTTTCCGGTAGATTTCAATGTTTTCAGGATATGCATCAACCATGCGTAATCCCCATTCTTTTCCGGCGGCCTATCCCCAAAGCCGGTAAAGCGTCCATACTCCTTCAGTCCATCAGACCAGTTTTTGAGAGAAAAAGGAGGATTTGCAACTATGTAGTCAAACCGCTCCAGTTCAGAAGCATCCTCTGTTTTTAAAAACTGCGGATCAGAAATAGTATTGCCGGACATGATTCTGATTGTCGGTTTATTGTGCAGCACTGCATTCATTTTTGCCAGACCGGCAGTCGAGCTCTCTTTTTCCTGTCCGTATCCTGCGATTTCAAACGGAGCCTCCGTCAATGCCCTGATGAGCAGCGAGCCACTGCCACAGGCCGGGTCGCATATTGTTGCATCTCTGTCCTTACACTTATCAATACCAATCACCTGGGCAAGGATACGGGATACCTCTGCCGGTGTATAGAACTGC
>VSOC01000271.1 GCA_009774615.1 Lachnospiraceae bacterium
AGCCGTAAAAACGGAAGCGGGAAAGCCGCTCACATGGCGAAGGGAAGCAGTCTGTTTCTTCAATACAAAAATGAAAGGATGGTGTGTGAGACACTATGAGAAAGCCAACTGATGTATTGAATAGTTTAAGCGATAAATCGAAAAATCCCATGTACAAGTATGAAAAGCTATACCGCAACTTGTACAACCCGGAGTTTTATCTGATCGCCTATAAAAATATCTACACAAATGACGGCAGCATGACACCGGGCGTGGACGGCGTAACCACCGATGATATGAGCCTGGAACGCATTGACAAAATCATTGCGTCCCTGAAAGACCACTCGTACCGCCCGAACCCTGCCCGCCGTACCTATATCGCCAAAAAGAACAACCCGGCGAAAAAGCGGCCGCTTGGCATTCCATCCGGGGATGACAAGCTTGTGCAGGAAGTAGTCCGAATGATTTTGGAAAGCATCTATGAACCAACCTTTTCCAATGTATCTCATGGATTCCGCCCTGGAAAAAGCTGCCACACCGCGCTGGTCAAAATTCAGAACACGTTCACTGGCGCAAAGTGGTTTGTGAAGGGCGATATCCAAGCGTGTTTCGACAGCTTTGACCACCATGTACTGATTGAAATTCTCCGCAGGCGAATCAAAGACGAAGCCTTTATCGGCCTGATGTGGAAATTTTTGAAAGCCGGATATATGGAACAGTGGAAATACCACAAAACCTACACCGGCACTCCACAGGGGTCTGGCATCAGTCCCATCCTCGCCAATATCTATCTGAACGAGTTGGATAAGTATATGGAGGAATATAAGCAGGAATTCAGCAGACCAGCACGGACTGTGAACCCAGCCCATCGTAATATGGCAAGCAGAATCTTCCGATATAAGGCCAAAAACGATAAGGTCTGGAATACGCTGGGTGCAGAGGAACAGAAAAAACGTGCGCGGATACTCCGGCAAATGCGGGCAGAACAGAGAAATCTCCCAACGCATCCGCTTAGGGAAACCAGCTATAAGTCCCTGCAATATGTCCGCTATGCCGATGACTTCCTGGTTGGAGTTGTTGGCAGCCGTGAGGATGCGGAGCGGCTCAAACAAGACCTGGCAGTATTCCTCAAGGAAAAGCTGGGACTTACGCTGTCGGCAGAAAAGACCAAAATCACTAATACAGCCCAGTGCGCAAGATTCCTGAACTATGACGAGTGGGAAATCCTTATGCGCAAACGGCATCGCAAGACCTTGGCCGTTTGCCCGTCCTGCCATGCAGAAATTCACAATTCGATGAAGTCGTAAAATGATAACAGTACGGAGAGCCGTGTGCATCGAGAGGTGCCCGCACGGTTCGGGAGGGAGTACCCATGTGGTGCTTACCTCATTTTTTTTGATAAGCTAGGTATAGCAGAGACAAAAATAAACACAGACACAGCAATACCCCCTTAACGGTTGCCGTGTCTGTTTCAACAGCAGAGCCGATAACCGCATTTTTAATCTGCATGTTATCGGCTCTGCGTCTGTGCGGCTGGCTCTACATAAGTTTTATATTTACTTTAACTTTCCATCGCCAGCCATTAGCGCTGTCATTTCCTCAATTTTTTCAAGCGGAAACGGCGGAAGTGAAATTGGTTTCATAGCGATTGACATCAGTTTCATGGGATTGTCATCAGCAGCTATTCGATTAGATGAAAGCTGTCCGCATCTGCGACAGCGATGAATAATTGCCCATTCGCCGTTTTTTCGTACCCATACTGCTATCGGCTCCATAATACCACCGCAGTCAGACTCACGGTCGCCAGGTTCTATGTCCACATGGAGACTATGCAAACAGTTTGGACAATGATTACGGTGCTCACTTCCAGCACCCGCTGGCACGACAAGTCTGCCACAAACTTTGCAGGTAAAACTGTCATTACAAGCATGGGTGCGATAGTATCCTTTTTCAAATTGTTTTCGTTTATTTTCTCTGTTCACGAAATTATATCCTCCTAAAAGTTATGGTAATTACCCTTTTGGGAGGTTTGGTTGAGATTGAGTTTTACGCAAACCTCCCGGTTAGCGGACAATCTCCGATAATAAATATTTTTTGTACATAGAAATCCTCCTGTTTTAAAATGTATCTTCTCTTAATTTCAAACGGGTCTTATTTTTACAGACAGGACATAGAACCCATTCAGACCTCATATGTTTACATCCCTCCTGCATATTTCTCAAAAAAACAATTCAAGTGCATTGTATAGAGGTTTTTAATTCTTCCTTTTTCTTCCTTGCCATGTACCGTATCGGAAATGCTTAGAAGAAGATAAAAGGGAGCATAAAATTCAACAGCCATTTGCTTTGGATTGCCTTTATGCAAAGTTCCTTGCTCCATCATTTCACGAAACATAATTTCTTGAAGTATAGAATTATATGAAATAAAATACTACTTACTGTAGTTCCCCATATAAGGAATCTAAAACTTCCTTCATCTTCTCATATTCCTGACATTGTAAAAGATGAGATAAATAAACAAGTTCCTGCTTTAAATCATACCTGATTCGTGCAATCTCTTCCCTCGTAGTTCTTTCCACTTCTCTCTGATTTTTATACAATTCTATCTGTTTTCTGTAGTCACGAATATTCTTTTTTGTCCAGACAGCCTCTGCGAACTTCCCATAAATGGGGTAAATGCACAATTCCAAAACCAACAGCATCAAAGCACTGACCGATAGCCAAAGAACATTCTCAACACCATCTGTCCTGCCATCATAAGCAAAACGATAAAAAGAATAATAAAGAGCAATCCCTCCAAAAACAAAAAGCAAAAGAACTCGCCCCTCAAAATGTTCAATGATATCCAATGACTTCTTTTTCACAAAACACTTAATTCCCAAGACCAGCATAAACATGACAATATTGGAAAGCAAAAAATATATGGCAACAGATATACCTTCTGCACCTACACATTTCATACCAAATACTACAAATGCCTCCACTGCAGTAAGAAGGGCAACATAAACAACAGGGAACAGCAGACGTTTTCCAAACTCTCCAGTATAAGAAAACAATCCAACTGCTCCCAATACGATAATATTGGTAAACAGATTCCATCCTGGATTCTGACGTGTAAGAATCCCCAAACTCCCAACATGAATAACCTGAATAATTCTTCCCATTTCCCACAAAATAAACAGTCCCCAGGCTTTGCCGGACATAACGCTCATGGTGAGTTACATAGATAATCTGCATGGTCCGATCCTGGTTCCGCAATTCTTCTGCCACACGAATCCCATCCATACCTTCCATCTCTATATCCAGATAAATTACATCATACTGCGCCCTTTTATCGACCTCTGCCAACAGAGATTCCCCGCGTTCATAGACACTGACTTCCAGATAGATTCCCAACATCTTACGGTTTCCGGGGATGGCACCTCTGTCCACACCCATGCCTGCCCCTGCGGGCATCACAGGGATGGCGCAC
>VSOC01000272.1 GCA_009774615.1 Lachnospiraceae bacterium
TTTGCCGCTTTCCGCAGAGGCTTTTTTGACCGCGTTGACCTTCTTGCTGGTGTCGCGGCTATAAAATTCGTTAAATATGTTCAAAAAGCACATGACATCGGTGCTGCCATTGGTGCTTTCCGTGTCAATGCCGTTGTTCAGAGCGATAAACCGACAGCCCAGGGACGGAAACAGGTAGTCTGTGTACTGTCCAAATTCAATGTAGTTACGGCCAAAACGGGACAGGTCCTTGACCAGAATCACATTGATCCGCTTGGCCTTGGCGTCCTCAATCAGCCGCTTGACCCCGGGACGGTCAAAATTCGTACCTGAATATCCATCGTCGATATAGGTATCAATTTCATTCCAGCCCCGCTGCCGCACATAGTTCTGAAGCAGCAGCTTCTGGTTCTCGATACTGACGGATTCGCCGTCGCGTTCATCGTCGTTACTCAAACGGCAGTAAATGCCGACGTTGTATGTTTTTGTGGTCATCTTTATTTTCCCTCCCGATCATCCAGATTCCATACCTCGTGCGGCGTGATGGCTCCACAGGGAATCTCCCTGTATGAACATCGTAACGGAGAATCCATCGCCGCGCAAGGATGCGGCAAGGCCGGGAGGATGGTGTGACTATGTAGCCGTGTGTGCGGAGCAGCCGGCAGGTGTGGAACCCTCCGACATGGCGCGCCGGACAGCCAGCTGCTCCAAAGTCTTTCCCAGCTCCTTTTCGCCCGAAAAAAAGCTGGTCACACGGTAAATGGTTTTCCCGATTTTCACCTCTTTGTAGGAGGTCGTAGGGGTAATCTGCTGATCCATATTGACGCACCTCCAGTCAAAAAACTGTTTCTTCATAAGATATGAGGAAACAGTTTCTCTCAATTCATATAAAAGATAAGCAGCCGCACCGATAAAGTTGAGGGTATATGCAAACCTGACAATCGGTACGGCTGCTGTATGATAGTTTGATTTATTGCTCGCCATATTTGCCACGCACCCCTGACGATGGGGACATCCCGGTCTCCGCTGGCGCGGCTGTCATAACTCCGCAGCGCCGTTTTACTCGTGCGCCGCAGGGTTCCCCCCAAGTCTTTAGGAGGCCGTGAGGAAGTATCTTTAAGCCCCCATGCAGTCACCGCGCCCGAAATGCCGCTTTCGGGGTTCAGGCTGGCGTTGATCGCTCGGAACAGTCCTGTTCATCACCTCCTGGGGCTGTCCATCTTCGCGGCGCGCCTGATTCGCTCGTACATGGGTTATGTACCGGAAATGCCGTCTATTTAGTTGTCAAGCTGCATGAGGAAGATAGACCCCCTCACTTACTTCCCCGTTGGGAAGGCAGTTTAACAACCGATTTTAGAAAAATTCTTCAAAAATTTTTCTCAGCTTCAACAGTAGTGCCTGTTTTCTTTTATTGACCGACTGCTGCGAAATGTGCAGCATATTCCCGACTTCCTGTTCCGTCTTTTCCTGATAGAAAAGCTGTAAAATCAACTCTTGCTCATCCTTGCTTAATTTGGAAAGACAGAAGCGTACTTGCTCTGCTTCCAGATGTTCCGCTGCAAGCTGTTCTACGCTTTTTCCGGGTGCAGCAAACTGCTGGTCCTTTTCCAATAGACGCTCATAGGAATCCTCTCTGCTGGGGAGGAAAGTCGCTGTGTCTTTCTGGAACTTCTCCGTTTTCAAATCGTAGGAAAAGTATTCTTCTTTTCGCTCGTAGTGCTGATACACACGGTAAACCTGTTCGCTTACCGGCACAGCCTGTCCATCTATGTAAAGATAATAATTCGCCCTTTCTTCCTGATTTTTACTCATAGCCGTTACCTCCCAAAAGTTTGAAAAGTGAGTAGGTTTTCAAACTCTTGAGGGCGGCGAACGGCAACGGTAAGGTTTAGGATGCCTTTCTAAAAAAGAGAAAACAAAAGCGCCAGTTTCCCATAAAAGGAAATTGGCGCAGAAAAATACACGATAATACCGATATTCCCACCATGATAGTGCCGGTGGAGGTGCATAATGTATCCGGGCAAAACTCAGGCTTTTTTTGACAAGATGGCTCTTGTTGTTTTATGTCGAAAGGCTTTGTAGCACATGGCGGCATCCTCCTGTTGCCGTCGTGCCAATTTGCAAGGTGTTGGCTCGTCGTGAACCTTTGGACAAAAAGAAGCGGCGGCCTTGATTATTCAAAGCCGCCGCTGGTTGTATGGGTGTGTCAAAAGGGCTGCTGCACGACGGCTTTTTTCTTTTTGCCGTCGCCCGGCAGCAGTTAGTTTTCAATTTTTTTCTTGTGGGAAAAGACAATCAATCCAACCAGAAACATCACGATAAGGCAAAGTACAATGCTGATACATCCGCCGATGGTAGCCGGTACAGGGGCTTCATAGTAAGTAGATTTATCCGAGAAAAACATGGACACACGGTATGCGAAGCTGCCCGGAATGACAAAGCCTCTTTCTGAACCGATGAACAGGCAGGATGCAAAACCATATATAACCCCTACTACGCTTGTCACAATAATATTGCGGCTTAGATTGATAACGATTGCTCCCAGACAAGTAGTTATCAAAACAATAACACAGGCTTCCATTCCAAACCCGATTGCCAGATTTACAAACAGGGAAATATCTCCTGTCATTTTGCCTGCTCCATTGAGTATCGCTACAAGCAGGCCGAATGAGATAAACAGAACCGCCGCAAATCCAATGCCGATAACGATGCTGACTACGACTTTTGATAGGAATAGCTTCTTTTTTGAAAAGCCGTAGGTAATCCAGTTGATGTAAGTTTTGTTCTTGTATTCCTGATAAAACAGCGAACCAATCAAAATGAAGATCACCATTGGGAAGAACATGGAAAACTGGTTATTCATAAAGAAGAACAGGTCAGCAAGTGATTTTGTGCTGTTGTTGAAAACTGCTCCTGCGCCGCCGGTGATGATGGGAAGAAGCGACAATAACAGGAGAAACACCATAAACCATTCCCGCTTCAACTTGGAAAACTCATTTTTAATCAACATTCCCATTATGCTTCCTCCCTCTGGCCGGAAGTCATAATATCCTCATACAGCGCTTCCAGTTCTTTTTCGTTAAAGTCGTTTTCTATAATCTTAATGATTTTTCCGCCGCGAATGAAAATAAGAACATCCGTAACGGCAGCTATCTCCGTCAGATTATGGCTTGATACCAAAATACAGTGTTGGGGAGATTTTAAGCGTTCTTTCAGAAGCAGCCGGATTTCCTTTATTCCCATCGGGTCAAGACCATTGGTAGGTTCGTCCAGCAGCAAATATTGAACATTGCCTAAAAAGGCGCGGGCAATTCCCAGCCGTTGGCGCATCCCCAAAGAAAGTTGAGAGAACAGCTTTTTCCGGGCGTCCAGCAGATTGACTTGCTTGAGCGCCGCTTCAATATTGGGCTGTTTCAAACCTAAATACTGTGCGTGGAGCTTCAAATTTTCCTCTACGGTGAGCCGTGGGT
>VSOC01000273.1:0-554 GCA_009774615.1 Lachnospiraceae bacterium
GTTCGTGCTGTGGTTATTCAGTTAAATTTTCAGAATGACAAGCTGGAATTTAGTTTTGCGTGAGTTTTACATACTCCGCAACCAAAAAGATGTTTTTCAAATCTTCCTCATCTAATCCACGGTAGACAAACAAATCATCGTGCAGTGGCATTACTTCCTCGATATTTTCGCTTTCAATATGAAATTCTCCTGTGCTTAAATCAATGCCGACAAGAGCATTGCCTGTCTTATAGCTTTTTATATTAGGAAGCACACCTTTGGGCAATTTGTTGCGAGAGAATGCATTCTCTGTGATATTGAGTGCAACTATTTCTTGAAAAGCTGCATCGTTAAATACTTGATGGGCATATTTATTTCTGAAATATTGGTCTACTTCTGTTCCTGTTTTTCGGTTTGGCTTCATCGCTGCATGGTGTGCTTCAAAAATTCGTTTCCACTCTGCAAGCATTTCTGCTGTTGGTTTAACGGTTAGCATTTTGTTTCCTCCTCTACAACTTCCGATTGAACAAAATCGCTGCGCGATGGCCTGCCAGGGCTGTGGCGCAGTTTTTACG
>VSOC01000273.1:564-3434 GCA_009774615.1 Lachnospiraceae bacterium
GTTTCTCCGTCTTCAAATTGGCGGATAATCTCTATTGTGTAGTCGGGATATGTTTTTCTAACAGCTAAAAGATGTTGCCTCATTCCCTCTATGCCTATAAAGGTCTCGCCTTTGCCTACCTTTTGTACACAGGCATTTGAAATATATTTTGGAAGTTCATCAAGCAAATTTGCTGAAACAACTACCTCATAAAAGTATTTTACGATTTCTTTACTGTTCATGGTTCACCTCAAATAAATTCCGATTGAACAAAATCGCTGCGCGATGGCCTGCCAGGGCTGTGGCGCAGTTTTTACGTTCCTCTAAATAAAAGCAGTGGAAAAATCTTCCGCAATACGGTATTGTTAAGTTACCACACAAAACAATCAAATACGGAGACCTCCACTGCCTATGAATACAATAACATTTTTTGGTGTCTTCCGCAACCGGAATTATGATCCCAATGCACCTCCCTGGTAAGTAGACGTCACTTTAAACACTCAATACTACTTATCATGGAGGTTTTTATGTACGAAGATATTTTTGAATCCATCCGCCATGCTGCGGAAAAACGCAACCTTAGAGAACGGACAATTCAACTGTATTGCAGTAATGTCAGCTATTTCCTGCGCTGCACCAATAAGCCTGTTACTGACCTCACGCTTGAGGATGCAGATGCCTTTCTTACCATGAAACGTCTGGAGGGCAGATCACCTGAAACTCATAATCACTATCGTTCCTCTATCAAGTTTCTCTACAAAAGAGTCCTGAAGATTACCTGGGATGACGAGGAAGTCCCTGCCATGAAGCGTGAGCGGAATCTTCCAACTGTGCTTACGCCACAGGAGATCCATGCTGTCATTGAAGCGACTGATAACCTTAAGCATAAGGCCATCATCGCTACCATGTATTCTTCCGGGCTGCGTGTATCTGAGGCTGTCCATTTGCACTATGATGATATTTCCCGTACTAACATGACCATTCATGTCCGGGAAACAAAAGGCCGCATCGACAGATATACGATCCTTTCCCAGAGGAATCTCGACCTGCTTACCGAATACTGGTTTCAGTGTGGCAGACCAAAGGGCATTCTCTTCCCGAGTTCATGGACTGGGGATTACCTCGATATTTCAAGCGTTAACCAGTTTTTCAAAGCAAGCGCTAAAAAGGCCGGCATAATACGCCGCGTGTCTTCCCACGCCTGCCGTCACAGTTTTGCCAGTCACTTATTCGAAAGCGGGGTGGATATCAAATATATCCAGTCACTTCTTGGCCATGTCGATCCCCGCTCTACAGATGTATATCTGCATGTAAGCAACAAAACGCTGCTTGGAATCCGCAGCCCTTTTGATGTTTCGGAAGGCGGTGGGTCATGAGCGAAAACTGCACGATACAGGATGTGTTTAACCGCTTTTATCCTGACTATGAGAAAACCCATGGACTGTCTGCAGCACAGCAGAAAGCAGTTTATCACATCATGAACTGCAAAACCGGCGCATTTGGTGTCAATGTAAGCGTCTGCATGGACTGCGGCTGTATTTCCGTCCATTATAATTCCTGCCGGGACAGGTGTTGTCCTATGTGTCAGGAGTTCCCGAGGGAAAAATGGGTGGATGCCCGCAGGGAGGATATACTGGACGCCCCATACTTTCATGTGGTTTTCACTGTACCGGAAGAACTTAATCCCGTCATTTACAGCAACCAGAAGCTTTTGTACAAGGCCCTTTATCATGCTGCCTCCGATACTTTAAGCGAACTTGCCAGAGATAAAAAATACCTTGGGGCAGACATAGGTTATATCTGCATTCTCCATACCTGGGGAAGCGCGATGAATTTCCATCCCCATATCCACACCATCGTGTTAGGCGGAGGTCTGGATGCTAAGAACCACTGGAAGGATAACGGTGAGGATTTTTTTCTCCCTGTCAAAGTCCTTTCCAGGGTTTTTCGGGGCAGGTATCTTGCCGGGCTAAAACAGCTATGGGCGGATGGAAAGCTGGAGTTCTATGGAACAGCGGAACCTTACAAAAATCATTATGCTTTCAAACAGCTTTTGGACGCGTGTTATGCCAAAGAATGGATTCCTTATTGCAAGAAGCCATTTCGTGGTGCGGAGTCTGTTATCAAATATCTTGGCAAATATACCCACAGGATTGCCATAAGCAACTACCGCATAAAGGGTATGACGGATTCCACGGTTACGTTTACTGTGAAGGATTACAAAAACCATGGGCAGTGGAAGGAACTCACACTTTCCGGGGAGGAATTCATCAGGAGGTTTCTGATGCATGTTCCTCCCAAGCGTTTTGTGCGGATCCGGCATTACGGTCTGCTTTCTTCCCGGAATAAAAACAGGAAGATTACACTATGCCGCAACCTGCTTGGCTGTAAGAGATACATTTCCAGGCTTAAGGATCTTGATGCGCCCGCCATTATCAAGCTGCTCTATAACAAGGATGTCTGCAAATGCTCATCCTGCGGAGGGAACATCATCCCTCTGCCATCTGGCAGGTATTGCATAAGACCTGAGCCACACTTATTATGTTGAATACCAGTAGCTGAATATTAAAAAAAAGCTTCCTATGGGGGCTTATTCGTGGTGCGCTGGAAATGATTTTTAAAAATTCCTCTCCATATGCACAGGTATCCAACATACTGTTTTGCAAAGAGCGTCAAAATTGAAAGCCCATATACAGCGGCTACCCAGACGCGCCTTTGTTCAACCAGGAAAAATCGAAACTGATGCAAACGAAAGGGCAGTTATCGAAAGATCAAAGCTGCTTTTTCGTTTGCACCACCTTCGATTCTTTCCTTAACGATTTTATTGCCCAAAATGATTCTACCACATTTCTATAAATAAATCATCTCACTTTTTATGATTTCCTCCGCCC
>VSOC01000274.1 GCA_009774615.1 Lachnospiraceae bacterium
AAAATCCCAACTTTAAAGAAATCCAAACTTTCACACAGATATGCTGATAAATACGGCATTGTACGAAAAGAAAGTTTGGATTTCTTTTTGTTTACACTCCAATCGTTTATGATAAAACTGGAGGTGAACAAATATGAATTTATTCGAATCAAACAGTACATATGAGGAACTTATCCAACATATGGAGGAGTATGGCTACAGCTCCTGCCATATCCAACATGTAAAAAGGGAAATGAAATGGCTTTCCGCAAGTCAGGATGCATATGGGATTTCTTCTTATGAAGAAGCCTGCCGTTTACGCTCTTTAGAAACGGAATCTGCTGAGATGAAAGAACAGTTCCGGTCTATATATAGCCTGTTTCGGCGTTATGCATTCTATGGAACACTTTCCACCCCGACCCGTGAACCCTTCTTCCGCCAGGATACATATTCACAGCTTGCCCCATATTTCCAAAATATACTGGACCTTTATAAGGAAGACAGTGTGAGGCGTGGCTTAAAACCCGGTACATACAAATCCAGCATTTCTGCCTGCAGCGGCCTTTTCCTGCACTGCCAGAAAGAAGGATGCGGAATGCTGGAAGATATCACGGAGGATATTGTTCTGTCTTATTTCTGCGATGAATCAGGAAAACCAGCCCTGAGTCCGAGCACAAAGGTAAATATCGCATCTGTTTTCCATGCAGATCTCGGGATGTATACCAATGCGGCAAGGACAATCCTTGCTTATCTTCCGGCATTGAACAGAAGACGGAAAAATATCCAGTATCTTACGGAAGAAGAAATGTCATCCGTCAAGGATGTCCTGGTGTCAGAAAAAAGCAGCATTACGTTGCGAAACCGGGCAATCGGTATGCTCCTGTTTTTTACCGGCATGCGTTCCAGTGATATAGCCGGGCTGGCCTTCTCTGATATAGATTGGGAAAAAGAAGAGATCAGGATATTTCAGAAGAAAACTGGAAATGAGCTTGTGCTTCCGCTAACTGCAAGCATCGGAAATGCTATCTATGATTATATAACCATGGAACGTCCGAAAAGTGATTCTAAAAGGATTTTTTTATGCGAACAGACACCACATGGGCCGATCAGTGCCGGGACAGTGGGCAATGCTGCAGGCAAGGTGTATAAAGCAGCAGCTGTACGGCAAGGGGAGCATGATAGAAAAGGCGCCCATCTTTTCAGACATAACCTCGCAGTTTCGTTTTCCCGAAACAATATCCCCCGTCCTGTGATCAGTGCTACTCTCGGACATGCGGACCCTGATTCACTTGACCATTATCTTTTTGCAGATATCACACATCTCCGTGACTGTGCCATAAGCATTGAATGCTATCCTGTCGGGAAGGAGGTTTTTTCGATATGAATTCTTATATATCAGGATTCTCCGGCCTGATCGAACAGTATGAGAAATATCAAAAAGCTTCAGATTCCTGGAGTGAACATGCACACGGACTGAACATCAGATATTTTGACCGCTACTGTGCCCTGCACTATCCCGGACAGCCACTCTGTCAGGAAATGGTAGATGAATGGTGCAGGAAACGTGAGACAGAAACCAATACTTCCTGTTTTACAAGAACTGGCGGTATCCGTTCTTTTATACGCTATCTGCGGGAAAGAGGACTGACAACCGTAGAACCGGCACTGCCGCCGAAACCGGAAGGAAGGACATATATCCCCCATGCATTTACAGATGGGGAACTTTGCCGTTTTTTTAATGAATGCGACCGGATCGTCCCATTGCGGCCGGAATTAAAGTATAAGATGAAAAAAATCACATGTCCTGTCTTTTTCCGGCTTTTATACAGCAGCGGAATCCGCACTACGGAAGCCAGATACCTGAAACGGGAAGATGTTGACCTTGAACACGGGGTGCTGAACATCCGAAAATCAAAAGGATATGACCAGCACTATGTAGCTCTCCATAAAAGCATGACAGAACTTTTGAAACAATACGACAAAGCGGCAGAATCCATCCGCCCGGATCGTACTTACTTTTTTGAGACCCCTAATGGGAAGTATTATTCCAGACAGTGGGTTACGCAGGCTTTCCAGTGTTTATGGGAAAAAGCGAATGGAAAGCAGGATAAAGCGGTTGCCTATGATCTCAGACATAATTATGCCGCCACAAACATCAACCGGTGGGCGGATGATACATTTGAATTCGACCAGAAGCTTCATTACCTTTCCAAGTCCATGGGGCACAGGGGCATCGAATCCACTTTGTACTATTATTCAATCACCCCCTGTCTCGCCGATATCCTTCTGAAAAAAACAGAACGCAGTTTCAATGAACTGTTGCCGGAGGTGGAACATGAAGAAATCTGATGACGCAGTTAAAATCGCACGGTATATCTCGGAGTTTTTTGACGTTTATGCCCCAAATTTTCTTACTACCAGCGGACATACACTGAAATCCTATCGGGATGCACTTGGATTATACATAAATTTCCTGGAAACAGAGTCGGTTACGCCGGGAAGCTTTTCCAGACACTGTTTTGAACGGGAGAAAATAGAAAAATGGACTGTATGGTTAAAAGAATCCAGAAACTGCAGTCCTGAAACATGCAATGTACGGCTTGCTTCCCTGCGGGTCTTTCTGGAATTCCTCGGCAGCAAAGATATGGAATACCTGTATCTATATCAGGAAGCGCAGAAAATAAAACGTCAGAAATGTACCAAAAAGAAAGTATCCGGTTTTACGCGTGATGCGGTAGCAGCCATGCTCGCAGTACCGGATGTATCTACAAAAACAGGAAAAAGGGATCTTGTATTCCTGACCCTGTTGTATGCAACAGCTGGACGGCTGGATGAAATCCGCTCCATAAAAATCCGTCATCTGCACCTTGACGGGAAAAAGCCCTATGTGAATCTGATAGGGAAACGGGATAAAATCAGAACTGCATATCTTCTTCCCAAGGTGGTCGCTTACATCAAAGTATATCTGAGTGCTTTTCACGATGGCACGCCTGACCCTGATGCATACCTGTTCTATTCACGGGTAGGCGGCAAATACACGAAGCTCACAGAGCCGGCATTGGCAAAGCGGATAAAAATATGTGCAAAAGCAGCACACGAAAAGTGTACGGATGTACCCCTTGATGCCCATGCACATCAATTTCGCCATGCGAAAGCATCACACTGGCTGGAGGATGGAATTAATGTTGTACAGGTAAGTTTTCTTCTGGGGCATGAACAGCTTGAAACAACGATGCGGTATCTGGACATCACAACGGAAGACAAGATAAAAGCATTGGCTACTTTGGAGGATGAAACACAAAAAACAGTCCCTAAAAAATGGAAGAACAAGAACAGCACACTGACAGATTTCTGCGGACTGAAAAAATAGAAAACGTTAAAAAGAAATCCAAACTTTTCTTTCGCACAATGC
>VSOC01000275.1 GCA_009774615.1 Lachnospiraceae bacterium
CTGAACTTTAGGAGATGTGAGTAAATGAATGTAACCAAAGATGGGTTTAAGGACAGACAACTTCATATGGAAGACTACCTGCAAATGGTACCTGCGGAACAGAAAGAGCATGCAGGAGTGTCCGTCTATCAGCGGATTACTGAAAACAACGACATCATCACGGACTTTTGGACGGACAACCTACTGGAACTGATTTTACGGAAAGACAATCTGAACAAGGCTTACAAGAAAGTGAAATCAAACAAAGGCAAAGGCGGAATTGACGGAATGCAGGTAGATGGACTTCTGCCCTACCTGAAAGAAAACCAGAGCGAAATAATCCGGAAGATACGGGAAGGGAAATATAAGCCCAACCCAGTCCGCAGGGTAGAAATACCCAAGGAAGAAAAGGGCGAGGCCAGGAAATTAGGAATCCCCACGGTTTCTTCATATTGCACACCTCCCAACGATGTTTTGGAATGCTGCCTCCAGTTCTTGTGAAGGCAGCGGTTTTAGGGTAAAAAACTTATGTGTAGAGGGCTTTTATTGATTCCAGGTTTGTATGGTCAATGGATATTTCCCATGGCCATCCCGGATGCTGTTTTCTGGCGGGAATCTTGCCTGCAGAAATGCCATAATAGACCTTTCCGGTGGAGATCCCCAGCAGCTTGGCGGCTTCCGCAACGGAAATACCCTGGCGGTTCCTCTGATAAGGCCCGGAAATATCATGTTTATAACGGATCCATCTGACACCGGCATAGGTAAAGCTTTTTCCTTCCGGGGTGGTTAGGCCATTCTGGTTTAAATGGTCTGCGATTTCGTAGTCGTCCATATAAGAAGCCAGTTCCCGGATAAGAGCAACGGTATCCTTTGTATGGCGTCGGCTGTCGGCACAGGGGAGAGGCTTTTTCAAGGATAAGTACTCGTGTTTTCCGCTACGGAAACGAATTCCTATTGAAAAATCGGGATGCCTTTTTTCGGAAAGGACGGTGATATCTTCAATCAGAATACGGATAATGCGTTTTTTCTCCTTTGATGTGGAAGAAGGCGCATTCCAGACTTCGGGAATTTTACGGGCGAGATCCAGGATATCCCGCTCTTCTTCTTTGGAAGGAACCCAGGGCTTTTTTGAGTGATACACAGTGTAATCCTGTTTTATCTTTTCCAGTTCTTTCAGTTTTTGGTTCCAGTTCGTTTCCAGAGAACGGACAACGAGCCGGTTTTCCGGGTCGGCAAGCATGAACTGCTTTTCCGCCCGGTCGGCTTCATACTGCGCGCGTTCGGCTGCAAGAAGCCACTGCCTGTCGGACATTTTGTCCGCGTCACAAATGCTGTGCATGACTTTGAGGGATATCTCCAACTGGGAGGGCTTCATAATCGAAAGGATTTTTTCTGATACGGCCCGGTCAAGGATATCGGCAGGGACAGAGGAGCAGGTCGCTTTGTTGCCATGCTCCCAGCGGCCGACACATTCATACCGAGGCCGTATGCCGCCAGTCCCTGTATACCGGACCGTCATGCGGCGGCCGCATTTACCGCAGGGAAGGATTCCCGGAAGAAGGGCGGCTCCTTCCCGGGCCGGGCCGCAGCGTTCCGAGTTTGTGCGGTTAGAATCAAGACATTTTTGGTTTTCCTCGAATTCCTCCCAGGAAATATAAGCCGGATGGTGGTCAGGGATAAAGACCTTCCAGTCGTTCCTGTCTGTAAGCCGGACCGTATGATGGGTAAAATGACCGTCAGAATGGATGGTTTTGTTGTCACGGTAACGGCCATAGACATAGGCACCTGCATAGGAAGGGTTATGTATGGCTGTAAGGACACGGCTGTGGGTAAGCGTGCCCCAGGTGATCTTCCCGTCCCACACACCGCCATAGGCACGCTTGGGAAAAGAAAGATTGTTTTCCGCAAAATAACGGACAACACCGTAAGCGCTTCCTGAAGAACGGAACACCCGGAACAGGGTGGAAACCGCATGCCGCACTTCTTCATCCGGGTCCATGACCGGCTTGCCATCCGGGTCGTAGACATAGCCTACAGGGAGAGGAAAACGCAGTTCCCCCCTGGAAGCGGCATTTTCCTTGCCGCCGATCATGCGGGCATGAAGGAAGTGGAGTTCCGCTTCACCCATGGTTCCTTTTAGGCCGATAAGGAGCCGGTCGTTAAAATCAGCCATGTCATAGATGCCGTCTTCGTCAATGACGAGGGTGCCGAACAGACTGCACAGCTCAAGAAGCTTCATAAGGTCGGCAGACGAGCGGGCAAGGCGTGATATCTCCAGTCCGAATACCGCGCCGACCTCGCCCAGGGACACGCTTGTCACAAGCTGGGCAAAACCGGGGCGTCTGGATCTTCCGGAGCCGGATATGCCAAGATCCCCATCGATTACGCGGATGTGTTCTTCCGGCCAGCCCAGGGACAGTGCCCTTTCCCTGAGGGCATACTGCCTGTGTGTGCTCTCCTGATTGAAGCGGACCTGGGCCATCGTTGACTGACGGACATAAACCAGGGCTTCCCTGCCCAGGTGTTCCGCCCGCACTTTGGGCGGGACTGATGGATTCTGTTTCATGTTCTTCCTCCGTTTCCGCTGAAAAGAAGGAGAGGAACAGGGCGGACAATGCCGATATAAGATCCTGTGCGAGCCGGGAGTCATTGCCGGTCAGATACATGAGAGTTGCTTCCATGAAAGCCTCCTCCTTTCAGGCTAAAGGTCGCTCTCTCTGCGCCGGAACAGTTCCAGGTTGATGCGGCTAAGCTCTGCGAGCAGCGCGGTGATATCCTCATAATCCTTGATACACTGGGAAACCTTGTCCTGAAAAGATTTCGGGACAGAGTCAAGCTGGGTCTTCCCATTGTAATAAGAAGAAAGATACAGGCTTTTGTGTCCTTCGCCATTGGCACATCTGCAGTTAGGCTTGCCGCATTTGATGGATCTGGTGATCAGGGAAGCTCTTATGACATGGGCCGGATCCGGCATCATGCCAAGGAGTTCCTGACGGCGTGCTTTGAGAGTGTCCGTGGTCATTGATTGGTAGGGTCTTCTAATCTTATTAGTAGTATTCATGATAAGATTATAGCATAAGGAGAGAGAAAAGTCTACCTTATGGTATAAGAAATCTGATTATTCAAGAAGCAGATGGGCAAGTTCAAGGAGGGCCCTTATGGAATCAGTATTAAAATAGCCTTCGGCAAAGGCGTTCTGGCTGGTATCTGTGACCCAGGACTCAGGGACAGGGAATACATCGTCCCCGGCGTGGAGAGAGTAGTGGCGCTGGCCGTCAAGTTTCCGGATTTTGAGGATAGGGAAACTCTGACCGAACAGGGGGTGGTAAGGATGGAGGATGGTTGCTGTTCCTAAATCCTTGCTGTGATCAAGTGCATTTTGATGTGGCTGTGCC
>VSOC01000276.1:0-623 GCA_009774615.1 Lachnospiraceae bacterium
AAATATGCGTTAGTGATTATAATTAAAATGTAAAGGAACCTTGTCAGAATGGAGGAACCCTTATTTGGAAAATCGAGTTGAAGAACTAAGAAAAGGATTAGGTATGAACCAAGAAGATTTTGCAAAGGCAATTAAAGTTTCAAGACAGACTGTTAGTTCAATAGAAACAGGTAAATACAATCCCTCTTTGGAATTAGCATTTGTAATATCCAACTTTTTTAACAAATCAATAGAAGAAATTTTTATTTATGAAAGGAGCAAAAATGATGAAAAGAAGTGATTTGATAACTGGTGCTATTTTTTCAATGGTTGGTATTGTATTTTTTGCGGATTAGCAGGAGCAGGTATTATGCCGGGTATCATGATGCTTTTAAAATATGCTTATTGATCGAATCCAGATCGCAAAACAAAATATGCAGAAAAACCAGAAGAAGAAAAAATTGAAATGCATGATAAAAGCATATGGGAATCCATGCCAAGTAGCACGGGAAAACAAATAAATTCCCGATTGCCTGCTTGACAAGGAGCCGAAGAGATAATCAAAAAACACAAAAATAACCGCCCTCGCCCGCAAAGCTGAGCAGTTATTTTTACTTTAATATTATGGGGCTAACCGTCTATCG
>VSOC01000276.1:633-3327 GCA_009774615.1 Lachnospiraceae bacterium
TCTATCGGTAGTTTCCCAGAGAAGCACCTGTTCCAGCAGATGCTTTTTTGATCATAAGATGCCATAACAGGAGAAAACTTCAACCATATTTCCAATTTTCAAAAAATTTTGCTGTATCTAGTTACTGTTCGCTCGTTAACTTGACCAAAAGAAAACATAGCCGACTACATCAAAGCATTTTCTTCAATTAATGGCAAATCACCAGCATCTCTTTTCTTACAAATTCCAATGCTCATTTGTAATCCACTCGGCTTATCATCATTTATCAAGATTCTTTCACCATACGGTACATTAAAAATAATATAATCATACGTTACTTGGTTATCCTTCAAAAATTTTTCTGTTATTTCTCGATGTTTTTCCGTTCTTGAAGTCAAAAATATAACCATATCCTTATCGGGAATACCCTTAAGAAAATATTCCGCACCTTCAAGAAATGTATCCGCACCATCGATCTTATATCCATTATGCTTCACAATTGTTCCATCAAGATCTAAAATCCATGTATGACCAAGCATCGACAACTTTAACTTACTTTTCATGACTCAACAATGCTCCTATCGCTCCACCCGGATGATTCGGTCTAAAATCCTTGTCCAAATTCAATCCCATCCTCTTACTTAATTCCATAGCAACCTTTTGCAATATAATAAGGTTAATTGTAGTGGAATGATTTGGCACAACATCCCACAAATCACCTTCATGCTTCAAAGTGATAATTAGTTTATTTTCCATTTTATCAGCTAAGATACTATGTTTTTTAAAACTAAGCAACCACAACTGTACCCCTTTGCGTTTGCTAAGCAAATCTACGAGATACACAGATTCTGCTGTTGCCCCACTCTTAGTAAGAATAATAACTAAATCACCTGGTTTCACCATCCCCATGTCCCCATGCACAGCTGTATTCGTATGTAAAAAATTTGCATTTAATCCCAGAGAAAGCATTGTCCCAACAAATTTATCACAAATGGGGACATTCTTTCCCAAACCTGATGCCACAATCTTATACCCTTCCCTAAGTTTTTCCTCGCATGCATCAACCAACTTGTCCATTTCCTCAACGTCAATAGACTTTAACGCTTCTTCAATAATATGGAAGTCGCGAATAAAATATTTCTCAAATGCACTAGCCATTCAATGCTTCCTCCAAATAATATAACCCATTATAAAACGCTCCGCATATAGAGTCATAATCTTCCCATGCATATGTAGTAAGGCTAAGCCAAGTAATTGCAAGGAGAAGCTTCATTTGCTTACAGGTAACTTCCCCTTTTAAAAGTTCAAAAAAATCCTCCTCCATGCATTCCCAATGGTTAGATGCAATTTCGAGTTCAATTTTCCCCTTGTTAATTCTGAGATTAAACCTTTTAAGGTTAAACTGATCATAATTACTAACCAACGAATAATAAAGCTTAACCCAATCATAAGCTGCATCACCATAAAACTCCGTAGTACCAAAGTATCCCCTCGGATCTATCAATATGGGTATGCTATCTTGCTTAAGCATTAAATTACTGAATGTACAATCCCCATGAATTAACTTAAATTTCTCTGGACAATATGACATAACTAACTTTTCCAATTCTTCCTGGTGATAAAAAATATTCCTGCAAACTTTCCCATTAATTAAAACAGTTTTATCATTAGCAAACGGGACAAGATACCTTACTTTTTTTAGCCTGTCATAAGTCTTATTTAAATATGCAATCTTATAGCTATTTTTATCGGCTGGCATACTATCAAGATCATGTATCTGCTTTAAACAGTTAATAATTTGTTCAAGTACTTTTCGCTTTTGCTCCCTTGGAAGAGTTGTATATTCATAAATATTTTTACCATTTATGCGTTCCATACAAAGTGGCTCATATTCATAAATCTCCGGTATATATTCAAAACAGACTTTACGTATTTTCTTATACCATGACACTTCATGCACTGCCAGCTTCTTTCCTTGTTCATCTATAGCTGCTTTATAAACCCTATCTCCTTCAATTTTAATCCGATTAAATGGACGACAACGAGATTTTGAAAGTTTATCCCATTCTTCATATAATCCGTATTCATGAGTCCGATAAAGACCTTGTTCCTGGAATACATATCCCTTAGACTGAATCCACTTTACAAATTCACCATCTTCAGGTACATCTATAAGGTAAGATTTATCTTTAAAAATGAAATGACCAGCTACGCCATATTCGACGCTTCTTTCCTCAACAAATCTACCATCCTTGTATTTCCATCTGCATATAAAATCCCTTGAGATACCAATTATATTATTATCAGATTCCGGGATCTCATAGTCACTGGACAAAATAAGATCACACCAAATGAGCATAAATCGCCTATTTGAGGGAATATATGAAATCGCCTCTCTTAACCCTGCACAAGTTCCGCTATGGCCAGTTCCGCAAACAATTTGGTAATCGACCTCTGCAAATTCACGTAAATAATTCTTTAGCACATCGTATTTATAATCACCAATAACAATATATTTTTTATAAGGATACTTTTTGAACAGATGGAAAATCATCGGAAGATTGTCCACCGGCACTAAAGCTTTCGGCTTATTTGCAGTTAATCTTTTCATCCTAGTTCCTTTTCCACCAGCTTGTACGATAATGTAATCACAACTCATACATTTCCTCCATTTACTATTTCTATAACGTTATCTGCAAACGGCATCCCCTTGAA
>VSOC01000277.1 GCA_009774615.1 Lachnospiraceae bacterium
CTTTTGGGAACGAGAACCCAAATAACAAATTATTCAGATATATGGTAAAGCATGAGCTGCTGCATATAAAACGGAACGATATTCTGGTAAAATACCTAAGTTTATTTGTTGTGGCGGTTCATTGGTTTAATCCGTTTAGTTACTTTTTATATCACGAACTTTCCAGCATTGGAGAGATGTATTGTGATAGTGGTGTTTTGGAAGGGAAGGGAGAAAATGAGCGCAGGGAATACAGCGAATTGCTTTTACAGGCTGCTGTCAGAAAAACATCAAGTGCTAGATATTCCCTTTTTATTGGTATGGCAGACAAAGGGTATCAAAAAATCATGAAAAGAAGGATTCTGGAAATGAAAGCCCGTAGAAAAAATAAGACATTTTTTTCTGTCATGGTGATGATATTCATTTGTATAATAGGAGGAATAACAGCATTTGCTTATGAACCGCCAAGTATCATAGGCGGAACGGCCAATGACGATTTTACATTTGACCGTGAGTACGTTGAGGAAAACATGAATCCCATTCCTTGGAATCAATATTTTACCGATGGTACAGGAGCGATCTATCAGATACATAAACAGGATTATACAGAACATGGAATGTGTAATCATAAATATATCCAGGGCACTTTGGGTGTTCATTCCAGAACGAATCATGGATGTAGTATAACGGAGTATGACGCAATAAGATGTTCTTTATGCGCTTACATATTCAAAAAAGAGGAAACAAATGTTATTACCTATAAAAAATGCCCACATTAACTTTTAAAACGGAGGAAATTACATGAAAAAGACATATGATTTGACGAATACGGAGTTGCAAATCATGGAATTGCTTTGGCAGGCAGAACAGCCAATGACATTTAGAGAAATCATGGCGGTTGCGCTGAATGAATGGAACAAGGCGTGGAAGGTACAGACACTAAGTACATATTTAGCGAACCTGCAAAGAATGGGGATGATCGAAGCAGAAAGGGGCGCTACCCCATATAACGCATATTACCCCACTTGTACGAAAGAACAGCATATTCACAACTGGACGAAGAAAATGGTGGAAGAATGCTATGGAAATTCGATCAACCGTTTGATGTGTGCCTTCATTGGTGAAGGGACACTAACGGAGCAAGAAGCGGAGGAATTAAAAAAGTTATTATAAAAGTAATGTTTATAGGTAATTGTTAAATGATTTTTCCTTTTGATGTGGATAACTTTCTACTATATAAGGAGAGAAAAAGCGGTCATTATTCAGAATTGTTTCTGAATTGGCATAGAACATCAGATTTTGGGCGTACTTTTATAAGCCCACAAAAGAACTATGACAATTGTATATTTTTTCAGGCAATTAAAGGCTTCAGGCTCCGGATGTACTGGTGACAGTTCATCCGGTACGCAACAATGACTGTCAGCTGGCAGGCAATCCCGGCAAGAAAAACATCCGCTTTGGTCGTTGTGTGGTTTCGGGACTTCCTCCCGGCAGCACACATATTGATCTTGAGATGGTCGATGGTGCGTTCCACAATGGTTCTTATTTTATAGAGGGAATCCCATTCGTCACAATCCCGCTGGATGCCCGGGAACATGCGGAAGTCCATATTTTCGTAAGTGTAAGTGGTGCGTCCTCTTTTGGCTGTGCTGCAGGGTTCCTTACAATCGCAGACCCACTGCCCCTTTACCATATGTACTTTGGGGCAGACCCATTTGTCGCGGTCTGAGCGTCCTTTCTCATGGCAGTGTCCGGCGTATTTCATGTCCAGGGAGCTGTTTTTGGGGCAGGTAGGGTAGCCGTAGGCGTTATAGCCGACTTTCTCAAGGGTGCTTTCATTCCTTGGGTTATAAGGGATCAGGGCTTTGGAGAAATGGAATTCATCCTTAAGGAAGCCGTAAATGTCAATAGAATCAAAAGCGGAATCGCCCAGGAAGGTGTCAGGGTGGAAATCCGGGTGAAGGGAAAAGAAATCGGAGAGGACGGGCTTTAAGGAAGAGGAATCGCCAATGGACTTGTCCTCGTCCGGGGAATCGGATTTCTTTTCCACAGGCATTTCGGGATGGGCGGCCTTAAAGGCATCATCGAGGAAGGAAATATGGCGGACAATCCCGAGGCCGTTGGTGAGGATGGCGAATTTATCGGCGTAGCAGAAATGGCCGTTGATATACTGCTGTTTGGCGTCAGGGCAGGAGGCGGCCTGTGAGGGCATGAGGGAGTAAGCCATCTTATAAGGGTCAACGTCAGGGTTATCTTTATAGTAGGCCTTAAGCCTGCGGATCAGGGAATTTAGAGTTTTAGGGTTGTTTTCGGTAACGTAAAGCTCAATACCGGAGGTATCGAAGGTAAGCATGGAGGCAAGGGAGGAGTCGATGGCGTGGCAGATGGGCTCGGTGAAATCCGCCATATGTTGGAACATGAGTTCAATGTGGTCGGCAAAACCGAGTTTGAAGCGAGTAAAAAGCGGAGCGTCAGGGACCTTATGAAAGCCGCAGAAGTCCCGGAGTTCCCTACAGAGGTTTAAAAACAGAATGAGAAGGGAATCCGTAGGAATGGAAAAGACCTTCTGAAGGATGAGGGCGGAAAGGAAGGCGGTAAGTGGGTAATCCCTTTTTCTGCCAAGACGCTGGTAAAAGGCGTTATAGAAAACAGAGGGAATAAACTCAGAGATATCGAAATGTTCTTCAAGGAGTTGGAAAAAGGAAGGGGTATCGTCCATGAACAAATCCTGGCAGTCTGAAAAGATATCTTTTAAAGCAATCTGATGGTATTTACCAGTCATAAATTTTCTCCTCCGTTTATGAAAAGATGGTTGCCTGATAACTCTATTTTAACATAAGCGGAGAGAAAATTTATATAGAAACAACAAGAAAACCCAATGAAATCAATGGGTTTGGCAATTTAACAATTGCCTATTTAAAATCCTGCAAAGGAGGAAAAGATATGAAACAACATTTGGGGGGAAAAGCCAGCAAGGCACAGGGGTTCATTTTCAACACGGCAATGCTTTTGGAACTGGTTGTGGCGGTTATCGTCATCATCGCTCTGCTGATTATGTTTTTACAGGTGCCGGGAGAATTGAAGGAACTGGTATTCAGCGGGCAATTCAATCATTTTCTCAAATATATGTTCGACATCATCATCGGAATCGAGCTGTTGAAGATGCTTTGCCGCCACGATCTGGATTCGGTCGTGGAGGTTCTGCTGTTCTCGGTAGCCAGAGAGATGATTATCGAACATATGCCGATTTATTTTACACTGATCGGAATCATTGCCATTGCTGTTCTGTTCCTGATCCGCAAATTCCTGTTCGTATCCGCCCTGGATAAAGAA
>VSOC01000278.1 GCA_009774615.1 Lachnospiraceae bacterium
CTTGCACAGAAATATGAATATGTCAGGGAAGGAGTGAAGTCGGTTATGGGTGGAAAAGTACTTGAATATGAAGCGAAACAGATTTTAAATGAAGGGAAAAAAGAAGGAAGAATTGAAGGAAAAAAAGAAGGAAGAATTGAAGGAAAAAAAGAAGGAAGGATAGAACAGGCAAAAGAAACTGCACAGGTTCTTAAAAGAATGGGAATGGGTGAAGAATCTATAGCTAAGGCAGTGAATGTTAGTGTTGGGGTTTTGAAAGAGTGGTTTGATGCAAATTAGATTGTGAGATGGATTGAAAGAGAAAATGGAACGATGGGTGTATAATGTACCCCATAAGGTGGACACCACAAGACGAAGGGTTTTAGTATGATTCAGGAATCGCCGGGTAAAATGATGATAAAAGTGCCGGAGTCGACCAGAACAAGATAAATCCGTGGTAGTAGACATAGAGAAGAAGGTGTTTATCCTTAAAAGTTCACACATAGAAAACAGGAGAGCGGAAGTTGTTGTGGACACGTCTAGGAAGGCATAAACCCATAAAAATGGACAAACCAAACAGGGGAAAAATCCTTTAGAATGGACGGGAAAGAAGGGGAAGAAATCCATAAAAAAGGACATTTTAAATGAATAAAGGGGAGGGTTCATCCGATATATAGTTATCATAAAGAGTCAGGAGAATCAGGATGAGAGAATATACGACAAAAGAAATGAAAGAGCTCAGGGTCAACCCCTATACATTTAAAGTGACGAAAAACAAACTGTATTTTACAGCAGAATTTTAAGGAAGCATTCTGGATTGGGTATAAGGCCGGGGTATCTCCCAGAAAGCTATTAGAAGATCTGGGATATGATACCCGGATGTTTGGCCAGAAACAGATAGACAGCATTGTGCAGAGGATCAAGAAACAGGCGGAAGGGGGAAACGGCTTCAGAGAAGGAGAAAACAGAACCCGCAGGCCTGTGCCGCAGCAGGAAACGGATGAGATGTCGAAGGAATCCGTGGAACGGATATGGAATGAAGTGAAATATTTAAGGCAGGAGGTAGAGTTTCTAAAAAAAATAGACCAGGGTCCCAAAAAGGGGAAGGGCAGATGAGTGCGGGATGGAGATTCGAAGTAATCCAAAAGACACTTGAGGCAGAAGGTAACCTATTGAATACGGCTATGTTGTGTAAGATAGCGGGAGTTTCCCGATCTGGTTATTACAGATGGGTAAAAGCAGAAAAGGTAAGGGAAGAAAGGGAAAAACGGGACCAGGAGGATTTTGGCCTGATCATGAAGGCATATAAGCAGAGGGGCTACAGCAAAGGGGCCCGTGGGATTTACATGTGTATGCTGCACTGGGAAGAACCGGTGGTGATGAACCTAAAGAAAATCCGTCGTCTAATGGGCAAATATGGCCTTAAATGCCCGATACGGAAAGCGAATCCATACCGAAGGATGGCGAAAGCAATAAAAACGAACCATGTGTCGGAAAATATCCTGAACCGTGAGTTTACGAGTCATGGGCTGAGGAAAGTGCTGCTGACCGATATCACGTATATACCGTATAACGGGAACTACTGCTACCTGTCAACAATCCTGGACGCATATACGAAACAGATACTGTCATATGTACTAAGTGATTCACTGGAGGTTGATTTTGTGTTGGAAACCGTGAGAAAAGTGGTGAGGGAGCATGGGATGGAACTGGGGAAGGAAAGATTGATCCATAGCGACCAGGGATGCCATTATACAAGCACGAGTTTTATTGAAATTGTAAAGGACAGTAAACTGCGCCAGTCGATGTCGAGAAAAGGAAACTGCTGGGACAATGCACCGCAGGAAAGCTTTTACGGACATATGAAGGACGAAATCGATCTGAGTGGATGTGAAAGATATGCAGAAGTGAAGAAAGTGATAGATGACTGGATCGATTATTATAATAACGAAAGATATCAGTGGCAGTTAGAAAAGCTGAGTCCAAATGAGCATTATGAGTACATAAGGACAGGAATCTATCCGCTAAGTGTAATAATAAAAGAACCACAGAAAGAAAAGAACTGAGGGTGGCTAACAGCACATAGCCTTCCGTTGCCTTTAATGCCCGGATAATTCGTTCCCTTTCCGCCGTGTCCTTCACTAAGGAAAGCGGGTCAGGACTGTTTTTCCTGCGGTAACGGTCAAGCTTTGGGACAGCTTTGGTCCAAAAGTGGTAAAACAGGCCGCCGAACTGCTGTTTAAACTTGCGGAACATGGTTTCGATCTTAAACCGGCAGGCGTAGGCTATGATGATATCCCCGACAGACATCGTTAAATCCGTGCTTACCAGGATAACCTGCGCTGCTTCATATTCCACCAGGACAAACTGAAGGGGCTGGTAAAGTTTCTGCCCCCACAGATAAATGTATGACAGGTAACGTACTTCCTTATTGCCCCCATATATGGGAAGTTCTGCAGAGGTAAAGGATGCGGCAGCCGAATGAAACAGTTCATGAATATGGATGGCTTTTCCCTTAACCGGGCGGCGTCCCCTGCCTTTATATTCCTCCGACTGTTCATAAGCGGTGCAGTTCTTCTTTGCCCTTGTGATGACATGAATAAGATCTGGGTGTCGTCTTGATTCGTTCCGCCATTCCTCCAACATGGGAACCGTCAGGAAATACCGGTCCAGTACAAACAGGCAGCGACCAAAATAAAGGGCAGCCCGGAAGCCGTCACGTAGCATTTGTACCACATGGGAAACCGATCCATCCCCTTTCCAACCACAAATTGCCTTATCTCCATCATGGATCTGGATAGAAAGCGGCATACAGAAGATTTTGGTCAGGTTTCCAATCAATACACCGACAGCGCCAAAGAAATGGCAATGGGTAAACGCCTGTTTTGAAGCGCTTTCGGATTCCTGAACCATCTTTTTGGTGCAGGGCATATATGTTCCATCCACGGCCCTTTTTGTACCATCCCCGATCAGCACAGTCCTGCCGGAAATCCGATAAAGCGGGGCATGGCGGGCAGCGGTTTTTAACCATTGGTAAAAAATCGTGTCCCATTCCCAGGAAGACGCATGAAAAAAGTGTATTAGGCTTGGATAAACCTTTGGGTTCAGGTCAAGGTCGCGAATGACAGAAGTTACTCCCAGGGAATCCGAACGAACCATAAAGCCAATAACCATGACCACAAACCACTGGAAAGCAGCGGTTCTGGAAAAGCAGGAAGAAAATGATAACAAAATTTCATTGATAAATATTAACATAGGTATTCCAATCTGCCAAAATCTATGTTATCTTTATGGGAGAGATAACATTTTGGCGTAAGTGTATGTTTT
>VSOC01000279.1:0-1991 GCA_009774615.1 Lachnospiraceae bacterium
CCTACACAACCTTACCCGATGAAATTGACCTGCTCAGAGATAAAAAGCAGGAGCTTTTGGTGGCAAAGGCGGAAACGGAAGGCTTCAAAAAGCGCATCAAGGAACTGGAGGATTTCTTAAAAGAAGCCGACCAGGAGCTGACGGAATACGATGAGTCGATGGTAAGAAAATATATTGGTAAAATAAAGGTGTATGAAGATAAGTTCACTGTTTGCTTTAAAGCAGGCGTGGATTTGGATATAGAGAGATAAGAAAGAAAAATTGCGGTAGGCTTTTGGGCTTGCCGCTTTTGTCATTTAGTGGGAGGGATTGATTTTGTTCGTGGTTTGGTATATAATATAAGTTAGAGTAACTGTAGACGTTAAAAAAGAAGGTGCAAGAATGGAATATTTATCAATTAGACAGGCAGCCGATAAATGGGGCATCTCAATTAGAAGAATACAGGTGTTGTGTGCAGAAGGTCGTATTCCTGGCGCAATGAAGATTGGTTCCTATTGGGCCATTCCTGCTGACGCGGAAAAACCGGACGATCAGAGAGTCAAAAGTGGAAAATATATAAAGACTAAGGAACAGTAAGAAGGTGCGAAAATGAGCCAGAAGGAAGATATAGTAAACTTGCTTAATTTGAATAATGCTATGACACAGAGCGCGTTAGCTGAGGGCATCTATGGTGATAAGCAGCATGGGCCTAATATTTACTCAGCGCTTATGGCTCTAGTGGAGCAAGGTGTTGTTATTCGTACTGGAATCAATCCTTCATATTACTCGTTAACTGGTAAAGAGTTTAAGGTTTCTGAAAAAGTAAGCGTCGCTAACAAAACGGCACCAACAGATGTTTCAGGTGATGTTATATCAAATGAGGCTATCGAAGAGGTGGAGGCCTTGGTGCAAGGGACAGATAATTATGGTCCGGAAACCGATTTGATAACAAGGTGTTTGAAGAAGTTTCCGTCAAATACAGATGCGGACGTAGTCGCGATGAAAGTAGGGCTTATCGACATCACTAATTCGACTCATTTATCTCAACATAAGAGCAAGATTAGTATGGTAGAGCTTGCAGAGATTATAGCGGCCATTCCGGATATTGATGAGGGAATAAAGAATGGCGATCCAGAGGTTGTAAATATCATTGCACGCAGTAACGGGAAAATAAATCTTTTTTCGTTTGCCTCAAAATATTGCTGCTACCATAACAGCAATTTATATGGTAGAGATGATTTTTCAATCTTAGATACGATTTTAAAGGAATACCTTCCAAGATATTTTGATGATGTAACAAGGGACCAGATTCAAAGATGGCAGGATAGCTTTAATTATAAGGCCTATAATGATTACATAACCGGTAAGCTAGATGAGCTCGGTATTACTGTAGAAAATAGAAAAAGGAAATTTGACCACTACGTGTGGTACCTAAATAGATAAGAATTTCGGAGGTGGAGTGTCACAATGAAGATACATTATTTCCAGAGATATCATGAAAAAGAAAACGTAGCAACAGCGAATACGATGCTGCTTTTGTCGCGTTTATATTCATATTCGTCGGATAAGTTTTTCAGATTTTTGAAATCAGAATACTTTGCTGATTCCTTTGAACCTGAGCTTGTATTTACATTACAGGAAAAGAGTGTAGACAGCATACCTGATGCAACTATTACCCAGGAGGGGTTCAAAATTGTTGTAGAGACGAAGCTGACAGATTGGTTTTATTCTGACCAGCTGATGAGACATTTGAAGTCCTTTGGTGATGAAAAGAACAAGATAATGATTACGCTTGCTTCAGAGTTGATGGCAGGAGAAAAACTGGCTGATTTTGAAAAGCAGTTAAAGGAATATAACGAGACTCAGACATATCCGGTAATCCACATCAATACAACCTTTGAAATGATGGCGAATGCCATTGGTGATGTTATCGATGATAGAGATTATGAGATGCAGGAGGTGCTGGAAGATTACCTAAACTACTGCTATAAAGATGGTTTGATACCTGTGTC
>VSOC01000279.1:2001-3292 GCA_009774615.1 Lachnospiraceae bacterium
ATTCGTGGAAGTATCTACGTATGCGGCTTGCAGGTACAACAATTGATTTTAATATCAGCAACAATATTTATTATGACAAGTCTGAACGTGGATTTAGGGCCCACGACTATCTTGGCTTATATAAGCAAAAGAGTGTGCGCGCTATTGGAAAGATTTGTGCTCGTATTACTGCAGTTGAAACAGAAACGGGCGTTAAATATACTCCAGAGTTCGGTGAGCTAACAGAGGAACGTAAGCAGATGATTGCAAAGGCAATGGCTGATGGCGATTCTCATGGATATGATTTAAGAACTGTGGAACACAGATATTTTTTTGTTGAACAATTTTATGAAACTGACTTTAAGAAAATATCCTCCGGTGGTTCTATGGGAACTAGAATCTTTGACCTGTCTGCTCTTTTAGGAAGTGATGAAATACCTGAAGTTGAGCAGCTTGCAGAATTGCTCTGGACTTAATATGGAGGTGTGAAAATGGCATTCGATCCGGGATTAAAAATAGGACAAATATTAAAAAATGCAGATATTGTAGAGATTTTCAAGTGTGGTAATATGGGCGGAATGCGCCGTTCAAGAACTACTAATACGCTTGTTATTGTATCTGATTATACAAAAGGAATTTATCACGATAAGTGGATTGGTGGAGTATTGCACTATACAGGTATGGGAAAATCCGGAGACCAAGATATTAATTGGGCCCAGAATGCAACTTTAGCTGAGTGCGGACGAAACGGTGTTGATGTACACCTATTTGAGGTTATAGACGCTGGTGAATATATTTATTGTGGAAGAATCGAGCTTGTAAGCACGCCTTATACAGAAACACAACCTGGCGAAGATGGGTATGACAGAATGGTTTGGATGTTCCCTATTCGTCCGGTGCCAGATAATGATGTTCAGAAGCCACAGATGTTTGTTTTTAAGGATATGGAAGACTATAAGTCTCGTGGTAAAAATGTAGATGCAGAATATGCTAAAATGCTGGCAGATAAGAAAAAGAATAAGGGAAAGGCGCCTGTTGTTGTAAAACCCGTCATTCCAAAGCTAGAACCAAAGCCACCTGTGGTTATCCCAGCGGATATTGTTGGAAAACAGGTAAAGCATAAATCATTTGGTACCGGAGTTATTACTGCTATTGACGGCACCTCTATTGCAGTTGAATTTGACAAGGTGGGCCTTAAGAAAATGGGCTATGAGTTTTGTATTAACAATAAGCTGCTTGAGTTTAGAGCGTTCTCGGAAACTCAATAGTGAATAGGCAGGGAAGGGTTGATTTTCAGAAATGCGTGGGATAA
>VSOC01000028.1:0-4433 GCA_009774615.1 Lachnospiraceae bacterium
CGATGGGATTTTTGCTCACTGGCCCAGTTTAACCTACGGTCAGCGCAGCAAGTGCGCAGACCTATGTGAACAGTAACAATTTATTCTCCCGACT
Source organism: Lachnospiraceae bacterium (assembly GCA_009774615.1). Classification (GTDB taxonomy): domain Bacteria; phylum Bacillota; class Clostridia; order Lachnospirales; family Lachnospiraceae; genus Caccovicinus. Next base: position 95 of record VSOC01000028.1, read on the forward strand.
TGCAACCTTTCCTGATTCGATGTATACTAGACAGAGGAATGGAATGTAGACATAAGGAGAAATGGAAAATGTTTGGACGATCAAAAAAACCGACAAAAAAAACAGCAGCATCCCCCTCTGCACATCATACACAGACGACTGCTGTAGCGGCAAGGCCCCCTGCCCAGCCCGCACAGCGCTCCTGGCTCAGCCAGCTTGAGGGACAGTTTTTAATCAGCGGCCAGGGGGTCGTTATGAAAGTCTATATTGAAAACTTTAAACGGATGAACGATTTATTCGGCTTTGAGCAGTGTAACGCATTGCTGGATATTGTCCGTGAATATCTGGAAAGAAAGACCGGCTGCAGCGTATTCAGAAATATCGGCGTAGAGTTCATCATTATTATGCGGAACAAAACCGTAAAAGATGCGCAGCAGGCCGCCGAACAGATTATCGCCCGTTTTAGAGAAAACTGGATTGTTGAAGATAAAAAATTTTTCTGTACGGCACAGATTGCCCTCTGTGCTTATCCGGGCTTTCCCTCCAGCGCCGGTGAGCTTTTAAAATACTTAGACCTTGCCATCCTTTCCGGAACGGATCGGGGCAGCAACCAGATTGTTGTTTATGACAATGAACTTCATGGTCAATACCTGCGCCGTCAGGCCATTGCCAAAAACATAAGTACCGCCATCACGAAAGAACAGGTCGAAATCAGCTATCGTCCGATATACAGCCAGCGCCGGGGCAGGTTTACCCGGGCGGAACTTCTTATGCGGTTATTTATTCCGGAAATGGGCATGATTGGAAGCGAAGAATATCTGCCCATTGCCGAGGATACCGGGCAGCTTCGTGTCGTCGAATACTACATGCTGAACCAGGCCGCCGCTGCGATTGCACGGCTTCTGGAAGAGGGAAAGAAATTTGAATCCATCGCTGTATCCATACCGCCTTCTCTTTTGCTGCACGGAGATTTTATCGAAGAAATCTCCCAGCTTATAGAAGAATACCAGATTCCGCCCAAAAAACTGGCACTGGAAATTGATGAATTTACCGCAGGTTCCGCCTACTGCGATATCTCCGTGCTTTTGCAGAATCTCTCCTGGCTGGGCGTGGAACTGGTTTTAGATAACTTCGGTTCCGGAAGTACGGGGCTGAGCTGGATTTTTGAACTTCCCGTGGATACCTTAAAGTTTAATCCAAGTTTTGTCTGGCAGTTGGAAAATAATAAAAAATCCAGACCCATCAACGAAGGGCTGGTGCAGATTGCCCGGCGGATGAAGAAGAAGCTGATTGCCAGCGGCGTAAATACCCAAAGGCAAAAAGAGCTTTTAGATCACCTTGGCTGTGATCTGCAGCAGGGAGCTTTCTTATCCCCCATTATGCCGGAACAGGAATTAATGGCCATATTAAGCCGATAAAAATGATAAGAACGTCAAAACGGGATTCTGCCGCCAAGCAGAATCCCGTTTTGGTTCATAAGAAAACTTCATTACTGTTCACAGATTCACAGCAGCAAAAATTCTACCGCAAAAATTTCCTGAGTTCTTCCATTAAGCGCCGGATATCTATGGGCTTTGCGATGTGCGCATTCATCCCGCAGTCAAGACAGCGCTGGATATCCTCGGAAAAGGCGTCAGCCGTCATCGCGATAATCGGAAGCCCCTTGTCGGAACGCTCAAGCTTACGGATAGCCATAGCTGCATGATAACCGTCCATCACCGGCATCCGTATATCCATTAAAATAGCATCATAATAGCCAACCTCGGAATTATTAAACTTATCCACACAGATTTGACCATTCTCTGCCAGCTCCACCTTAAAACCCACTGCACTAAGGATTTCATTGGCAATTTCCCAGTTTAAGTCATTGTCTTCGGCCAGAAGGATACGCTTTCCGGTTAAATCAAACTCCTCTTTCTTCTCTTCAAGCTCCACCTCAGCTTCCTGTTCGGCAAAATGGCTGAGTCCGTAATAGAGGTTGGATTTAAACAGCGGCTTGGAGATAAACCCATGCGCACCGGCTTCCCGTGCCTCTTCTTCGATATCGCTCCAGTCATAAGCGGAAATAATTAAAATCGGTATCTTATCCCCCACTCTTTTTCGGATCTCGCGGGTGGTTTCCAGACCATCCATTCCCGGCATCTTCCAGTCTAACAGAACAAAATGATAATCATTATTCTCCTTATGGCGCTTTTCAATCATCTCCACTGCCGTCCGGCCGTCCAAAACCCACTCTGCGTTAATGCCGATTTCCTCTAAAGCGGCAACGGCACTGATGCACAAGTCTTCATTATTATCCACAACCAGCATATCCCAGGCAGGAAGCCGCATATCTGCTTCATTAATCAGAGCCTTTTCCAAATCCAGGGTAACGATAAATTCACTTCCTTCACCCTTCTTGCTGTTGACATCAATCGTGCCTTTCATGGCATCCACGATGCACTTGGTAATCGCCATGCCAAGCCCGGTTCCTTCGGTTTTCTGCACCCGAAGGTTATCTTCCCGGGTAAAGGTTTCAAAGATCGTCTTCTGGAAATCCGGCGTCATACCGATTCCGGTATCCTTAACCCTGAACTGGCAGCGCACATAATCACTTCCCAGAGGCGATTCTTCCTGCATCAGGTACACATTAATGGCTCCGCCCTCCGGGGTGAACTTAATTGCATTAGACAGTAAATTAATTAAAATCTGGTTTAAGCGAACATTGTCACAGTGAACCTCTTCACTCTCCATCTTCTGAATAAATATATCAAAGTGCTGGTTCTTTGCCTTAATCTGCGGCTGAATAATCGTAACAATATTATCCATAACATCGCGCAGAGAAAGCTGGCCCATATTTAACGTAAGTTTTCCGTTCTCAATCTTCGACATATCCAGAACATCGTTAATCAGTCCCAGTAAATGCTTGCTCGAAAGCGATATCTTCTTTAAACAGTCCTTTACCCGATTGGGATCGTCGATGTTTGCTATGGCTATCGTCGTCATTCCGACGATACCGTTCATCGGTGTTCGGATATCGTGGCTCATATTAGACAGAAAATCGCTCTTTGCTTTATTTGCACGGATAGCCTCCTGCCTGGCTCTTTCCAGTTCATACATCTGCTGCTGGGATAGGTGAAGATAAATAAAGAAAATCACCAGCACGCCGACCAGGATAACGATACATCCCTCCAGCATAACATAGAGCCGCTGATCTCCCAGGTTATTAATTGCATCGTCCAACACGCCGTAAGGCATAATCGTTACCAGATACCAGTCAGAACTTGGCAGGTAGGCTCCGTATAAATGACGGTGAACACCGTCGATAACCAATAAGCTTGAATACTCATTGCCGGTTTCTATCGAATTCTGAAGTTCTCTGACATAATCTTCCGGGCCTTTGCCGTTAAACTCCGAAAAAACTTCCCGGAGATAGTCAAAGTAAGTATTCTGAAATCCCTCTCCGCTTCGCACAACATAGCTTCCGTCCCGACGGATAATATGGGAATAAACCATGGAATGATCTCCGTCGAGAACCAGAGCTTCACTCAGATAATTCATGGGAATTCCTGCCACCAGACTTTTGCTGGTCCGTCCGTCTCCCATAGGATAGGCAGCATCAACAAGAAGCAGAAGATATTTTTTTTCTTCCGTGGATATACCGCTGGATACGGTCTTTTCCGGTTTTTGGATAGCTTCCAGAAATTCATTCCGGTCAATAATCTCCATGGAATCTCCAAGGATCACTTTCTCCTCACCGTCTTCGGTGTACAGCGCCAGATATTCAAATTCGCGAACGCTGGCACTTAAAGCAAGTTCTTCAAAAAGATTCACTGTCGATGCGGATTTCTCCGGCGGAGTACGGCGAACAATTCCCTCAACCTGCGAACGGCGCAGATCAATAATTGCATTGAACTTTTGCTGAAGCTGACGGCTCATCTCCGACATATAAATCATACCGATCTCACTAATTGCTTCCTGGCTTTTTCCGGTCATCGATTCCGCTACCCAGAAAAAAACAGCAGAACATAATATAATCATGCAGGCAAGGCTGAGCAGTAAAAATTTCTTTGTTCGCTTAAACATGGATAATCACACACTCCTTATGTAGTACTTGGTTCATAAAAAGCGGCAAAAGAGCTTTTGACGCTTCTATCATATTATAACAAAGATTTTTACTAATGACCAGCACTTCTTTGAAATCTTATCAGTGAATATACGCACAAAAATCCGTTTTATGAAACTATATCTGTGTTTGCAGGCATTTGCAGAGATTCCAGATTAATCATCTGGCCGCCCGCAGGGTCAAAATAATAAATTTGCCCGTCAATCTGCTGCCAGTCGGTCTGCATCGCTCCGGACGAATCAAGATAATACCACA
>VSOC01000028.1:4533-31740 GCA_009774615.1 Lachnospiraceae bacterium
GTCAAAATAATAAATTTGCCCGTCAATCTGCTGCCAGTCGGTCTGCATCGCTCCGGACGAATCAAGATAATACCACAGACCATTTACCTGCTGCCAGCCCGTCTGCATCGCTCCGGACAAGTCAAGATAATACCACAAACCGTTTATCTGCTGCCAGCCCGTCTGCATCGCTCCGGACAAGTCAAGATAATACCACAAACCGTTTATCTGCTGCCAGCCCGTCTGCATCGCTCCGAATAAATCCAGATAATACCACACGCCGTTTATCTGCTTCCAGCCGGTTTCCGGATTTCCGGCCGCACTCATATAGTACCAGTTTATCCCGTCATGAATCCATGATTCTTTCTGCATTTTGTGATTTTGGTAGTAATAACGGTTTCCGGCAATCACTCTCCAGGTATTGGCAGGAATGATAAAGGAATAGTCGGTAAATAAAAAATTAATATCCACACTTCCGTTCACCCCGCTGATGGCTCCCGTATTCGTCGCCTGCCACATGGACGGGTTTTGGACGGTGTACATCGTATTATAGCGGGCCACCCATAAATCATAGGAAACCATGGACAGATCAATCTTATTGTTCAGCCAGTATTCATTAGCATAAAGCATGGGATAATAGCCTGCCTCTTCAATTTTCCCGCAGAAAGCATTAATAATTTCGCTGACCTGCTGCGGAGTAAGTGTTCCCAAGGTGGCATTGTCCTCAACATCAAAAGCTATAGGGAAGGAAATTTCAAAGTCCTTAACAAGATCCAGGACAAAATCCGCCTCCTGTTCGGCCATCTCCACCGTTGTCGCATAAGAATAGATATAGGCACCCACCTCTAACCCGGCCTCCCTGGCCTTTTGGGCATTCACAGGAAAATAAGGATCGACCTCGCCGCGAAAACGGGTTCCAAGCATGGCAAAATCCACATCGCTGTCGGCTACCTGCTCCCAGTCAACTTCCTGCTTCCAGTAAGATACATCAATTCCCCGGGCAACAGCGCCCTCAATCGGTGTCCCATCAGGCATCCTGTACTTCCCGCCCAGATTCTCCCAATCCTGTGCCTTCACGGTAACAGGAGAAAAAAGCACAGAAGACAAAGCAATCCCAAGCACCAGCAAACCGGAAAATATACGGCGAAACACGGTATGTACAACGGCTTTTTGGATGCTGCTTTTGTAATACATGGTTTTTTGGTTATTCATCAGTAATTCACTCCGTTTTTCCTTAAATTTTCAATTGGTTATCCTTCTTTGCCCGCAAAGGACTTTCCTTCGTACCGCCAAATGGCATACAGATATCCTTCCGGATTTCTCGACAGGTAAAAGTGTAACAGAAAAACGGAAAAGGAACAATTACATGAAACGGTCGAATTCTTACGATTTCTGAAATTTATTTTTATGATGCATCATGCATTGACATTCTTCATCCATATATGTTAAAATCAACTAAAATATCGGCGCAGAAAGAAAAAATTTCCAACAACTAACACAATAACCACGGAGGTACTTTTATGACAGCAGAACAGATTACCTTAGGACTTTTCTTAAGCGGATTAATTCTCTGCGTTGCAAGCGGAACCGATCTTATTTTTGCGCTTTTATTCGGTGTGCTCTGCTTTGGCATCTACAGTATACGAAAAGGAAATTCCCCGAAAGCCACTGTCCTGATGATGAAAGAAGGCATGACAAAGGTGGCAAACATCCTGATCATCCTTGTCCTTATCGGATGCCTGACGGCAAGCTGGCGCTTCTGCGGAACCATCCCGTTCATCCTGTACCACTCGATTTCGTTTATCCAGCCCAGGTTTTTTGTCCTCTGCACCTTCCTGCTGTGTTCCATGATGTCCTTTTTAACCGGGACTTCCTTTGGAACCTTCAGTACCATGGGCGTTATCTGTATGCTGATTGGACGTACTGCCGGGATCAGCACGTTTTTACTCGGCGGCGCAATCCTCTCCGGCAGTTATTTCGGCGATCGCTGCTCCCCCATGTCCTCGAGCGCTCAGCTTGTCTGTTCTCTGACGCAGACGGATATCTACGGCAATATTAAGCGGATGATGCGCTCCTGCCTGGTTCCGTTTATTTTGAGTGCGGTTTTATATACGGTGTTTGCCGGGGGGAGTTCCGTCCGGCCGGACACCTCCTCTGTGGCGATGTTTAAGGAATGCTTTTCCCTGCACTGGATCGTCAGCCTGCCCGCCATCCTTATCCTGGTGATGTCCCTTTTGCACATCGATGTTCGGTGGACGATGACGACCAGTATCTTAACCTCGATTGTCCTAGCCCTCCTTCTCCAGAAAACCAATCCGGCAGAACTTTTTTACTCTCTCTACCGGGGTTATGCAGCACCGGAAGGAACCGAACTTGCAAAACTCCTCAACGGAGGCGGGATTACCTCCATGCTGCATGTGTGCATCATTGTCCTGATCTCCTCCTCCTACTCCGGCATCTTTTCCCACACGCCGCTGATCCTGCCGATCAAGGAGGTGCTTATCCGTCAGAGTAAACGTCTGGGAACCTTTGGCACCGTAACCCTTTCCGCCCTGATTTCCTGCGGGATTAGCTGCAACCAGAGCCTGGGAACCCTTCTCACCTGCCAGCTCTGCGAGGATCTCTACAATAATAAAGAAGATTTGGCCCTGGCACTTGAGGACACGGTCATTGTCATCTGCGCCCTGATTCCCTGGGGCGTCGCCGGCGCTGTACCCTTAGCCACCTTAGGCGCTCCGCTCACTTCTATGGCAGTATCCTTTTACCTCTGGCTGATCCCGCTGTGGGGGATAGTCGTTGAACGCTGGAGGCGGATAACCGGACGCGAAAAGACAATCGCATAAACCAGAAGCGCCATCCTCCACATTTTTCCTATACGCAAAGAGCCGGAACTTATGTTCCGACTCTCCAATGCATGTGCAAAAAACTTTTCTAACCCCTATTCTTCTGCTAAAAGTTCCTCTTTCATCCCCAAAATCGCTTCCACTGCGGCACAAGCCGGGCAGTCGCAGTACTTAACCCCGGAAGCTTTCAGTTCTTCACCGTGGGCTTTCACTTCCTTGGCCTTCTCTTCGCCGAAAACCTTTGCCCTGCTCACCTACACCTCATCAATCGCCTTCCCGATATCACGGCGCATATATTTATTTTCAAAGGAAACCCACTCCGCTGCCCGGTAGGCGTTTTCCCTTGCCTTTTTTAAGTCCTCTCCTGTCGCAGTCACACCTAAAACCCTGCCGCCGTTGGTTAAAAAGGTTTTTCCATCCTCTGCAAATTTCGTCCCTGCATGGAACACAAAATAACCGTCCTCTTTTGCAAAGGCTTCAAGCCCCGAAATCGGATAACCCTTCTTATATTCCACCGGATAGCCCGCAGAGGCGAGCACCACGCAGACTGCTGCATTGTCCTCAAATTCCAGTTCCATTTCATCAAGCCTTCCGTCCACGCAGGCTTCAAAAACCTCCACAATATCATTCTTCATCCGCGGAAGCACCACCTGGGTTTCCGGGTCGCCGAAGCGGGCGTTATATTCGAGCACCCTCGGACCCTTTTCGGTCAGCATCAGCCCAAAGAAAATAATCCCCTTAAACTCCCGGCCCTCCGCTGCCATAGCGTCCACGGTTTTCTGATAGATGTGCTCTTTACAAAAAGCGTCCACTTCCCCGGTATAAAACGGACTTGGCGAAAATGTCCCCATCCCGCCGGTATTTAAGCCTGTGTCCCCGTCACCCGCACGCTTATGATCCTGCGCCGAGGTCATGATCCGAATCGTTTTTCCGTCTACAAACGAAAGCACGGACACCTCACGCCCGGTCATAAACTCCTCAATCACGATGCAATCCCCGGCAGAACCAAATTTCTTATCCTGCATCAGTTCCTTAATTCCCGCCTTCGCCTCGTCGAGATTATTGCAAATCAGGACGCCTTTTCCCAGTGCCAGACCGTCTGCCTTTAACACCACCGGCATTTCGGCCTTTTCAACATAAGAAAGCGCATCTTCCGCCCGGTTAAACGTTTCATAGGCTGCTGTGGGAATCCCGTATTTTTTCATCAGATCCTTGGAAAATGCCTTCGAGCCTTCCAAAATCGCCGCATTCTTCCTCGGCCCAAACACCCGAAGCCCTTCGCGCTCAAACACATCCACCACGCCGCCGACCAAAGGATCATCCATGCCGATCACGGTTAAATCAATTTCCTTTTCCTTTGCAAATGCCGCCAGCTTCTCAAACTCCATCGCGCCAATCGGAACACACTCGGCAAACTCGCTGATTCCCGCATTTCCCGGCGCACAGTAAATCTTATCCACCTTTGCACTCTGCGCCACCTTCCAGGCAATCGCATGTTCCCTTCCGCCGCTGCCCACAATTAAAACCTTCATCGCTTCCTCCGTTCTGTACATCGTTTATGTTACTGTTCACACGTTCACAGCCCATCCTGCCCTTAGGGTACAAACAGCCAGACAAAACACATGTAAAATTCTATCAATATCCATCCATCTCTCCATTCGCAATCCTATCGATCGCCTGTGGAAGAATCACCCACTCTGCCTGTTCCATCACCCGCTGCTGCAATACCTTTGGCGTATCGCCCGGCAGAACTTCAACCGCCTTTTGCAGGATAATCGGCCCGGAATCCATCCCTTCATCCACAAAATGCACTGTTGCCCCGGTAATCTTCACGCCGCGGGCCAATGCCGCCTCATGCACCTTTAACCCGTAATAACCCACACCGCAGAATGACGGGATCAGCGAAGGGTGAATATTAATAATCCGATTTTTATAACGGGCAATCATCGCCGGCGGAATCGTCACCAGATAGCCTGCCAGCACAATTAAATCTAACGAATACTCTTCCAGCTTATCCAAAAGCGCCCGGTAAAACTGCTCACGATCCGCAAAGTTCTTCGGCGAAATGCAAAGGCCGTCCACGCCGTGCTTCTTCGCCCGCTCCAGGGCATAGGCCCCCTCATTATTGCTGATCACAACCTCAACCCCGGCATTTCTAATCTTTCCGCTGTCCATGGCATCGAAAATCGCCTGCAGATTCGTCCCGCCGCCGGAAACCAGCACACCGATTCTTAACATAACACTACGCCCTTCTCTCCCTCTTTTATGGAGCCAATCACATACGCCTTTTCTCCGGCTGCCTCGATAGCCGCCAGAGCCGCTTTTTCATCTTTTGCTGCAACCGCTGCAATCATGCCGATACCCATATTATAGGTATTATACATCATCTTCTCTTCGATATTTCCCTTCTTCGCAAGCAGGCCAAAAATCGGCGGAATCGGGTAGCTGTTCTTTTCAATCACCGCCTGCACGCCGTCCTTTAACATCCTCGGCACATTTTCATAAAACCCGCCGCCCGTAATATGGCTGCACGCCTTCACCTTCACGCCTGCCGCCTTCACTTCCTTCAAAGCCTTAACATAAATCTTCGTCGGTGCAAGAAGTGCCTCACCCAAGGTCATCCCCAGTTCATCATAATACGTTTCCAGACCCTCTCTGGTCATCTCCTGCGCAAATACCCTGCGAACCAGGGAAAATCCGTTCGAGTGAACCCCGGAAGAAGCCATACCGATTAACACGTCGCCAGCCGCCAGAGCCGCGCCGTTAATCATATCCTTCTCGTCAGCAATGCCCACGGCAAAACCGGCAAGATCATACTCATCCTCAGGGTAAAACCCCGGCATCTCTGCCGTTTCCCCGCCGATTAGCGCCGCGCCGGCCTGTCGGCATCCTTGGGCCACTCCGCTGACAATCGTCGCAATCTTCTCCGGAAAATTCTTTCCGCAGGCAATATAATCCAGAAAAAACAACGGCTCACCGCCCGCACAGGCCACATCGTTTACGCACATCGCCACGCAGTCAATCCCCACGGTATCATGCTTATCCATTAAAAACGCCAGCTTTAACTTCGTCCCCACGCCGTCTGTCCCGGAGAGCAGGGTCGGCTTTTCCATTCCCATAAACGGAGCCAGAGAAAATCCGCCGGAAAACCCGCCGATTCCCCCTAAAACCTCCGGGCGCATCGTCTTTTTAATATGCTCCTTCATCAATTCCACCGACTTATATCCAGCCTCAATATCCACTCCTGCCTGTCTGTAATCCATAATTTTATCCTTTCCTTTACCTTTGGTTTACGCTGCCTTTGATTTATCTTTCCCGCTGACCTATTTGCTTTTCAACTGGTTACTTCATTTCTTCAACTGGTACATACTTCTTTGTCCAGGTTTTCTTTATTCTTCTTTTTCGCCTGACGCCTTACTTTTTCATCGATTCCAGATACTTCTGATACCCAATTTCCTCCAGCTTTTCTGCCTTCTTCACCACGTCATTTTTCAGCTTTTCCGAATAATCCTTCAGACGGGCACGCAGTTCCTTATCCGAAACCGCCAGGATCTTTGCCGCCAGAATTCCTGCATTGGCTCCCCCGTTAATCGCCACAGTCGCCACAGGAATCCCCGAAGGCATCTGTACAATCGAATATAAAGAATCCACGCCGCCCAGATCGGAAGTTTTCATCGGAATCCCAATCACCGGAAGCGGAAAAATCGCGGCGCACATTCCCGGAAGATGTGCTGCTTTTCCTGCACCTGCAATAATTACCTCAATTCCCTTCTCCTCTGCAGCCTTCGCCCATGCAAAGAAAATATCCGGCTCACGGTGCGCGGAAATGATCGTCATCTCATAATCCACACCTAACTCGTCCAAAATTTCTGCAGCCTTCGCCATCACCGGCATATCCGAATCGCTGCCCATCACAATACCAACCTTCGCCATAATTGCTCCTTTCTTAGTTCTCCTTATTGCTTTCATCGTTACTGTTCACATGTGTTCATAGTAACAGGCAAAATCCATGGAAATCGATTACGAAATGAACTTCTGCTCAATTCATTCCCACAGCCCAGCAACAGTTAAAAAATCTTATTAGCTTTTTCAGCACTTCTTATAAGTATTGCTAATAAAATGTAATAACTGCTTTTGTTTTACTTATAGATAAGCATACTGTTTTTTCGTCTGCCTGTCAATCCTTTCTTTATTTTAACTGCAATTAGTCTTTTGTCAAAATCCTGATGCCCTATTCCCACGTTCTTTTTCACCTGCTCGCTTCCTCTTGCTATCTGATGACTATGTTTAAGCTAAGATAACAAATCCTATCTGGCAAGTAAAGGACAGGTTTTGTCACAGCATTGTCACAAAAGGCGTCTGCGAAGTCCGCAAACGCCCATTATTGCTGCATTTTTTGTCTGAAAATGTCAGGTAAAAACACTTGACTATAGTGTCTTTTATTCCATCCCATCCAGATAGCATTGAGCAAAAGACACTTACAGCACTTCCATCTTACACCTGTGTTCTTTTGTCCTCTTATCATAACCAATCCCTACCGCAAGAATCCGTCCGCTGCAGAGCTTTTCCTCTCCCAGCTTCCCTTTAAAACGTAAATCATACTGTTTATCTTTTATCTGCTGTATCGCTTCTTCCGGCGTATTGTCCACTTTCAATTCCAAAATTATCCCGTCAAGACTCCTGTCATATTTGGGATAAAAGATAAAATCTACATATCCGGTTCCGGCCTTATCTTCCCTTTGAATATCATACCTGTCCCTGGCTGATAAATAAATCAGATTAACCACGGCGGTAAGTTCTGTTTCATGATTATAATCCAGCAAAGGAGTTTCTGTATCATGGGCATACGCCAATATTTCCTCCATGACCCTCACATTTCCCGCCAGCGTTGCCTCCAGCATTCGGTCTGACTCCTTCGCCAGTCGATAAACATATCCCAAAGTTTCTTCTTTTCTCAGCATTTCCTCAAATTTACCCATTAACTCCCGGTTGGGAATAGAAACTTTTCCGTTCTCATAACTCAAAAAGCCATACACAACCATTGCAGAAAAAATTTCGTCTTTTGTAGCCAGACGCATCGATGTTGCTGCATATTCTTTAATCCGCGCCGGAACAGCTTCGCCCAATACCATCAGCGCAAGAGCCTCTCTCACATCGCCTATGTTATTCCTGATATAAAAATATATTTCGTCATAAGGTCCTGAACTGGTCCAGTAGTTTCCCAGATTATCATTGGTCAGGGCTGCCACGACGGAACGCGGATTATACATTCGTTCTCCGGAATACGTATGATAACCATCGTACCATTCTTTCAGCCCCTGCCTCGTTACACGGTTTCCTCTCCCATTCTTTTGATATCGTTCAAAGAGATAATCCACTTCTCTCTCCGTAAACCCAAAGCAGTCATCAAATGCCTTTTCCGATGCCATGGTATATTCCAGGAACATATTCAGTTCAGAACCACTGGAGTATTTTGCTATGGGAAGAATTCCGGTCATATAGGCCAGAGCAACATACGCCCTGCCCTTTAACAGCAGCCGCAGGAAATTAAGATACTCCGCCTTATCCTGCTGACGGATAAAATCCCATACGTTACCCCCACCCTTTTTCCGCTCATCGCCCGATACCAGACAGCATCCTCATAGTGTAATTTTATCGTTTTCAGCTTCGTACAGCGGATTTTTTCTTTCTTTGTCGATTCAGGATATTCAAACACTTTATACCGAATCACTTTTTCTTCTTCGCCAATACAGCCAAACTGTTCATTTCCCATATGCAGATAAAGTTCAAATTCATTATCTGACACATGAACCATTTTCCAGACAAAATATAGGAGTATAATCACTGAGGACAGGATCATTGACGTTTCCTCCTGGTATTAATCTGAATTTGGCTAGTGGGATCACCCCCGCATATGCGGGGAAAAAACAGTCAGCCATCGACTCCCTCCAACGCCCGATTCAGCTCCTCCGTTCCTCTAAGCACAAATCTCCCGTCCCGGATAATATCCACACCGTTTCCGTCCGCCCCATAAGCCACGATGGAATCCAGTTCATGGTAAGGAATCGTGATATCGGTATGACAGCTGAAATACGCCTTTGCAACATCGGTTTTCCGCAGTGCCGAAACCTCATTCTCCCTGGCAATCATCTCTTTTCCGTCAGGATTGTACATCGGGGCATCCTCGGCCCAGCTGTAGCAGGTATCGCCCACGGCAAAATGCGGTCCCATCTTCTCCACAATCAAAATCGGCAGCCGATCCACAATCCCGTATTTCCGGCCCATCGCATAAGCCGCCGTATTCGTCCCAATGGCAAATTCCCCCAGGGGCAGCGTATCATGGTTTTTCATAATCACCTGCTTAACCAGCTTCCGGTTTCCCTCTTCTTCTGCCAGATTTTCACAGGTAAATTCCTTCACCATCCCGTCCGTAAACTCCATCTTCAGATTCTTAAACTGAAATTCGCCGATGTACACATTTTCCACAAACAGCGTCCCGTTCGTTCCCGCAAGCTTCGGCGAGGTAAAAACCTCCCCCAGAGGAATATTCACATCCGCCACACAGTTTTCAAATTTCGTTTCCTTCTCCGGGTCGGACAATGGATGCAGAGCCACCCTAAGATCCGTGCAGTTCTCCCCCTTCCCCTTAATCTCCACAACCTCGGCCTTATCCAAAGCATCGATAATCACCTGCTGAATCTCCTGGTACATCATGTAATCCAGGGTATTGATGGCAATGATTTCCTTAAATATCGCCTCAAAATCCTCCCCAATCTCCGGCCTTGGGAAAGCGATAATTGTAAAGCTGGTTTCCTCCTCAGGAATGTACTGGTTCATCAGCCGCGTAACTTCATTATTCAGGCTCCGAACCACTTCCTCCTGATGCGAAGACAGAGAAAGCGCCTCCGCCTTATTTTCCGGCACAAAGCCCGCCTCGCCAAAGGTTTCCACCACCGCCGGGCCCGAATACCAGGAAGCTGCCTCCTTATTCTCCTCCAAAGCAGTGCGCAGCACCGAAAGCTTCCTCTCCTTAATCGCATTCCCCATGAAAATCGCATAATCATAGCGGTGATCATAGTCGTACTGCTTGTTAGGCGAGGAAGAATACCAGCCCACTTTTCGGTTGGGATTGCGGTTTAAGACCGATATTGCAGCACGGGCAAAAACCGGCTCCAGCCCAAGCTTTCGAAATCCTTCCACAGCCCGCCGAATCATCCGCTCAAACCCCACCTCATAACGGATCAGCACCGTTTTTTTCTTCGACAAATCCCGTCCCATGGTTTCAAAGCCCTTGCGATACCCCTCCACATAGGTATCTGCCATGGCATTTATCGTTTCCTGGGGCAATGTGTTCAAATACGCAGCCACCGCCAGCTCCGACGGGGAAATATACTCGCCGAACCGGTACAGATACCGCAGATCCGACAAATCCTCCTCCATCACAATATCCTTTGCCAGGCTCTGCCCGGAGTTCAACCGATCCTTTACCCAGTGCGAAACCGTCTGGTCCGCATAATCGCTCACATACCAGTAAAGCACATCCCGAACCTCCTGTGCCCTGGGAAGCCCCTCTTCAAAAAGATTATAAATCTCAATCAGTGCCTCATTTGCCGCCGTAATCGGCAAAAGCCGTCCCTCATAAGCCCAGGCAATATTGCAGCGGATTTCCGCATAAAGGAAAGATAAAAGCTGCCCCATCTCCAGGCCAAGTTGCGCCGCGGCATAAGCCGGATTTCCATAACTCTTCCCATAATTTTCCGGCAAAATATCCTGGTACAGCCGCTTATTCCAATCCTGTAAAACCGAAAGTTCTGCCTTTTCCAGTTCCCCGCTCTGCAGCTTTTCCATGAACGCTTTAAGCAGACAGGAAAACTCCGCCATCTGCACAAAAAAATGACGATAAGGTTCCTCTACCGTCCTTTCTTTTCGGATATCTTCAATTCTTTCCATGGACAGTGCATAGCGCTCAAGCACCTGTGCATTGTCCTCCTTCCCAAACTCCCAAACTTTCATTCCTGCACTTTCCTTTCCTGATAACAATATTTTTTTAACCTTTCAGAACATTGTCATTCTTTTAACGAATTACGCCAAGCCCAATCCCCATCACAATCAACCACACCAGAACTAACAGCCCATCCAAAAAAATAGATAGCTTGGCCAGAATATAATTTTTCTCCTTTTCAAACAATGCCCGCATCCCAAAAAACAGCCCGCAGAGAGCAAATAAGAAACTGGAAAATGCCATCGCGCTTACATTCAGCGGTACATGGCCCTGGGATTTTACGGCAAGACCCAAAACGGAGCCGAAAAACACCAGGCTCACCCCCGTTGCCCCAATCGCATAAAACCCCCGTTTTGCCAGGGGTTTACGAACATAATTTACATAATATCGATTTCTATTTCCTTTTGGCATACTCCCGCCTCCAAATACGCATCTGCTGTACGATACAATAAAGCACAAACCCAAGAATCCCTCCAGCCGTATTTAACAGCAGATCATCCACATCAAAACTGCCCACCCGGGAAATCAGCTGGATCGTTTCCACGAACAGACTGAACGTAAAGCTGATGATCACCGTATTATACCATTTCTTACTTCTCCGGCTGACAATGGGAAGGAAAAAACCGCAGGGCATAAACGCCACAATATTTCCCACGATATTTAACATCATCGCCCGAATGCCCAGCTTCTCCCGATAAATCCAAAACCTGGAAATCTCCTTAAACGGAACCAGATTATACGAATAACCCCGAGTCTTTGGATCGGTCCGCCCAAAGGACTCAGCAAAAAACAGAAAATACACCAGCAGAGCCAGGTACATTAAAAACAGCACCCAGCCCATCTTCTGGTGTTTTGTTGTATGTCTTATCATAAAATCTCCAGCAGCTAAAACTCAATTTCCGATTTACGTTTTAACAGAAAAGCACCCATAATAATCGAAATCGTCCCTACTGTAAGCCCCACCGTGGCAATCACAATCCCCATCGCCACTGCGCCCGCACCGGAATTTCTCATGGTTTTATATAAACGCTCATTATTATTCATCCTGTCACTCCTTATATACATCTTTTCAACTTCTGTCCAGATTTCTGTTCATTCTTCTGTACTGAAATTCCGCAGACCATCAATACACTCACTTCTGTATCTTATCTCTGCTGACCAGCTAATTATCTATTTTGCCCCATACTGTGCATAATATGCGTCAAGCCTTCCCTTAATCTCGTCGTCAATCAGCACCTTCCCCTGGCACTCCCGATTGTACAGATATTCGGTTACTTCTGCCATATTGACAATCGCCGCCGTCGAAAATCCGTACAAATCCTGAATCTCGTCCATGGCGCTCTTTTCGCCCTTGCCTCTCTCCATCCGGTTTAAGGAAACGATCAGCCCCTTAATCTCCACATTCCCCTGTGCCTTTAAAATCGGAAAAGTTTCTTCAATGGACTTGCCCGAAGTCGTCACATCTTCAATGATCACCACCCGATCCCCGTCCTTTAACTTGCTTCCCAGTAAAATCCCCGCATCGCCGTGGTCTTTTTCCTCCTTGCGGTTTGAGCAGTAACGGACATCCTTCCCGTACAGCTCGCTGATCGCCATCGAAACCGCCACAGCCAGCGGAATCCCCTTGTAAGCCGGTCCAAACAGCACGTCAAACTCCAGGCCGAAATTATCATAAATCGCCTTTGCATAGTATTCCCCCAGCTTCCTCAGCTGCGTTCCCGTAACATAGGCCCCGGCATTCATAAAAAACGGGGACTTTCTTCCGCTCTTTAACGTAAAATCGCCGAATTTCAGCACCTGACTCTCTACCATAAATTCAATAAATTCCTGCTTGTACGCTTCCATCAAACCACATCCTCCTGCTTTTCCCTAGTACTGTGTTGCGTAAATAACGGTGAATAGGTGCCTGATGTCTGCGTTAGATGTGAATCCCGCGAAACGAAGGCGTAGTGGTGCTACGTCGAGTTTCGTGGGGTTTACAGATGACGTAGACAGCGGGTGCATATTCACTGGAATTTACGCAATGCAGTACTAGCACTATATTATATAAACTCTTTCTTGTCTTTCCTTATCTTCCCCATTCTACCATAAGAAAGGGGAAATAACAATAGAATTTATCCCATCTGAAATATTCTGAAATATTCCCCCATCAAAAAACAAAACAGAGCCGACACATCCATTCATGCATCAGCCCTGTTATCTCTGCCAACCTCTATTTTTCTCCTTGTTCTTGGAGTATTTCGTAAACGCAAATTTTTTCAGGATGGACGAAGTTATCCCTCACTCCACCTTACTTCCCATACAGCGATGAAATTCAGGGTCTTTTGGAATATTCAAATTAATTCCCCTAGCCCGCGAGGTCAGCACAAAGAGCATCTGCTGCGGCAGGATGTATTCCAGGACGGAAAAATCAGGATCGTTAAGAAAATGGCATGGCAGTATATGGATTTCTCCTTGAGCACCCTCTTTTCTGCCATCCCCACAATCCGGAAAATTTATCGCATACGGACAAACTCCCTGCTTCTGATAATACCCAAACAGCTTCTTCATCCGCTCCCGCGCATACCCGCAGGCAGGAAATATGTACAGAAAATCCGTTTTCTGCGTTACGGCATTGTACATCCCATGCATAAATTCCTCAGCTTCAAACCCACGGACAGGGAAACGGCAGGTTTCGGAAAACTTTAAGGTTCCCTCAAGCAATACACTTTTTAAATCACTGCTGGAAATGATCATCATATCTCTGCTGTCTTTAAGCTTATCTGCTGTTCTCTCACACCATGGACGGCTGCTCTCCATGACCGGCTGCATATTTTGAATTACGGCATGGATTCTCTCCCTGTAGCGCCGTGCTTCCGACCTGCTGATTTTTTTCATCCTTTCCGCTGTACTAAGAATAAACAGCCAAAGGGTCAATACCGTAGCACTAAACCCCTTTGTTGTTGCTCCGGCATCCTCATATCCACATTCAATATAAATATTTGCCTCCCCATGCCGGGTAATTTCTGTCCGATACTCCCCGGTCATGGAAATGGTGCGTATTTCTTTATCCTGCATCGTTTTCTGCACGGCATCCAATGCACGGATCACCGCCGTGCTCGTTCCCTGCTGTGAAATCCCCAGCACTACGGCATTTTCAGGAATAAAACCAATATCCCCAAAAAAATCCGCAGGGTATACGGGAAATACCCGTATACCCAAACATTTTTTTGCAAAAGCAGAAACTGCAACTGCGGCATTAAAGGAGGAGCCAGAACCAACCAAAAACATCTCCGAAATCTCCCGTCCATCCAGCAGACACCGTGCTTCTTTCAGCACCTTTTTTTCCTTGTCCATAATGCCCTGCAGGATTTTTGGCGTTTCCTCAATATAATTCCATGCATTTCCCTGATAAATCATTGTTTTTCTCTCCCTGCATCCTTTTTCTTTGCCTGTCCTTGTCTGACTCCTTACGTTTGCTTTTTCCTATTTATCCTCGTAAGGCTTCCCATAACCAAATGCTCCGTCCAGCGTACATACATGAACTGCAAATTTCGACGCTTCTGCCAGAGAAATTCGGATAGCCTCCGGCTTATCTGTTCCACGCTTTACCTGGTCAATATAACAATCCATAAATGAAGTCAAAAAGGAATCTCCCGCTCCCATCGTATCGACCACATGCTCAATCATGGTAGCCGGCTGTACATAGAACTCTTCCCCGTCATACATCAGGCAGCCCTTAGACCCTCTGGTCAGGGAAACCAGTTCCGGCCCCAGGGAATGAACAAATCTTAAATGTTCCTTTGCCGCCTCATCATCCCCGTTAAAGGAGCAGAAAGCATAGGTTACAAAGGGTGCATATTTTTCATAATACTCTCTGGAAGAATCATCAGAAAAATCAAAGGAAACCTTAATTCCCGCCTCTTTCATCGTCTTTAACTGCGACTCGGTATAGCAGTAATTTCCCGTGTGTACAAAGTCAAATTGCTTCATATATTCCAAATCAAACCGATCCAGAATATAGGGATTTTTCCCTCTTACACCGCCTTCATTATAGTCGCCGAATATACGGTCGCCGTCCACCAGCGTACATTTTGACCAGCCGTTTTCTCCAACTAACTGCCTGCATTTCACCGTTTCTATCTCCAGTTCATGCAATACCGAGATAACAAATTCTGCAATAGCATCGCTTCCAAAATACCCCATATAAGCCGCACGTTCCACGCCGAACATCTTAGAATAAGCACATAAATTCACGCAGTTTCCGCCGGGGTACATCATGTGCGAGTGTTCATATAAATCCACCACATTATCGCCAAAACCCAATACCTTTGTATTATACTTTGCCATTCTTTTTCCCTCCTTGCGCACTGAAAAGTCACAGCATATTAATACGCAACAACGCCCATATACCTTCTCATATCCAGAGGATGACGGCGCTTATCCTGTAATCCTGTGCGGTAAGCTACAGACATGGCATAGAATACCATCGGGCAGAAATACTCATTTACACTTGCATCAATAGCATCAATTCCAAGTTCCACCGCGTCAATTACTTCATACTTCTTTGCATATTTCTTCAGGAATACCAATGCACGCTCATCCATCGTCCGTGCTGCTCCGGTACCCATCAGCAGAATGTAGAGATGATCTTCATCCGTGCACTCAAAGGGACCGTGGAAATATTCGCCGGAGTGCAGATAGCAACAGTCCATCCACTGCATTTCCTGAAGGGAGCAGATAGAAAATCCATAAGCCTGTGAGTAGGACGCACCAGAACCCATAATGTAAAGGAATGGCTCTTCAAAATATTTCTCGGCAAACACCCAGGTACGGTTCTTTACCTTCTTCACTGCTGCGCGGACAATGCCGTCGGCCTTCTCCAGTCCGTCCAGTACAGCATCATACTTGCTGTAGGATTCTTCCTGCATCTTTAAGAGTTCATTCAGCACACGCATCACGATTCCCTGTGGGCGATCCTTTTCGTTCGTATCATCCTCCCAGCTGTAAACCACGGGATTCATTTCTTCCCGGGCACAGATGGATTCCGGGTTATGCGTCATGGTAATAATTGCGGCTCCATGTTCTTTTGCCAGCCTTGCTGCTTCCACCGTTTCCCCGGTGTTTCCGCCATGGGAGCAGAGGATAACCAGCGCACCCTTTTTCAGAAATTTTGACGGAGAAACCACCAGTTCCTTCGCGGTCAGCCAATGGGCATGCATGGTTTCGGATTCTGCATTCAGGAAATAATAGCCCGGATAAAGGTCAACTAAAGAACCTCCGCATGCAGTAAGAAATACATCGTTAATTCTTCCCTGCTCCTCATAAATTTTCTTGATTAATTCTTCTGGTCTGTTCATTTTTTATTCTCCTTTTTTATATTATTTTTTAATTTTTATAGAAAATTACCCGTTACTGTGAATGTGTGAACAGTAACAATTATCCTTACATTCCTGCTGAAATTGCACAGAACACAATACCTAAAACCGTTAAAATCAAGAATACTTTCCAAATCGTTTTCCACCACTGTCCAAAGGTAATCCGGCAGATAGCCAGTCCTGCCACCGTTGTCCCGGCTACCGGGCTCATTAAGTTTGTCAGCTGATTTGCATACTGTAATGCGGTAACCGCAGCTTCGGGATTCACCCCATGAAGGTCGCAAAGCGGTGCCATAACCGGCATGGAAAGCGCTGCAAGTCCTGAAGATGAAGGAACAAGCAGGGTTAAAATCGACTGCACCAGATACATCACGGCTGCAAACATGGCATTATTGGAATTTGCCACCATATTACTTAATGCATTTAAAATCGTATCAATAATCATTCCGTCCTGGGCAACGACCATAATGCCGCTGCAAAATCCGATAACCATTGCCGCAAAGGTAATATCCTTTACTCCATAAAGAAATTCTTCGGCAATCTCCGTTTCCGTAAAACCGGCGGCAATCCCCATCAAAAGTCCCATGCCAAGGAAACACATGGACAGTTCATTCATATACCAGCCAAACTTCACCAGTCCAATCACCACCATAAGCATACCGCCTAAAAAGATAACCAGCACCAGCTTTTGACGCAGGGTCATATCCGCATTAAAATCAACCTTTGCTGCCATCTCGTTTTTCTTCTGGATATCGTCCTGATAGGTAATGGATTTTTCCGGATGCTTCTTCACCTGCAGGGCCCGCCAGGTTACAAAGGCAATAATAACCGCCATCACAATCACCCACTGCACCATCCGAAACCCTAACTGCGGATTTCCCTGAATCCCGGCAACACCCTGGGCAATCAATACGCAAAACGGATTAATCGTCGAGGCCGCATAGCCTACCGTTGCCGCCAGGCAAACCGTCATAAAAGTTGTCATGGAATCATAGCCCATGGCAAACATAATCGGCATAATCAAGAGATAAAACGGAACCAGTTCATCCGACATGCCAAAGGTACTTCCGCCAAGGCCAAACAGCACCATCAGTATAGGAATAATCAAAATTTCTTTTGCACCCAGCTTTTTTACCACCTTTTGAATCCCCAGATTTAATGCATTGGTTTTTGCCATAATCTGGAACACGCCGCCGATAATAAAGACAAAAGCCAATACCTCGATAATCGACTGAATCCCTTTTCCCGGTGCCATCAGTACCTGCGCAAATCCCTGGCGCAAATCGGTTCCGTCCTCTGCAATCTTATCCACCACATGGTAGGTTCCCGCCACCGCAACACTGCGCTCCCCTGTTGAAGTTTCCATCATTGTCCGGTCAAACTCACCACTTGGCAATATCCAGGTAAGCACCGCTACGACAACAATTAGAAAAAAGATTAACGTAAGTACGTGCGGCATATGAAGCTTAAATGTTTTCTTCTCTCCCATTTCCTTATCCTTCCTTTACTTCTTTTTTGTCTTTTCCTTTTTCTCCCTTAACCATTGATTTTCAAGTAGCTCTTCTGTCGGTTCTGTCGGATTTATTTTTCCTGATACACCACCTTCCCATCCATTATCGTCATGATCACTTTCGCTTCCCTTGCTTTTTTCTTATCTATCTCCAGTAAATTCCGGTCAAATACAGCAATATCCGCAAGTTTTCCTTCCTCCAATGTCCCAAGCTTTTCTTCCATCCCTAAATTCCTCTGTCCGCCAATCGTCCAGGCTTTTAACAGTTCAGAAACTGTCAGGGTATTTTCCGGCTGAAAAGCTTCTTCCCTCCCGTCCATAAAACCGCCGCAGGAGTAATACACCGATTCCGGCACGCTGGTTATCAGCAGAGGAAGGTCCGTTGCGCCGCTTAAAATCATTCCTGCATCCTGCATTTTCCGACGGTTCCAGTAATATTTTCCCCTCTCCTTTCCAATCGTTTTTTCGATATTTTCAAGCAATACTTCTGCCGGATCAAGGGACATAATCTGGAAATATAATTCTGCGGTTACTCCCATGGCCCCCAGCGTTTCCAGATCCTTCGGATCGGTAAATTCCATATCGGTAATGGCGTGGCGGTTTTTTAACTTCCCGTTCACCTTTTCACATTTATCGTATATCCTGGCGATTTTTCCAACCGCACCGTCCCCCTGTGCATGCAGCGACCAGCGAAACCCTTCTGCATCGGCAGCTAGGACATCGGCTTCAATTTCATCATAAGGAATTTCTATCCCGCAGGTAAATTCTTTATTTTCATAGGCTTCCTTTAAATCCCCCTTATATGCTGCAATCGTGCCGTCGGTCATCCGGTTAAATCCGCTAAACCTTACCCTGTCCCCCGTAAACATTTCCCGCATTTTTCCGGCATAGGCAAGATTCATCCTTTCTCCCACCGGCTGCGACATAAAAAATGTTCGAAGATGCAGTTTATCCGAATGTTCCATTTCTTTTAAATAGGCGGTAAATCCGTAGAAATCGTCAAAACCCATTTCCTTTACCGTTGTCACTCCCCGCTGATTCATCATTTCCATATAGGAGGCAAATTCTTTTTCAATAAATGCGCGGTCATTCAAATATTCCCGCATCACCCGATAATAGCTCTCCGGGTAGCAGGTTTCTGGCGTAAACCGGTAAATTTCACGCGCTGTTGTATTCATCATACAGGTTGACCGATCCGCTGCAAATAAAATTACCGCTTTTTTGGGATACGCCTCTTCCAGCATCTTTTCTCCGTCCTGCTGATTCCACTTCTCAGGGTTCCAGCCATGGCCAAGCAAGGCTCCGTCAGGCTTTTTCTCTTTTTCATAGGCTTGAATCACTGCCAGTCCGCCCTTATTGTCCTCCACCTGAGAAATATCTGCGCCAACATGAAATACTGCATATCCGGTAAAAAATGTGTGTGTATCCGTAATCCCCGGCATTACCAATTCATCGGTAAAGGTAAACACCTGCTCTGCCTGGTTTAAGATTTCCTGTCCCGGTACACCCTTTCCCATCCGGGCAATCTGCTTACCTTTCAGAGCCAGCCAGCCCTCATAAGCGCCTTCACTTACGCTGTCAAACAGGTTCTTTGCTGCTATCACCATTGAAAATTCCTTATCCATATTTCCCTCTCCTTTCTTGTTTAGATTATATCATCATATAACGTTATGTCACAATATGATGTTATGAAAAAAATCATCTTTAGAAATTCTCCATAAATTTTCCCTCTTACATTTGGAAGAATTGCATAAAAAAAAGAACATCCAAACTCGATTTTCAACGATTTTTCCGTCAAATACTCATGTTTTGGATATTCTTTTCGTAATTCAATATAACCATTTACCGCATCAATCTCCAATGACTGGTGATTCTTTTCTGTGCCCCGCTTTTGTCTTTGCCATATAAGAAGCGGGAACTTCCTTACTTGATCAAATCGAAATACGATATCTGGTTCCTGCAATAATCTCATAACTGATATACAGCGGGTTATCCTCGCAATCATTCATATAGCTGGTTAAAATCATCACCGGCTCTCCGGTATTCATCCGCAGATGCCCGGCAATCGCCGATGATGCCGTACCAACCTCCACGGTACTCCTGCCCTTTTCCGATTCCACTGCCTGATATTCTTCCGATAACAGCTTAAACAAAGACCCGTTTTCCAGCTTTTCCACCTGCAGACCAGGAACACGGCGTTCCGGGATATAGATGTGCTCATAAATAATCGGCAGATCATCCGCCGACAGCACACGTTCAATATGATACAGACGCTTATCCCCCGCCAGCTTTAAAAATTCATTCTGCCATTCCTCGGCCTCCATAAAACAGCAGGAAAGGACATGCGAAGAAGGCTTCCGTCCATTCGCATGGCAGGAAGCCGAAAAACTTAAATTATTCTCTTTTTCCACCTTCCGGTAAATCTTAGGCGCTTCGACAAACGTCCCCTTTCCCTGACGCTTAATCAAAAGCCCCTGTGCACACAGTTCTTCTATCGTGCGGCGCACCGTAATCCGGCTGACCTGATAATGATTTGCCAGTTCAATTTCCGTAGGAATCTTACTTCCAGGCTTGTACATTCCATTTTGAATCTGTTCCTTAATCTCCTTCATTAACTGCGCATACAATGGCAGCTGCGCGTTTTTATCCAACCCCATACTCCATCTTCCTTTCCTATAACATTATGCTGTGTATGATAAGCAAGTATATCATATGCAGACATTATACTCAAGGAAAAAAGCTTCCGGAATACCTTACATCGTAATCCACCCAAACACATTCGCAACCGAACTGAGCAGAATCACAATAATGCAAACCGGTGCCAGATACTTCATAAAGATATGGTACATCTTCCTGCGCTTAAAGGCCGACGACTGTGCCACTTCTTCTTCAATCCGGGAAAGCCCGACCACACGGGTAACTAAAAAGCAGGTCGCAAGCGCCGCAATCGGCATCATCAGCGAATTGGTCAGAAAATCAAAAAAGTCCAGGATCGACATCCCCAAAATCGCAATAAAATCCCATACCCCAAAACCAAGCGCAGAAAACACGCCAAGAAGGATAATAATCACGCCCATCACCGCCGTCGCCTTATGTCGGCTCCATCCGAACTGATCCTCGAAGGTGGAAACCCCGGACTCTGCTAAGGAAATTGCGCTGGTCAGCGCCGCAAGCAGAACCAGAAGGAAGAACAAAATCCCCGCCCCGGTTCCAAAGCCCATGCTGGCAAATACTTTGGGAATCGTAATAAACATCAGGGAAGGCCCCGCCTTTAAGGTATCCGGGTCCCCGCCGGAAAAGGCAAAAACCGCGGGAATAATCATCAGTCCCGCAAGCATGGCAATCGCCGTGTCAAACACCTCCACCTGTGCCGTGGACTGCTCGATATCCACATCTTCCTTCATATAAGAACCATAAGTATATAAAATACCCATAGCAATGGATAACGAATAAAACATCTGCCCCATCGCGGCGACCACCGTCATCCACGAAAAATTCTTTACATTCGGAACCAGAAAATATTTCACTCCCTCAAATGCCCCCGGTCGGGTCATCGAATAAACGGCAACCACCATGGCTAAAAGCACAAGCAAAGGCATCATCACCTTGGAAACCCGCTCCACGCCATGCTTCACTCCGGCAAATAAAACCGCAATCACCACCAGGCTGAACAGTAAAAACCAAAAAACGCTGAAACTGTCTGCAATAAATCCGGTAAAATAGCCGTCCTCTGCCAGCGCCGCCGTGCCTCCCCGAAAATATTCAAACAAATACTTCGTCACCCACCCGCCAATTACACTGTAATACGGCACAATCAGCATGGGAATTACCGCGTTAATCCATCCTCCGACAGCAAACCTCTTACCCTTTCCAAATGCCCGAAAAGCCCCCACCGGGCTCTTTCTCGTCATCCTCCCCAGCGCTGTTTCCGACACAATCAGCGCATAGCCGAAGGTCAGCATAAGCACCAGGTATGCCAAAAGAAAGATACCGCCGCCGTATTTTGCCGCCAGATAAGGAAAGCGCCAGATATTCCCCAGCCCGACGGCTGACCCTGCCACAGCCAGAACATATCCGAGTTTCCCCGAAAAACTGCTGCGGTTCTTTTGGGACTGCGCATCCGCCTGTGCCTTATTGTCCTTGTTCATTGTAAAAAACCTCCTCCATAAAACATTCTTTCGTAACCATGTAAAATCGTTACTGTTCACATGTCAGCAGCAAATGCGCAGACTTACATGAATCGTAACGTAAAATCTCCCCGGAAAATCTTTTTCACCCCCACGATTACACTTATGTTTCAGTTTAGCATTGGAAATCAGAACTTGCAAGCAGAATTATCTTTTGAGCTGTAATATTCCCAGACAATTGCGCAGTTCTTCACAATATGCCGCACCAATATTATCCTTCAAACAACTCTTTCATTGTATTTATCGTCCTATGCCTTTGTCTGCTTCACCCTTCCATCCGTATCCGCGGCAGATTCCAGCGATAATGTGCAGCCAGAAAACGAATAACGACGACCAGCAGAGAAGAAATCACCATCGCCGGAAGCTGCCCAAATATCCTGTAAATCCACACGCAGCTCACCGCCCCCACAACCGACGCACAGGCATAAATATGCTTGACAAAAATATAGGGCGGCTGCCCGGCCATCATATCCCGCAGAAGCCCGCCGCCCACTCCGGTCAGGGTTCCAAGCACCGTCAGCAGAAAAGCATTTTCCCCATACCCCTCGTTCATCCCGGTCATAACCCCCATAACCGTAAAAATACCCAAACCAAAGGAATCCATAACCAGCATAATCCTGTCGTATACAATGCCAAACCTTCCCTTAAGAACATTTTTCCGAAAATACAATACAATAAAGACAAAAAGCGCTGTTATCACTGCCGCCAGCACATAAACCGGTTTGACCAGCGCTCCCGGCACATTGCCCAGAATAACATCCCTCGTCATCCCACCGCCCACAGCCGTCATTACCCCTAAAACGCACACACCGAAAATATCCATCCTGCAATGAATCCCCACCATCGCCCCCGACGCCGCAAAAGCAATCGTTCCCGCAAGTTCCATACAAAAAATAAGTATTGTTTGAATTTCTGTAACTTCCATCTTTTCCTCCCAAATCATTTTCCTTCATTATATCTGCTGCCTGTTTTGATGTAAAGGCGGCAAAAAAGCAGACCTCACCGGAAAGATTCCCATGGAATCTCCCTGTGCGGTCTGCTGTATTAAAACATTTTCTCCCTTTTATCCTGCTTCACTTTATTCCAATATCACTACCTTACCGCCCCAATCAGTTCCCGGATATCCTCCACCTGATTCCTCTTCATGTAGTCGGCAATCCCGTCGATAACGTCGGTTGTTGCACAGGGATTATGGAAGCTTGCCGTTCCCACAGCTACAGCCGTCGCTCCGGCAAGGATGAATTCCATCGCATCCTCCCAGGTCTTTATTCCGCCCATGCCAATCACCGGCAGTTTAACGGCATTGGCCACCTGATAAACCATGCGCACGGCTATAGGATGAATCGCCGGGCCGGAAAGCCCTCCGGTTTTATTGGCCAGGGCAAAGCATCTGCGGTTGACGTCAATCTTCATTCCGGTCAGCGTATTGATCAGGGAAATAACATCTGCTCCCCCCGCCTCCGCCGCCTTTGCCATCACCGTAATATCCGTCACATTCGGGCTTAATTTCATGATAATGGGCTGCTTTGCACGATCCTTGCACGCCCTGGTAATTGCCTCCACGGATTTGGGGTCCTGACCGAAGGCAATGCCGCCTTCTTTGACATTCGGACAGGAAATATTAATCTCCAGCATATCCACCGGCTCGTCGCCAAGACGCTCCACCACCTCAAGATAATCCTCTGTTGTCTTCCCGCACACATTGACAATAATCTTCGTATCGTACTGCTTTAAAAACGGAATATCCCGCGATGCAAACACGTCAATTCCCGGATTTTGCAGGCCGATAGCATTCAGCATACCGCTGGAGGTTTCAGCAATCCGCGGCGTGGGATTTCCCGGCCAGGGCACACTGGCAACACCCTTGGTCACCACTGCACCAAGACAGTTTAAGTCCACAAATTCTCCATATTCCGCACCAGAACCAAAGGTTCCCGACGCCTCCATCACCGGATTTTTCAGTTCAACGCCTGCCAGATTCACCTTCATATTCATCCGATTTCCACCTCCTCTGCGGAAAATACCGGCCCTTCTTTACAGATCCGTTTATTGTGAACATGGGTGTGTTCATCCACCTCTTTGGACTTGCACACACAGGCCAGACAGGCACCGATTCCGCACGCCATCCTCTCCTCCAGAGAGATAAAACACTCCATGTTCCTTTCCGCCGCAAAGTCTTTTAAGGCACGAAGCATGGGCTTGGGGCCGCAGGCAAAGATGATATCTCCCTGCAGCTTTTTCTCTGCAATTACATCCAGAACATTCCCCTTCGTTCCGATACTTCCGTCCTCCGAAGCCACAAACACCGAACCGCAGGCTTCAAATTCGGCCTTTAAAAAGGACTGGCTGTCCCGGTAGCCTAAGATGCTCAA
This sequence comes from Lachnospiraceae bacterium, assembly GCA_009774615.1. Taxonomy (GTDB): domain Bacteria; phylum Bacillota; class Clostridia; order Lachnospirales; family Lachnospiraceae; genus Caccovicinus. The sequence goes on from VSOC01000028.1 coordinate 28,784, forward strand.
GATATCCGCCTTTCCCTTAAGCTGCTTTGCAACCTCCAGCATCGGCGGGATTCCTATACCTCCGCCGATAAGAAAAATGCGTTTCCCCTCCGCCTTTTCTAACGGAAAACCATTGCCCAAAGGGCCTGTCACATCCACGGTATCACCCTGGGTTAAACGGGAAAATTCTTCTGTCCCCGCCCCGGCCACCCGGTATACCACCCGCAGTCTTCGGTTATCCCGGTCAATCTCACAAAGGCTGATCGGCCGCGGAAGCAGTCGGGAAGCATCGGCGGAATACATCGAAATAAACTGTCCCGGAACTGCCGACACAGCCGTATTTTCCGCACAGAGCCAGAGGCTGTAAACCCCTTCTGCCAGCTTTTCCTGACCAAGAACCTTTGCTTTTTCTTTTATCTTTCCTGCTTTACTTTCCGTTCCTTTCTCCATGCTTTTCTCCGTTTTCTGTGCCATCTTTTCCTCCCATTCTGTGCATATTTTACAGCACCCGTCCGATATCTGCAATCATATCCAGCACCGCCTGCCGTGAAGCTTCCCCAAAATGTTCGGAACCGAATTTTGCATAAGCTTCCTTCTTATAGGCAGCAATAATTCCCCGGGAAGAGTTTACTACCGCACCAAAACCGTCATCGTTAAAGCAGTATTTCAAGTCCTCTGCCGTACCGCCCTGTGCACCGTATCCGGGCACTAAAAAGAAGGTGCGCGGCATAAGCTTCCGCAGCTTTTTGCTCATCTCGGGATAGGTTGCACCCACAACTGCGCCTACATTGCTGTAGTCGCCATCCATACAGTCGGCACCCCACTCCACCACTTTTTCTGCCACCAGTTCATAGAGCGGACGCCCGTCAATCAGCCTGTCCTGAAACTCGCCGCTGGAAGGATTCGAGGTCTTTACCAGAACAAATAAGCCCTTGTCCTGCTCCTTACACACATCCACAAAAGGCTTAACCCCATCCGTTCCCAGATAAGGATTCACCGTTAAAAAATCCGTGCGGAAGCCGGAATATACCTTGCTTCCCACCTTCACCTGGCCGATGTGTCCCGCCGCATAAGCCGCAGACGTCGAGCCGATATCTCCCCTCTTTGCATCGCCAATCACCACCAGCCCCTTTTCCCGGCAGTAATCCACTGTCCTTTTATACACAGCCAAACCTTCCAGCCCAAACTGCTCATACATCGCAATCTGCGGCTTCACCGACGGAATCAGGTCACAGGTAGCATCAATAATCTCCTTATTAAACGCCCACACCGCCTCGGCTGCCCCGGCAAGCGTTTCCCCATGCTCTTCAAATGCCTTTTTCGTTATCTGCTCAGGAATATAAGAAAGCATCGGGTCCAAGCCTACACAAATCGGCGCTTTCGTCTTTGCAATTTTTTCCATTAACTGTTTAATCATGAGATTTCCTCCATTCTCTGTGTATGTTTTGTGTTTTAGATACATCTTCATGTACGGAATGTTTGTATTTTTCCATCATTTATGTATATTTCCAAGTGCTCACAGTATAACATAATCTTGGGGGGCTGTAAACCAGGATTGACTTGATTAATCGGATTTATTGTAGTAAACTGTATCTTATAGAAATAAAGGATTATCCTTTTCCTGGAGGTGATAACATGAAACTGATGAATATAAAATTAAAAAATGTGAAATGTTTCGACAAACTTACCCTTCATTTGGTAAAGCCAGAAACACAGGAACCCTTATCTGTCTGTGCCTTTGTTGGACCCAATGGAACAGGGAAAAGTACAATCTTAGATTCCTTAGTTCATATTTTTACAAAAGCTTCGTCAGACTTTGGCGGGAATACCTTCAAATCCAATGCTGTAAAATATAAACACAGCAACCTGTCAATAACAGCAAGTTTTAAATTTTCACCACAGGAACAAAAGGTTTTAAATTATAATGAACCATTTCAACTGCATCACTATATGGATGATGAAGAATCTTATTTCCTTTACCCACCTGCACCAAATGCATTATCTGAAGAAGAAAGAGAGAGTATTCGCCAGCATTATCTGACAACCTTCCAGACGTTAATCAATGCAAACACCATGGGACTTATCTTCTATTTTGATGCATTTCGTTATCTAATTGCCAGAAACCCAAGCGGCCCGGATTTAGAAGATTTTAATCTCGATTCAAAATCCGGCGCATTAAAGAGTAATGTTTCCGAGGAAGGAAAAATCACGAATAAGTATTTTAATGTAAAACAGTGGCTGGTCAATTTAGACTATATGATCTTGAAAGGAGAAAAGCCTTATTATCAAACCATTTTTAACCATGTAATCAAAGCCTTTGAACTTTTATTTCATCCCCTTCTGTTTCACGGAATCAGCACGGAAGGAAAAATTCTGTTTAAAGATAATAACAGCAATGAATTATTAGATATTGATATGTTAAGTGACGGATTTAAAAGTATATTTGTTATTATTACAGCAATTATACTGCGTCTTGCACTTGCATCCGAAGATGAAGAAGAAAATGAAGATGGAAAGACTGAACTTTTTTATGAAAAAGAAGCAATTATCCTAATCGATGAAATTGACTGTCATATCCATCCCAAATGGCAGAAAAACATCCTTCCTGCATTTCGGTTGCTGTTCCCTAATTGCCAATTTATTATAACTACACATTCTCCATTTATTCTGCAGTCGTTAAACGAATATGAAATCATAAAATTAGGAGAAAAAGAAATACTATGACAAAGAATATCGAAAAAGTAAATATCCTGACTAATTTTTTTGATATGACATTAGAAGAAGAATCTTCATGTTTACCCTATGTCCGGCAATATTTTGATTCTTCTTATTGCGAATTCTGCATGAATAAATTAATGACCAAAACACAGGCACTAAAAATAATTGCCAAAGAATATCATCACTTATCCGATTTTTCCAGACTGATGATTTCCTCAGATGCTGTAAATAGCGGAGAAATTATGGATTTCTGCGGCGAA
>VSOC01000028.1:31840-37051 GCA_009774615.1 Lachnospiraceae bacterium
TATGCGGGAAACATACTTGAATGGAATCACAAGAATACAATTATAGTTACTGCAAACGAAAAAGGACTTCCCAGCTATAGTATGTTTGATATCATAGAAATTAAAAAAGATGGAAAAATTTTCAACTATAACTATGATGAGTTTTTATACCACTTTTTTTCTTATCTGCAAAATACATATTGCAACGCAGAAGACCTGACAGAAATTCCTGATTCAGTAAAAATCAAACAGGCATTTCATTTTGCCTATAATCAAGACCGATATAATCCAAAACATATAGACTATGATAAACTATGTAAAAAAATAGGGACAAATGTTTACGAAGTTCCACAGTACAAAGAATATAGATGAAAGGAACCGCCGCACACATGGGTATATTTGTCAAAGGAAACTCGGAATGCCCGATAAAGCGGGGCAGGCCCTCCACTCCGTTACTTCCTCGTAATCCTATGCTGCTATCGCAGCTTGTCAGATGGGGCTTGCACCCCACCTGACTGGGGCAAGTCCCCCCAACCCACCGCTTTCGTCTTTGCGACTTAGAAGCGGGAAACTTCCTTGATAGGTTAAATCCGGATACTCCATCCGAAGCTTACAAATCAATAGCCTTTACACGATTTTTTGTTGATAAAACCTGGCTTGTTCATGATATTCTTCAATCCCTAAAACCGGACAACCAACGCTATATCTGTATCACCCGCCCCAGGCGTTTTGGAAAAACAGTTATGGCAAATATGATTGAAGCCTTTTTCGGAAAAACAACAGGCTGCCCTTCCCTGTTTGAGCACTTGGAAATTTCAATCATCATTATGCTTTTTTATTCACAAGATACTTGGCAAATATTTTATTTACACCCGCAAGCTCCGCTAGACCAAGGAAAACAAACCGTTTTACGTTTACAGAATCAAAAAGCGCCAATGGTTCTTATTTTTATAGTATTCAGACATTTTTCTTGCTTCTTCCAGGCTGAAATATCCCTGCTCATAGATTTGAACATATACGCCAGAAATATCCAGGACAACAACTCTACATAAATTGTCTGAAAATGATGTAAGCATAAAAACACCTCCGTTTCTTAAAAAATGTGTTGCTTCCATTAAAAAAAAAGGATATAATTGATACATGAAAACATTCGATTGCTTCGAATATTTTTATATTTTTCATTATATTACGAATATTTTCGTTTGTCAAGAAGAATTTTGGAGGATTTTCGATGAATCTTGTAAATAATATAAAAGCATTATGTGAAGTAAAGAAACTGTCCATATCTGACTTAGAAACTAAATTGAACTTTTCGCGTTCCAGCATTTCCAAATGGGATAAGAGTCAGCCAACCATTAGCAGAGTGTTACAGGTAGCTGATTTGTTTGATGTTTCTGTTGATTTTCTTTGTAAATCTGAGTTTTATAAGGAAAAAGATTTAACGACATTATTTATCGATACTCTCATAAAGAAAACAAGTGAAGAAACTATACAATGGACATTTCTGAATAGTCAGGACAGCGAACATGATAAGATAAGATATACAAATGAATTGTATGATCACTTTAATATAGAGTATTATGAAGATTATGAAGGCCAAATAGACAAATATGACCGTGTAAATATTTATTATATAACAAGTGATAAAAACATTGTTTATTTTATCGATCAAACCATTTATCTTTCTACAGGGGAAGAGGTTGACCCAATAGATGCGTATTATTATTATATAGCACTAAAAGATATAGACGATAAACAGGGAAATTATATCATCAGGGAACCCTCAAAAAAAGAACTGGAAAAATTATATAAAGAAATAAAAAATTCATATTATGAGAAACCCAAGCAGAAAAAATTTGACAATTTTATTAAAGATTTTATTTCCCTGTAATTTCCGGATTTAAGCTATTCACTGCAGCACTTTAGAACATACTTGTAAAATAGAATCGCTGCAATAAAAGAAACACTTCAGCTCCAAAAGGGGGACTTATGGCAAGAACTGTAGCAATAGGATACCAGGATTTTGAAACTATCCGTCAAAAAGAATATTTCTATATTGATAAAACAAATTTCATCAAAGAATGGTGGGAAAATGGGGATAATGTAACTCTAATTACTCGTCCCAGAAGATTTGGAAAAACCTTGAATATGAATATGCTGGAGAGATTTCTTTCCATCGAATATACAGGACAGGGTGAAATTTTTAAAGGATTATCCATAATGAAGGATGAGAATTATCAGAAACTTCAAGGTACCTGGCCGGTTATTTCTTTAAGCTTTGCTGATGTAAAAGCAAATACATTTCTCATCGCAAAAGAAAAAATTTGTATGCTTATCCGTGAGCTGTACAATAAGCATGATTATTTACAAACAAAAGAAACACTAAATGAACAGGAGCAGAATTTTTTCAGGAAAATTTTTGAACCTGTGACAGATTCTGTAGTTTCCTATTCCTTAAAAAATTTGTCAGGTTATCTCTCACGCTACTATGGTAAAAAAGTTATTATTTTATTTGATGAATATGATACTCCTCTCTATGAAGCCTGGGTAAATGGTTATTGGAAGGAAATGGCAGAATTCATTCGTGGATTATTTAATTCCACCTTCAAGACAAATCCTTACCTGGAACGTGCTGTTATGACAGGGATTACCCGAATTAGTAAAGAATCCATTTTCTCTGACTTAAATCATCTGATGGTTGTAACATCAACTTCCGAAATGTATACCGATTGCTTTGGCTTTACCGAAAAAGAAGTATCTGCTGCACTGCGTGAATATGGGATGCAGGAAAAACTTCCTCTGGTAAAAAAATGGTATGATGGCTTTACTTTTGGAAGCCGCAAAGATGTTTATAACCCCTGGTCAATTTTAAATTATCTAAAGACCGAAAAGCTTGCCACTTATTGGGCTAACACCAGCAGCAATCATCTGGTTGATCAATTGATTCGTGAAGGTAATACAAAAATAAAAATATCCATGGAAGATTTGCTGAATGGAAAACACTTGTATAAAGAAATCGATGAACAAATTATCTTTGACCAGTTAGATCATGATGAAAATGCCATCTGGAGTTTGTTTTTGGCAAGTGGTTATTTGAAAGTAGAAAACTATACACTAAATGAAGATACCGGAACCGACTTATATGAACTTTCCCTGACGAATAAAGAAGTACAGATTATGTTTCAGAAAATGATTAGAAAATGGTTTTCCGGAACAGACATTGTTTATAATGACTTTATCAAAGCTATGCTGAATAATGATGTAAAATCGATGAATATTTATATGAATAAAATTGCATTGACAACATTCAGCTATTTCGACAGCGGAAGGAAGCCATCTGAGGAAGCACAGCCGGAACGATTCTATCACGGTTTTGTACTGGGACTGGTGGTGGAACTGGCAGAACGCTATAACATAACTTCTAACCGGGAAAGCGGATTTGGACGATATGATGTTATGCTGGAACCGAAAAGGAAAGATGACTTTGCTGTGATTATGGAATTTAAGGTGAGGGAAACGGAAGAAGAAGCCTCACTTGAAGAAACGGCAAATGAAGCGCTGGAACAGATAGAAAGGCAGAAATACGCAGCATCCCTGGAAGCCAGAGGAATAGCCGCAGCCAAAATCAGGAAATATGGTTTTGCTTTTGAGGGGAAGAAGGTTTTGATAAGGTCTTCATAACCATTTATTGGATTTATATGGAAAAATGGGATTATCCTATATTACAATGTCCGATGAAGAAATCTCAGAAGAACTAGAAACTGTACGATATTTAAAGGAAATAAGCTAACAAAAATTTTTTGGTCTTCCTAATAGTTTATCATTCATAGCATTTACACCTGCTGAGCCTTAAGGGAGGGAGCAGGTGTAAGTTTTACCATCTAATCCTTTCACGCATTATAATTTTGAGGCAAACGGAATATTTGCATAAGTCCATCCTGAAGCACTTGAGAACAGTTTACGCCCCGCTTTTCTGCCAATGCAGCCATCCATGCAGGAAGTGAAACATTTTTACGCACAGAGCGAGTATCTGTTGCCGCCCGATATGCAAATGTATCAATACGGATAATCGAACAAAAAGCATTTTCGGGAATATCCAATTCAGGTTGCGGCGTAGCAGGAGGAATCTCGTTTCCTTCATCTTCGGCTACAACAAGCCAGCCGCTGGCAGCATCTGTAATCATCTCAATCGCATCTTCAATACTGTTTCCCGTAGTAATACATCCGGGAAGATCAGGTACTCTGCAATAATATTTGCTTTTATCTTCGTTTGGAATTAATGTTGCAGTATAAATATAGTTCACGAATTTTCCTCCTTTACTGGTGGCACGAAACCTATTATTCATTCACTATCTTCCACCCTGCTTAATTTCTTTGCGAATATAGCGCAGATCATCTTCATCAAAATGCCCGCGCTTCAATGGAATAGAATATTTTGTTTCGGGATTATAATAAATATCATGGTTTCCACCACTTCGCTTAAATATGTATCCATTAGCGTTCAAATCCTTGATAGCTGTGTTCCTCGGGTTCATTATCATCCTCCTTATGATAATATTATACACAATAATACACAATCATTCAAGAAAAATTCAAATATAAAATAATAAAAATTAACTTACCGCAAAATTCCAAATTACACTCCATAAAAAATTCTTTTATCTTCAGTAAAAAATTTATAATTATTCAACATTAAAGTAAACCCGATGAATTTTCTTGTAAAATGGATGACTGCATAGATTTTATTGTATCCTTTATAGCTATATCTGGATGTGTCCACAAAGGTGGCTTTTTCACTTTCCCGTCGCTATCCTTTATTATACTACTTTTAACTTCCAGTTTTTTCATATTTGATCTATGCACTATCTGAAATAAAGCATCTGGCTTAATTCCCATTTCAACACAAGTTCCAAGAAGATAATATAATAAATCTATCATTGCATCCGCCTGGGCATATATATCTTGTGCTTTCATAAATTCCTGCAGTTCTTCTTCCATCCATTTTGTGCGAATTTCCACCCGCTCTTTTTTAATTGGCAAAGTATTTTTGACACGGGTTGACCTGTAGCTTTTTGAAAAGATTCAACTAACTTATAAGCTTCGTCAATCATATTTATTTCTTTATTGAGTAAATAAGTGCAAAATTAACTTAAATTAAAATCATCAAAAAACTTTTAATTCCTTAATTATTTAATTTTTCAAACTTCTTTTGGATTTTCCATCCTATTCTCT
>VSOC01000280.1 GCA_009774615.1 Lachnospiraceae bacterium
GGACTTTTTGGGCTTTTTTAGCCCTGTCATCAGATTATGCTGTTTGAATTATGTAAGTAGCACAACAGGTTAAATTATATACAGAAGAACAGAGTCCGGATCTGCAGCCTGACGCAGAGCCTGCACAGCTGCTCCCGGCTATTCCTGTAGTTTCAAAACATGACGCATCCATTCATCCTATTCAGGATTATTCATTTACCCTCCGCAGTATTTCTGACCGCAAGATTGGAATACTTCGCATCTATGCTGATGATATTATAGCAGAAGAAATACAAAATAAGTGTCAGATGCTATTTTCAGATGAATATACAAGTTATGTAATCGAAATGGAAAAAACACAAAAAGAATTGGATGAAATAACGAAGAAACAAAAAGCTTTGACTACTAAACTTAATGAAATGAAGGATAAACTATCCTGAACTTTCACTCTATATACTCTTAAAAGACTTAAAAAGCCTGTTCAAACGATTTACTTTATTTATCGGTTTATGATAAAACAATTAGCTTAGGAGGTATTTTATGGATTTACAATCATTCATTGTTCAATTAGTAGAAAAAAATAGTGGTGAAATTGCCGGTCGTGTAAGACTGCAGAAATTAGTGTACTTTTGCAAGGCATTAGGTGCAGATATCAATACGAATTATAAATTATACATTTATGGACCATTTAGTCAACAAGTGGCCGATACTTTACAGGATTGTGTATTAGAGGATATATTACTAGAGGAAAATGGAATTATACGTGAAGGAACTGAATTTAACGCTTACATGGAATCTTCTGAGATTTTAAACAATCCATTGCCAGAACAATCCGAACAAATATTGAATGATGTGTTAGAATTATGCCGACCATTATCCACCAGAGATTTAGAAATCACTGCTACTGCTTTTTTTATTGACCGACAGCAAAAAGTACTTTTTGGATGTCATGATCAAAATATTGTAATTGAAAAAGTTACACATGCTAAGGGAAATCGTTTCTCTGAGAATGAAATTAATGCATCTTATCAAAGAGTACTACAGAAATGGCTGCCTTTAGTAAAAAAATATGCTGTAAAACAATAAATTTCATAACAGTTAAAAATTTTCACCAATGTATACTTTAAAAATCAGTCTATAATTGAAAAAGCAAGTGCTTCAAATGATTCTAATCTCCATGTTAGAATCTCATCCTTTAATACAAACTAAACCTTGAAGCACTTGCTCATCGTTTATCTTCTAAAGTCATTTCGCTAGCGGTGTATAGCTAAAAATCACTTTTGTAATCTTTTCTCGTCTTTTTCCATATTCGCCACCCCCATCGAAAGCAGCGTCCACATCATTGGCGTAACAATCGGCAAATTAATAGTTACTAATGCCTGAAGCAAATAACAGCAAACTCCCGAAGCGACTGCTATTCCCCATTTCTTTTCCCTGGACCTGCGGACAATGATATAGATGGCGGTTCCCAAAAACCCCAAATAAGCCAGCAGACCAATTGGCCCTACCGACACCAGGTACTGAAGATATTCATTATGAGCACTGTCATAAACCTGGGCATTCATACTTTTTGTAATATCGCGGTAATCATAGGTCATCAGTCCAAAGGTATCCAGACCATAGCCCCAAAGTTTATGCCCAAAAGGCTGCTTTGCATAGGACTCTAAGGCAATCTTCCATATCATGCCCCGATAATTTCCCCATGCATCCGAAAAATGCAGATAAGTTCCCAGACTTCCATAACGTTCGCTGTGACCGGCTACATTGGCATCATACAGGACAAAAATACCCACGCAGAAACAGGCAATAAGAAAACCAGCCCATATTTTTACATATTTCTTGCCCAGTTCACCGTTTTGATGTTCATTTCCTGGATTGTTTACATTTTCTCCTTTATCTTTTCGGCAGAAGAAATGAAACAGCAGGGCAACCGAACCAATAAGCAGCGCACTGGGAAAGGCAAACCGGAAATTGGACAGCATCCGGCACACACCGTCTAAGGTTATTACAGGAATATCCAGAGCATTAATCCTTGAAACAATTTCACAGGCAGCAAAAAACCCGGATAAAAGCCACAGATAGCGCTCAATGCCGCGTAGATTCTGAAATGCAATCAATGGCAGGAATGCAAAAATAAAACCTACAGCAATAATACCATTTTCACTATTGGACATAATCAGAGCAAGAAACGTAATCATATACCCGGCAAAGCTCAATACGGCCTTCCAGCCCTTCTCTTCCATTACAAATAATGCACTGAACATTCCCAGCACTATACCAATGTAGGTCACATAGGTATTAATATTCCCAAAGGTCGAGGTAAAGGAATCGACATCTTCTGCGGCAACATTTTCCTTAAAACCCAGGAGGTCCAAACGAAAATAATCGGTTATTCCAAAAAGAAGGGGAAGCATAGCCACAGCTAAGAAGATATACAAATGCCAGCCCTTAAAACGGTAAAGCCGGCTGATCACAAAAAATCCTGCAATATAAATCAGATGCAGGAAAAGTCCGGTAAACCTTCCTTCATTTCCCCAAAAAGCCTCATAAACATAATCGGACTGGCAGGTGGAAATTATTGCCACGACAAGAAAAATAATTAAACATACGTCCACGGCTGTCCGCACATCCCTTGGAAAGGCTGATGAACATTTTTTTATGCAGGCTTTTGCATGTTCTGCTTTAAATTCCAGCGCATCGACAATCAGAAAGGCCAGCGAAAGCAGAAGGACAACGGCAAACATGCTAATCATAGTCATATAATAAAACTGATATTTTGACTCCAGAATATCAAAATAATGATCCCGGTAATACAGCGGGAATACAACCAGTATGGCCAGAATAGCTACACTGATTACCCCTGCATAGATATTGCGGCAAATCTGCGAAAAGGAATCTTCCTTTGTGATATTTCCATTATGTTCCATTATTTCCTCCGTTCTCTGCGTACTTCAAAGCATTCATTATATGCCCCATTTCATCGGACAGGAACAGGCAAACCCTGTCTGATGAGTAAATCCAGTCTTCTCACACTCTGTAAAGTATACCATTTTCCCCAACATTATGCAATGGTGAAGGCTTTTTAAAGCTTTAACATCTTTTTAATTGTCGTTTAAGCGATTCTTAATTTTACATTCACATAAAACTTTATTATTAGACGATATAACCAACTGTTCTTTTTCAATTCCGAATATTTACTTCCGATAAGTTCAATTATCTGAAGAATGAAGACCTCAGTAATGCAATTAGGAATTTCAAGCAAATTTCAAAAAGAAAAAAGGAGAGTGCATTCATTATGAGAAAGCAG
>VSOC01000281.1 GCA_009774615.1 Lachnospiraceae bacterium
ATCTGGAAACCATTTTATAAATAATGGGGATAAGCACATTGTATAAGCACCAACTTTATGGTAAATGATTCGATCTCCAGGAACTAACTGACTTTCTTCTTTAAGTTCAAATAAGCGATCATGCTCCATACAAGTAAATCCGGATACTATCTGCTTTTTTAGTTTTTCTCTATGTTGACTATCAATTTTTATTACATCATAGAAATAGGAGGATTTCGTCATAAGCGGATCGATTTGTATCCGACTGCCGTCTGTAATTACAAATGTGTTTCGGTTTGTTTTTTTTATATCCAAAACGGTTGTTACATAATCGACTGCTGCACCAATCAATGCCATTCCCGGTTCAACAATAAGTGCTGTATTATCAGGATTAAATTGCTGTCGTAAAACCTGACTCACCATGTTAAAATATTCAGGAAAGGATGGCTTATTATCTAATCCACCAAAAAAACCACCACCAATATCAATGTATTTTATATTTAAATTATAAGCTCTTGCTATCTCTACGGATATTTCAGCGATTATGTGATAAATATCCGGCATTCTAGTTTTTGAGCTTTTATGAAGATGTAAACCAACTATTTTTATTCCTTTTTTATTGATTTTTTCTATTGCTTTCTTTAGTTCTCCGTTTTCATAGCAAAATCCAAACCGTTCGCCATCTATACCGCATTGTGTTTGCCCAGGGCATTTGGATTCAAGATCAAAGTTGACTCTAATTCCTATTTCAAAGTTATCTCCTTGCAATTCGTCAAGCCAATGTATTTCATATTCTGCATCAATATTTACAATAGCATGATCTTTAATTGCAGTAAGAAAGGTTTCCTTTGATTTTGCCACACCATTATAGATAATATGGTTTTTTTCTATCCCGGTAGACCTTGCCAAATTGTATTCGTCATCAGATACAACTTCTGCATAGCATCCTTGTTCTTTAAAATATTTTATAATCCATGGAAGCGAATTTGTTTTATATGAATAACCGATTATCGTATTTCCCCATGATGATTTCAACGCATTTTTTAATCTCTTAACACCATCATTTAGAGTTTTCTTATCAATAATAAAATAAGGCGTTTTTAAATCGTGTGTATTCATTTTTTGATTTTATCCCTTCTAATTTGATCAAGATATCCCTCATCTGCTGCTTCTGTATCAACAGCCACATCTTTTCTTCCAAATACTTTTTTGATAGTTAAAAAAATAATGCTTAAATCTCCAAGAAATGTGATTTTATTAGCATATTCAACATCTAAAGCAAGTCGTTTATCCCATTTAATATAATTACGTCCATTCACCTGTGCTAGTCCAGAAAGACCTGGTCTTACACTGTGACGCAGTTTTTCTGTTTCTGAATAATAGGGAAGATATTGAATCAGTAAAGGTCTAGGACCTATAATTGACATATCTCCTTTTATAATATTAATTAGCTCTGGAAGCTCATCAATAGACGTCGAGCGAAGAAAAGAACCGAATTTTGTTAATCGTTTTGCATCTGGAAGAAGGTTACCATTTTCATCTCGTTTATTTGTCATTGTACGAAATTTGTAAAGCTTAAATATTTTTTCATCCTTACCAGGTCTTTCCTGCATAAAGAGAATTGGAGAGCCTAGTTTCACTTTTACCAAAATAGCTGTAAAAGCTATAATAGGAAACAATACAATTAATGCACAAAAGGATATAAAACAATCTAATAAGCGTTTTATATATTTTTCGTATAAACCATAAGGCTTATGTTGCATTCTACTTATCCCCTTCATTATTTGAAGCATCTATGAATAATATCTATCACCATATCCTGCTGTACAGAAGTCATTTTATTATCACTTGGCAAACACAATCCTCTGGAAAAAATATCCGCTCCAACATCCAAACATTGCTTATCAGCTATAGGATTACTTATGTAGGCATTTGTTTTGCCCCGCCCATTTCCCATAGCAGTTATAAATGGATGGTTTCTGTAAATCGGCTGCATATGCATCGGCTTCCACAGCGGGCGGGCTTCTGCATTAAAGTATTTTAATGCTTCCAGGATTTCATCCGGGCAGCTTTTTCCTGGCTGGTGAAGATAAAAACATTCATTTTCTGAACGCACGGTTTCACACATCGCTTCTTTATCAATCAGCAGGCAGCTTAACCAGAAATTCGGCTTACTGTTTGCTTCATCCCATGGATTCATTTTTACCAGCAGGTCTTTAAGCCCTTCTTTATAGCGCTGATAAATCTTTTGTTTCTGTTCAATGTGTTCATCCAGATGCCCCACCTGTCCTCTTACCACACCGGCAATGACATTGGACATCCGGTAGTTATAGCCGAGTTCTTCATGCTGATACCAGGCAGCAGCTTCACGGCTTTGGGTTGACCATTTGCGCACTTTATCGGCATCGGCTTCATTGTCGGTAAGGAAAGCTCCTCCGCTTGAACCGGTGATGATTTTATTTCCGTTAAAACTGACAATGGCATAATCTCCAAAGCATCCGGTCTGTACCCCCTGATAAGTTGCTCCGAGCGATTCGGCTGCATCTTCAACGATTAATGCACCATGTTCTTTGCAGATTTTCTGAATCTCATCCATCTTTCCCGGTGTTCCATAAAGATGGGCAAGAACCACAAGCTTGACTTCAGGATAAATCTTAAATGCCTCTCTTAAAGCTTCCGGGCACATATTCCAGGTGTCATATTCGGTGTCAATGAAAACGGCTTCTCCGCCTTCATAAGCAATCGGATTAACTGTCGCGTCAAAGGTCATATCTGAACAAAATACCTTCCGACCATGAAGTGCACCTACACCTGCCCGCGGCATTCCATAGAGGCGTTCTGCTGCCAGCTTGACGGCAAGATGCAGGGCTGCAGTTCCGCAGCTTAAAGCAACGGCATGATGAACGCCGACATAGGCAGCAAGCTGCTTTTCCAGCACATTAATATTTTCGCCAATGGTACTCATCCAGTTGGTATGATAAGCTTCTTTGATATATTCCAGTTCCTCCCCATGCATTGTAGGAGAGGAAAGCCATAGTTTCTTTTCAAAAGGTTTTAAGTCCTTAAATCTCAGATCGGATTTGAAGTCATGCATAGTGGTTATCCGTTCCTTTTGTTTGTTAGATTTTTGTTCAGGTTTTTACTTTTTTCGATTTTCATTTTTGTTTTTCTTTTGGTTTCTATTAAAGCATTTAAAGCACCCAAAAAATTTTTTATGGGTTACTTCCGATAATGCATATTATCCCTTCTTCTTCACCTTTTTGGAATAAATTCCCTCCTGCTCTAAAAACAGACAA
>VSOC01000282.1 GCA_009774615.1 Lachnospiraceae bacterium
CGTCCAATGCTTGTGTAATATTTTTCCAGATATTGGTTGCGGAGGGTTAAATCCATCTCTACGGTTACAGGTTTTATTATTTTAAAGCCGATTTTTTTCAAAATTTCTGTAATTCTTTCATGAAAAACTCCTCTCGTTCCTAAATATACGGGATAATCCAGGGATAGATTTAATGCTTGGATATCGGTATGCTTATTAAGACAGAATACGGGGACTTCTCCTATCGTTTCAGGATTTTCTTCATCATTATCATAGAAATAGGTTTCGATATGGATGTCTTTATCCAGATAACACATGTATGTAGCTAATGTTTGGGCACGGGAATGGGCACCGTAAATGTATATGTTTTTTTTCATAAAATATCCTCGCAGGTAAGAACAAATTTAAAGCTAACACTACTTCTGCCTAAAACAAAATACTGCTATTACTTCATTCACACTTATCCGTTATTTTAATTTTTCTTTTTTCTATTATTCAAATTCTTCAAGTCTTCTCCCATACATTTCTTTCATCGCTTCTTCTTGTTTCCCATAAGCAAAATGACCTGCAAAAGCACGTTCTGCTATAATTATTGCCCTGCACCGGGCCATACAAAACTCGCATAAACCTTCTTCATCTTTTCCTAAAATGCCTTCCGGCGCATTTCTAAAACCGCCCATTTCTTCCCACGTTCTCCGATACAGAAGAATGCATCCAATACTAAATTTATGAAAGCAAACCGAATATTTTTCTTCTTTCTTTTTTAAACGTTCAGCAAATTCATCGATTGGCAAGGTTTTATTCCATAAATATTTTGCCGCTAACGGATCGCTGTAAATTATTCCATTCCCATAACAGGCATCATCAAATTGCGCTCTATATTCATCCAAACAGTCAAGATATTCTAAAACACGACGATAGCCGTAATTATTTACGGCCATCAAAGGTGCTGCAAAACCAACCCGATATTTCTTTTCCTCTTCTACATGCTGATAAGTTTGAATCAATTCCCAAAATAATCCATCCGTAACAAAAATATCTTCATCCATTTTGAAAATCCACTTTGCATTTGGATGTTCTTTGACTGCACAATTCATTACCAGAGCCGACTTATTTTCTTTTGAATACAGATAAGACCAGCCTTCTTTTTCACAGCGTTTGGCTAACTCCGTATTTTTATACCCCGCAGTCAATATACAGATATCAAAATCCCGAGGTACAAATTTTCTTAAACGTCCAAATACAGAATCCCATAAATAGGATTTATAGCCCGCCAGGACAAGTAAAAGTTTCTCACTCTTTCTTGAACGATCCATCCATGCATATTCCCCGGCAAAATTATCCTCCTGAATTTTAAATTGCTGGGCTGTATAAAAAGAGTAGTTTATTCCACTTTCTTCCAATTGTTTTGTAATTTCACTTCTTGCTGGATTTTCCAGGGCAGTTACAACAACCTCATAATCTTTCCAGATTTCACAAAGCTTTTGAATAGGAATTACCGGAATGTCTTTTACACTCTTCCCTGATTTCTTATTATCACAGAAATATGCAACATTAGCCGTTCCATAATACCAGAGTGCCTCTTCTCCATAATATCCTGCACCAACAAGAATAAACGATTTTCTCTTGTTTTCCATACTCATACGCATCTTTATCCCCCGTTTTCACACTCTATTTACACATAAATACAAATATTTTCTTTTTCTACTCCCAGTTCCAGCAACTGCTGTTTTATTTCTCCGGAATGCTGTTCATTTGCAATTAAATATTTTACATGCACTGGCATATTAGGAATCTGCTGTGGAGATTCAATGAAATACTCATCAATTTTTGTTCCCCATAATTCCTGATTATTATCCATAAAAGCCATTATCGAATATCCATGTCTTTTTAGCCATCCATAGGCTTGATAGCCATAATAGCCACAGCCAAAAATAATTACCGGATATTCTCCTGCTTGTCCAATAATCCCCTGCATGTATTTTTCACGTTCCTGAACTTTTTCTATGTAGTATTCCTCAGATATTAACAGCTTTTCCACCTTATCCCATATTTCCGGGCGGATTACCTGAGCATTTATGATTCCCTGTTCCTTTGCTGTTTTTAACTGTGTTTGAAACCATTGATAATAATCTTTCTTTTCATTATCTTCTATGCGTAATCCCCGGCTTTCTATTTCCCCATAACAACACATAAATGACTTTGCCATTCTGCAATAAAACACCTGGGCAGATTCTCTGTCCATCGTATCCCTTATAGAATTACACAAACAGCTAAATTCCTGATAAGAATACTGTAATCCCTTTCCGGAATTAGAAGAGGCACCATCCCTGTCCATACAATACCGATAGTAATGTTCCTTTAAATAAAGTACCCTTTTTGCTTTGATATTGGTCTGACAAAGGAAACCAATATCCTGAAAAGCTGCCCCTGGTGTTTCTGATAATCGGATATTTTCCCTGATTAGAAATTCCTTTTTATAAATTCCCGACCACAGATACCAGTCACCCGTGGCTGTTTCCCAGTGTAATTTTGGCTCCATAACTATTCCATAGAGTTCCTGGTTAAAAAAAATATTTTTTCTGACAAAAACACGCTTCCTGTCCGCCTGCGTCCAATAGGCAAAATAATCGCTTTTCACATAATCACAATCATGTACAATGGCTTCCTGATACAGCCCTTCATACATCTTAGAATCCACATAGTCGTCCGTTTCCACAACAGCAATATACTCCCCACTGGCCATAGCAATTCCCAGATTCACCTGATATCCATAGCTTTTTCGGTCACTATGGCGAAGAATTATCCTTCCGTCCGCTGCTGCTAATCTGGTTAAAATTTCCCAGGTTCCATCATTAGAACCCGCATCTATACAAATAATTTCAATATCTTTAAGTGTCTGGTTAATTACACTTTGCACGGCTTCTTCAATGTAATCTGCGACATTTAATGACGGCATAATCACTGATACCTTTGCTCCCATTGTGCTTTTGTGTCCTCCTGTATTTATAGATTATTTATTTCATACGCATTGATTGAAAAATAAAATCTTCCAAAGGTAATGGCATCGAACGAAACGGCATTTGATACTGTTCTAAATTAAATACTTTAATTTGTGAATTAACAGATACAACTTCTTTTGCTATCACTTCAAAATAACCTGTGTTCATGACAATTATAAAATCAATTCCCTTAGAAGTACTGGAATTAAATAATTCTACTTTATATTTTCCATTAATTATTTCTCCAGTCCTTTGACTATCCTTATCAAAAATTTTTTTCA
>VSOC01000283.1 GCA_009774615.1 Lachnospiraceae bacterium
GGGGTGGAATTTTGTAGTAGTCGGCTTTTAAAAAATAATCGTACCAGCCGGATGCAGTATAATTCATGATTTAGGAATAATATTGGTGACTGGGAGATCCCAGTCACCAATATCATTATGAATCGCCTCTATAAAAAAATCCCTTTATCTTGCAGGCATCTGAAAATCTTTCAATGCCTGGTTAAGAAAATCATTGAAGGATTTCATAATCCGAAACAGCCGTACTGCCTCTGACAGAAACCATTTCCCGTCAGCGGCCATATCATCACTGACCGTATATTCCAGATACCAGCTTTTAAACTTCAAAAACTCCGCTTGCGGATGCTCTCTGTCATAACCGGCGGGCACATTTTTCAGCGCGGTTCCCCGCACGGAAAACTCCTTCTGGAACTCAGGGTCATGAAGGATGCTCTCCCATTCTCCGCCATTTGCCACGATATGATCCCGAACCATGGAAGTGGCATCTTTGAACGAAGCCGCGAACAGCCCTCCGCCAAGGAAGGACTGTCCCCCTGGTTTGATCATCAGATAGTATCCGACCGGCACAGGCAGTTTCCCTCCAGGACCGATATGCGCCCGGAATGCCGGATGATAAGGTGACTTGTCATGGCTGAAACGGGTATCCCTCACCAGCTTAAAAGTCAGTTCTTTCGCCTCTCCAGGCAAAATGCTTCTGTCAAATTTTCCAATCTGCAAAATCAATTCCTGCACCAGTGCCTCAAACTGGGCGTTTGCCTCTTTGTATTCTGCCTTATGTGCATGGTACCATTCCCGATTATTATTTTCACTTAAGCTTTTCAGATAGCTCAAAATCAACTGCGTATCCATAGATTCTCCTTCCTGCTTTGCAGGCTCTCTTCCAAAATACACGGAGCCAGCACACTAGCTGTTCCCGACAACAAAAAACGAAGCCCCGTTTAAAAATTCCTTGATAAACTGTTTCAGGTTTTCCGGGGACTGGTAAGTTCTGCAGAAGGAAAATTCCTGTGACAGGTCATCAATCTCTTCCATGGCTTCCTTTACATCCAGTATCACCTGGGCAGATGTGGCTGGCTGGAAATAGAGCTGTGCGGGATTGATCCGATGACACTGAATGGCATAGTTTACCCTGTCTGCGCAGCGGCACTTTCCCTTCCCGTATTCCCCACAGTATTCTTTCAGAAAATCTGCCATCTTTTTGCGCACCCTTGACAGACGCTGACGGTAAGCCTCCGGCGTGATGCCCAGGATATCCCCGGCAATGCGGCTGCCCACATGAAACATGGTTCCAAGAATGAAAATACAACGGCTCTCGGTATCCAGGCACTGCAGCATCACATTGGTACAGGACAGTTTCAATTCTTCCGCAAGGATTGCCTGCTCCACATTCTGGGTCAAATCCGGTACATCCTCTGTCCTGGCATTTTTGATGTCATCCCCATAGAATTCAAAGCTTAAAGGAAACTGGGCGAACATATGCCTTTTATAGTCCTTGAGATGATTAACCGCAATACGGAATACCCAGGTTGAGAATGAACTCTCCCCTTTAAAAGATGACAGATGGGTCATGACCTTTAAAAGAATGTCCTGAGAGGCATCCTCCGCATCAGGAAAGGTCCCCAGCATACGAAGGGACAGATTGAATACCAGATCCTGCACACTGAGCATCACCGTCTCCAGGGACGGCTTGTCTCCCGCGGTGGCTTTTTGAATCAGATCCAGTAATTCTTCGTTGGTGAATGGATTCATAGGTCCTCTTTTCTGAAGTGCGAATGAGATTTGCAACGGAATATTTACAGAAAATCTTATCATTCCTGTCCATAAATTTTGCGGCACTCCTGGGCAAAATTTTTTCCGTATGTTTAATTAGACTGTATGGTTCCCTCTGTGTGACAGAAAAATTTATTTTTTAATTCAAAGAACATTTGCCATATTTTCAACCTGTACCGCAGGTTCAAATGTGTTCGCACGAATTTTCCTTTATCGATTTCCACTGAGGAAGCGCCCGTTTATGAGCAAAAGGAGCTGTGCAAGCAGCGGAGAGTGCCGCAGGCACGTTTTTGCGAATGGCGCGGCTGAACGGACGGTAGATTTTTGAGTACAATGAAAAAACATTATTAATATCAAAAAAAGCGGCGTTCCTATTCTCCCTGTTGGGATAAAGAAACGCCATATCGATAAAATATGCAGTTATCATTTTTCAATGCTGTGTGCTGCTGTTTAGACTTTCAGGATACTTGCAGGATATCTCCGTCAGCACATTTAAGATGCCGCAAAATTTAACTTCCCAACCATCCAAATCTGCCCTTTAAACCGTCTCCCAGCCTTTGGCTCTCCCAGCAAATCCTTTTTATTAATTCCCACATTAAAGATGATGTCGTTGCAGTCAACAGCTAAATTATAAATTTCTTCTTTCGTAATCCGGTTCACCATCACTCGGCAGTCCTTGATTTCCCCAATGATGGAGTATTGGTCACATTCTATTCCGTAAGGCATAAAACAAGTTTCAATAATAGAATACACATCTTCCTTAACCAAACGCCTGGAAACCTTGGAATATAAGTCAATATCTTCAATCGTTAAGGATTCCATGGCATCCTCATCCCCATGCTTTGCAGCCTCCAATAAACTGTTTCGGTTCATGGAAGCTACCTTTGCCATTTCAATTTGCTTCTCCGTCTTCTTAATAGGAAGAAGGATTTTCCCCTCTGCAGACAAGCCGGAAAGCATCACTGATTTTACTTTTTTTGGTTTTTCATTTAACTTTCTCTGCCGATACTCCATGGAATTAGTGACGTAAAAAATCAGGGAGATTCCTACTTTATATTCATCTAGCATCCCTGCATACGTCTCCCTTTCCGTATGCCGCTGTATCATGCATTCTTCCTGGGAGCTGATATAATCTCCATCCAAATACGGGAAATAGTACTCTAAATGGAATGTCCCATCAGGACACTCTTCTCCCACTAAGCCGATTCCCATGCCAGGAGCCAATTCACATCGATATTCTGCAAACACTGCATCGCCAGGGATCACCAAACGCTCTGTCTTTACTCCCTCATTCAGCAGCATACTCAATAATTCTTCTTCCTCTTTTTTCGTTTGGCACGTTCGGAAACCTACTGACTTTAAAAATTTATGCATACATTCACCCGTTCTTTTTTGCATTGAAAATGGATTATTTTTCCTGTGATTATCCTATATCATTTTATATGTTTTGTTCTCTGTAAGAGTTCTATTGATTATACACTATTTTAAATAAAATTACTAGTATTACCT
>VSOC01000284.1 GCA_009774615.1 Lachnospiraceae bacterium
AAATCGAATTTGTCACAAAGTTTCTAAGAAGTGTTAATCCAAACGCACTATAAAACCATAATTCTCTAGTTCTAACCTTCATAAGTATTTCTCCGCTTTATTATGATGATTCAAGATATTAACATATACAAATAGCATTCTTAAAATTGCGTTTTTATATCCTCATCAACAATTTCTTCCCCGCTCCTATATTTCAATTGCTCTTTAGAAGCATCGCTTAATCCATCCTTAATTATCGCATTAAAACTGCAGGTAGAACATCTATCAAGTTCTTCTTTCGTCACCTTACCATCTCGATAATCCCGCACAACTTTATTTTCATACATAGAGTACTTTTTCTTTGTCCAAAACCTTATCTTATGGCGCGCTACCCACCAGGCCGGTATCCAAATATATTTATGCATCGCAGGTGAGACAGAACCGATCATCCAGCAGTTCCTGTCACAACAACGAACCTTCGCCCGAACACATTCCGCCTCTTTGCTATTCCATAATTCCTCCCAGTTTTGCTTGTTTAGATTTCCCATAACTTCTTTATCTTTGGTTCCATTGCAGGGCATAACATCGCCATAGGGATCAATAAAAAAGGTATCAAAACTCATATCACAGGACAATAGTCTTTTCTGTCCATAGATATAGTTAATCAGTCCATGATTGAAATAAGCTCTGAACCATTTTTTAGGACTTTTACTTTTCAACAGTTCATTGATCAGCTTTTCAAAATGATGTGCTACCATAGATCGGTTATGAATAATATTTTTGGCCTCTACAAAATAAAAACTGTTGTGAAGGGAAGCTGTCGCGAATTCCATTCCCATTTCATCTGAAATTCTATAAAGTGGCACTAAATCGGGAGCGTTTTTATCTTGGACGGTCATACCAAAACCAATATCCTTCATTCCCATTTTGACAAGAGTTTTCAGAGTTTGATAACCTTTCTGATAACCATCAGCTAATCCACGTATCTCATTATTGGTCTGCTCCAGTCCCTCTATTGATATACGAATTCCAATATCAGGGAATTCCCTGCAAAGGTCAATAATCCGGTCAGTAAAAAATCCATTGGTCGATATCACAATACGATCAGATTTTTTATATAATTCTCTTACAATATCTTTTAAATCTGTTCTGATAAAAGGTTCTCCGCCTGTAATATTAGTAAAATACATTTTGGGTAACTTTTTTATTGTTTCTACTGTAATCTCTTCTTCTGGCCTGGACGGGGCTTTATATCTGTTGCACATGGTACATCGGGCGTTGCATCTGTACGTTACGATTACTGTTCCATTTAATTTTTTCTCAGCCATTCGATAACCCTCTACACATCACTTTCCTTATTTAGTTCCTTTACTAAAGAGAAACACATTGCGATCATTATAAATAGAAATGGCAGGGAAGCCGCTATAGAAATAGTTTGCAATGGTTTCAGACTGTCAGCTGACAGTAAAACATACGCAATTGTCGATTCAATAATTGCCCAAACAATTTTTTTATACACCGGAGGATTTAGATTACCATCGGAGGTCATCATTCCTAAAGAATATGTTGCCGAGTCCGCTGATGTAATAAAAAATATTGCCAGCAATACTATAATCAGTATTGATATTATTCCATTTAGAGGATACTCATTTAATATAATAAATACAGCTGTTTCTGGTGAGGCAATTATATTTGTCAACTCATTCAGGCTCCAATTTCCAGACACATATAACGCGATTGTTCCAAATACTGACAACCATATAAAAGTAAAAACGGACGGGATTACAACAACCCCTATAATAAATTCCCTTATTGTTCTTCCTCGCGAAATTCTCGCGATAAATGTTCCGACAAAAGGTGTCCATGCGATAAACCACGCAAAATAGAATACTCTCCAATTCATAATCCATGTATTGTCATCAAATGGATCAATCATTAAAGTGTCTCCAACAAAATTTTGTAAGTGCTGCCCCAATCCGTTAACTAATGTGTTAAGAATTTTCATATGGGGGCCTATAAAGAATCCCAAAGATAATAACAACAAAGCTAAAAATGTATTAATATTTGATAAAATCCTTATACCTCTGTTGACACCACTTATAGAACTGGCTGTAAAAACACATGTAATAGCTAAAATAATTATAAACCAGCTACTCTTATTGTTTGGAATTTGGAAAAGATAATTTAAACCACCGCATATCTGCATTACTCCCAACCCCAAAGATGTCGCTACCCCCGCAAACGACACCGTTACCGCGAAAATATCAATTACTTTCCCCCAAAACCCTTTGGAAGCCTTCTCTCCAATTACTGGTAATAGCAAATTGCTGATCTGTGAACTTTGATTTTTCCTAAATCTAAAATAGGCTATTCCTAACCCGACAAGCGCAAAACACACCCATTGTGTAACTCCCCAATGAAGAAAGCATGTTCTAATTGAGAAATTGGCGGCTTCAATAGTACCTCCCACAATCTCTCCAGGTGGAGCAACATAATGAGACAATGGTTCCGCGATACTCCAAAACACCAGACCTATTCCTGTTCCCCCACAAAAAAGCATCGCGTACCAGGTAAAATTCGTGTATTCTGGTCTTTCCCCTTCTTCTCCTAACCGGAGTTTCCCATATTTCCCAAACGCAAGCCATACCATAAAACAGCAAAGGAAAAAAACAAACGCTATGTAAAGCCAGCCAAACTGATCGCTAACAAATCTCATTACCTTTCCTGAAACAAAATTTAACGTATTACTGCAAATATAGCCATATATTATTATACTGACCGCAACCAGCACAGAAGTCAAAAAAACCATATGTTCTTTTAATCTTTCTAATTTCTTCATTTATTCTTTCCCCGATCTAATTTTTCTTTTAATCTTACTAAATATTATAATTAAAAATGGAAGTGGATCTTTTTTTCCTAAACAAAATCTGCATCTTGCGTTTCTTAAGTCATTAAGCCATTTTATCAAACTAATTTTTCCGCATTTTACACGGTTTCTATAATCATCAAACTCTACCATAGCGGTAAAACCTGTTGGAATCTTTTTAACTTTCCGGGTTGCGTGTCCAGAAATCATTCCTTCCGCCCACAGAACCGGTAGTGGCATTCCTGCCCTTGTTGATGCGTAACTCCAGGTTGAATTTCTGAAATTTATTTCCAAAAAGTACACTTCATCTCTTTCGCCCACAAGAAACTCAACTGAAAAAATTCCTTCAAATCCGATTTCTGAAAACATCCCCTTCAGACTATCAGAAACTTTTTTATTATTGAAGTTGAAAA
>VSOC01000285.1 GCA_009774615.1 Lachnospiraceae bacterium
AAGCAGAAATTCCTCGGGCAGATTATGACGAGCAAGTACCCGGTGCGTAGCTGTGAGGACGTGGACGAAGCGGCGCTCACTTATGCGGAGGTAAAAGCCCTTGCAACGGGCAATCCCTACATCAAGGAAAAAATGGATCTCGATATTCAGGTGTCAAAGTTAAAGCTGATGAAAGGAAACCACACAAGCCAGAAATACAGACTTGAGGACGATATTTTAAAGCGTTATCCGCAGCAGATAGCCACTCTGAAAGAGAGGACCAGCGGCATGGAGGCTGACATTCAGACAGCGAAGGCAAACCTTCCGGCAGATAAGGAACAGTTTTTTATGAAAGTCGGGGATAAGGCTTATACGGATAAAAAAGAAGCCGGGGCCGCACTTGTGGAAATGTGCAAGGAAACGAAAACCGTCAATGTGCCTGCCACAGTGGGGGAATACGCCGGGTTTAAGATGGCGGTGTCCTTTGATTCCTTTAACCACAAATTTGTGATGAATTTGAAGGGGCAGCTTTCCCATAACCTTGAGATCGGCTCTGACCCGCTCGGCAATATTGCCCGTATCAACCACGCACTGGAATCCATGCCGAAACAGCTTGCTGAAGCGCAGACGAAACTGGAAACAGTGGAGCGTCAGCTTGAAACCGCAAAAGTGGAGGTTACAAAGCCATTCGCACAGGAAGCGGAACTTGCGGAGAAGCTGGAACGCTTATCCGCCTTAAATGCCCTGCTCAATATGGACGAAAAAGGTGATGACGCACTCGGCATGGATGATGCGCCGGAGGAAGAAAACGAAGGACAGGAAACTTCTGGACATGATGTCCAGAAGTCAGGGCAGGAGGAAGAGGCTTCCATAAAGCCGGAAACAGGAGAAAGCTCTATGGATATGCCGATTCCATACCCGGTAGAAAACGCAAGGCATAATTACGCAGTGGACAATGGAAAACCGCAGGGGGCGAAACTGGCGGCGGCAATGGCTGACAAGCCTGTGCAGCGGACATCGCTGAGAGAGAAACTGGAAGCGTTCAAGGCGAAGGTGTCTGGAACAGACAAACTGAGTATTGAAAAAGCGAAGGGGAAGGAGGAAACGCTATAACGATTTTATAATATTTGAGATTCCAACTGTTTCTGACATGTCATCTAAAAAGTTCCGATTGATTTAGCGGGAATTTCAAGGTATAATGATTTAGAGGTCATATACCTTTGGGGAATGGCTTTTACATTTCCTGCAAGTGAGCAAAAGGAGGTTATGGCTGTGGATATGTCAATAGACACTGAAATTAAAAATGCGGTCAGCGCAGCAGACCAGGACGCACAATATGATGATAAGGCAAAACGCCTGTTGGGTAATAAGATCATTCTGGCGCATATCCTGGTAAAGACCGTTGATGAGTTCCGGGGAATGAACCCGAAAGAAGTGGTGTCCTATATCGAGGGAGAGCCATTGATCGGTGTGGTTCCAGTAGAGCCAGGTCTGACCAATGCCGGAAAGGAAGAAAACGGCCAGCGCATTGTTGGAATGAATACGGAAAATGCGGAGATTAACGAGGGGCTTGTAAGGTTTGACATTATCTTTTATGTGCGGATGAAAGACGGTATCTCACAGGTTATTGTGAACGTGGAAGCACAGAAGGATGAACCGACAAGTTACCATATCCTGAACAGGGCAGTTTTCTATGTGAGCCGCCTTGTTTCCTCGCAAAAGGAAAGGGATTTTGTCAAGACAAACTATAATGACATCAGGCGTGTATTCAGTATTTGGGTGTGTATGGGCATGGACGAAAGCAGTATGGCTTATGTGCATCTTGCGAAAGACGATCTGCTTGGTTCCTATCCGTGGAAAGGCGGGCTTGACCTGCTGAATATTGTCCTGATCGGTATAGCAAATGAACTTCCAGAGCATGATGAGAAGTATGAGCTGCACCGTCTGCTGAGTACGTTGCTTTCAATGGAGTTGACCGTTGATGAAAAATTAGGAATTATAAGAACAGAGTATAGTATTCCGGTAGATGACAAATTGAGAAAGGATATGAGCGCTATGTGTAATCTTTCACAGGGAATCAGGGAAAATGCAACAGATAATGCCATAGCAGGCGTAATAATGAATATGCACAGGAAAGGCTATACATTAGAGCAGATAGCAGAATGTGTAGAAAAGACTATTGAAGAAGTAGAGGCTGTCATTAGAAAAAGAGAGCCTGTGCTGGCATAATCACAGTAACGAAATAACACAGACAGTAAAGCAGTGAATTTGTTTTCAGATCAGAGAACAGTTCGCTGCTTTTTTGTTTTCAGGGAGAAAGACAGTTACATCAGATTGTCTTTTTTTCATGTAAAGAAAGGATTGAAAATATGGCAGACGCAAAAACAGAAAAACAGAAAGTAAAGGAGATCACTGACAAGCTGGAGGAAGGGTTAAAAGAACTTTTTGAGAGCGGGAAGTACAAAAACTACCTCTCCACCATGTCTAAATTCCATAATTACAGTGTCAACAACACGCTCCTG
Organism: Lachnospiraceae bacterium; assembly: GCA_009774615.1. Taxonomy (GTDB): domain Bacteria; phylum Bacillota; class Clostridia; order Lachnospirales; family Lachnospiraceae; genus Caccovicinus. The sequence goes on from VSOC01000285.1 coordinate 2,502, forward strand.
ATAGCCTTACAGCGCCCTGACGCCAGTCTGGTCGCAGGCTACCAGGCATGGCAGAAAAATTTCAACCGCCATGTAAACAAGGGGGAGAAGGGAATCCGTATCCTTGCCCCTGCCCCTTACAAAATCAAAGAGGAACGGGATAAGTTAGACCCTGTGACCGGGGAAATCATGCTTGACCAGGACGGGATGCCGCAGACGGAGGAAGTGGAGATTAAAATCCCCGCTTTCCGTGCGGTATCAGTGTTTGATGTCAAGCAAACATCAGGAGAGCCAATCCCGGAACTGGAGGCAAAAGAGCTTCTGTCCACAGTGGAGGGGTACGAGGACTTTGTTAAGGCAGTCACCTATGTTGCCCCGGTTCCAATCAGCTTTGAGGATATACCCGGAGATTCAAAAGGTTTCTTCAGCCCTACAGAAAAACGGATTGCGGTGCAGGAGGGCATGAGCGAGAGCCAGACTTTAAAGACGATGGTGCATGAAACCGCCCATTCTATGCTGCATGATAAGGAAATCAATAAGGATATCCTTGCGCCCGCAAAGGACAGGAACACCAAAGAGGTGGAAGCCGAGGGGATAGCGTTTACAGTTTGCAGCCGCTTCGGAATTGATACTTCTGACTACTCCTTTCATTATATAGCGGGGTGGTCATCAGGGCGTGATATGAAGGAACTGAAATCTTCCCTTGATACAATCCGCAGGACTGCATCGGAGCTTATCACAGGAATTGAGGGGCAGCT
>VSOC01000286.1 GCA_009774615.1 Lachnospiraceae bacterium
TTCTTAATATTTGTAAAATTAATATAATGGAAATATTGGGTCTTTCCAAAATATTATATGGAATACAGTTAGTAAAAGGAGATGAAATGGCATTTGACCAATCTGATTTTAGATTAAATATGTTTTCGCCTTATCCATTGCTTCAGATGATTTCATGCTTAGCATGTATTTATCGATATAATCGAATTAAACTAATATTTCCTTCTTGCATATTGTTTATAAAGGTTGGTATAATTGGATTGATAATTTATTCTTTATCCATTTATGTTATTTCATTTCGTCTCTCCGAACTATTTGGAACGGTACAAATATTTCTCTATCCTTGTGCTTTAAAATGGTTTAACGGAAAAAATGCTGAGCGGATAGGTAAGATTATAGTCAGCGTTATTTCAGTGTATATTTTATCCTCTTTTATTTTCAAGCAGAATCTCATTGAACTAAATTAAAACAAGTTTCACTAGTTACTTAAATAAAATGAAATTAGTCCTTCTGATAGTATTATACAATCAAGATTTGGAATCTTCAGAATCTTTAAAATCCTTTTTAAGATACAAAGATAGATATAGCGGCATTATAAAATTATGCATCTGGGATAATTCTCCTATTCCAATGTTGGATAAAGAAGTGTTAAATAACATCTATGCAAATTCAGCTTACTATCATTATCCTACAAATGCCCCTTTATCTTTCGCTTATAATAGAATTGCCGATAACAATAAGGATTCTGACTATATCATGATTTTTGATCAAGATTCTATGATTACTTCGGAATATGTCGATAAAGTTCTATATGGGATTGAGCAGTGTCCTGATATAAACCTTTTTATTCCTAGAATTATCCATAATGGTACAGTTCTGAGTCCAGCAAAAAGATATTTGCATCGTGGTAAATTCCCTTATGAAACAAATATACACGGTATAATTTCTTCAAAAAAGTTTATAGGGATAATGAGTGGGATGTGTGTAAGAATTAATCTTATTACGAATCGAATAGTACGATTCGATGAAAATCTTAGATTATATGGTATTGATTCAAAATTCTCGTTGGATTATTCAAGGAAAATGTCTAATCTTATGGTTATTGACCATACTCTTGGCCATAACTTGTCAATCTTTGAAGAAGAAGATATTGAGACAAAAAAAAAGCGATTTATATCGCGTTTTAAATCCTCACTGTATTATTCGTTTCATATTTCTCCGCTTGCATTTGCTACTTGTTTAACAGCTTTCATAATTCGAGTTGTTACGAAAAGGCTGGTTTAAATGTATAACTCGTCTAAATAGGAATAGAGTGCCAATTTTAACTATAGAATATAATACATGAGACTTTTGGTTGACTGCCATTGCTTTGATTTTGGGATAAGTCAGGGTATAACTACATATATACAAGGATTGTATCAGATTCTTCCGTCATTAGCTATTGATATTGATTTTTATTTCGTTGCCGCAGATGTAGAAAAATTACGAGCTATATTTGGAAAGGGTAATAATATCCATTATGTCTCATTAACTTCAAGGAATAGAATATATAGACTTCTTTTTGAAATTCCAAATATTGTAAAGAAATATAATATAGACGTTGCCCATTTCCAATATATCTCGCCAATAATTAAGAGCTGCAAAACAATAGTTACCCTTCACGATATCTTATTCGTTGATTTCCCACAATATTTTCCATTTAATTATAGAATATCAAAAGCATTACTTTTTAAATTATCGGCAAAAAGAGCAGACTTACTTTGCACTGTCTCAAGTTATTCACGAAAAAGGATTTCTTTTCATTATGGAATCGAGGAAAATAGAATCATAATAACCCCTAATGCAATTTCACATGATTTTATTTCCATTCAAGGGAATAAACCTCACTATTTCCCTGACAAATATTTGTTGTATGTCAGCCGTATAGAACCGAGAAAGAATCATATCGCTTTAGTTAAGGCTTTTGAACGACTGAATTTAGCAGACAAGGGTTATTCCTTGATATTTATAGGTAAAGAAACAGTGCGAACACCAGAATTACATAAAATTTGTGATATACGACGTAACTTGCTGGATTTTAGTGTGTCTATGTAACGTAATTGTACTTAATTCGTACTGATTGAGAAAGTTGCCGCAAACGGAGGTATTTGAATTTTTGATTTTTAACATCTGTTTTTGATTTTTAATTGCCTCTTTTTGCCCCCACAAGGTCTGATTTTGGACTATGGCCAATTTTCAACCTTGTAACCGCATCCTCTTTTTCAGTACGAAAAAGACACGTTTAGACGCTGCAAAGATAGCGATTTTTATCGGCATGGGCAAACGTGGCGGGACATCGGCTTGCATCAGACAGTGCCGGGGATGTGTCCGGGAGGCCACGTTCCGACACGGACATACTGCAAGCCCATGTCCCGCCTGACAGGTCCACGCGGATAGAGACCGTATGCCGTCCTCCTGATAGAACGATTGGGAGGACATCATCCGGACACTATCCCTTTTGCGGGACTATTTATCGCATTGCCGAAACCTGTTTGCAATGGCCGTCCATTTTATCTTTCGTTGCCAAACGGTATGCCGGATATACAAAACCGGTGAGAGTGAAAGTAAGAGACGGCCTTTCACCTGCCCCGGCATTTGCACATCCCGCATCCCGTTGATTTCAATCCACGCGGATAAAGACCGCGCACTTCCACGGATCGGCGATGCCGTACCGCTCCCTATGCGCGGACATTATCCTCAGCGGGATTACATTTCCGTCTTTTTATTTTTTTCTTTCCGCTGCCGCCGCTAATGTGGCGGCAGGGACGATTATGTTTTCTTGGGCTTTCTTACCGGGGGAGCCATTTTGAGTCAGGGCGTACCATTGACAAGCGGGTCTATATGGGTTGCTTGACTTGACTGAACGTGCGGCGAAGGGATATTCTCTTGGCTTTGGAATAAAAAATCTCCAGACCTCCCTTCGGTTGGCTCGTATTTTTTATTCCAAGGCCCGAACATCCCTTTTCTTCCGCCACACGCCTTGCAGGTGTCAAGCAACTCATACAACCACACTGTCTTTGGACGCATGGTTCAAAAAAAAGCTCCCACCGATATGAAAGCCACAAGAAAACATAAAGATTTTAAGTCAAGGCAAGCTCACCAATCCTCCTATCTATACCGCATAATCACAAAGTGCATCTAACATTTGAAAAGGGACCCGGATAGCAATTGAAAAGGGGACCACCCGGGATGGGAATGCAAAGATAA
>VSOC01000287.1 GCA_009774615.1 Lachnospiraceae bacterium
GCGAAAGGCTTCAATATTTTCTTCCGCTAAGGAAAGCCCTGCCGCCATGGGATGGCCCCCGAATTTCAGCAGGAGATCCTGAACCTCCACCAGGGCCTCAAACATATGGTAGCTTTCAATGGAACGCCCGGAACCTTTCACGGACTCTTCTCCCCGGGTTAAGACAATCGCCGGCTTATAAAAGCGCTCCCTGAGCCTTCCGGCGACAATCCCTGCTAATGACTCATGACATTCCGGCAAAAAGACCACCAGCACCCAGTTATCGGCGTACTCCCGTTCTACGATATCGGCGGCAAGTTCCACATTTTTTGCAGTCATCTCCTTGCGGATATCATTTAATTCTTTTAACCTTCCGGCAAGTTCGTCGGCTTCCCCTTCATCTTCGGAAAGCAGCAGGGAAAGCGCCAGCTTTGCCGTTTCCAGACGACCGCTGGCATTTAAGCACGGCCCAATCACAAAGCCGATATGATAGGCGGTTATCCGGGCAGAGTTCAGATTATTTTTTTCGATTAACTTGCGCAGCCCCAGATTTTGCGTCCTGGCAATGTGCTTTAACCCTTCTTTAACCACAATCCGATTTTCATCCTGCAGCTTCATCACATCGCCCACGGTAGCCAGGGCGGCAAACTCGATAAGATCCTCCCACTCTGCTTCGGGGACAGAAAAAAGCTGGTATAAGCCTTTCACCAGCTTATAGGCAACCATCCCGCCGCAGATTTCCGGGTAAGGGTAGGCACTGTCCCGGCGCTTGGGATTGACGATAGCCGAAGCCGCCGGGAGGAGATCCCCGCCGGATTCGTCCTGGCGGATATCGTGGTGATCGGTGATAATCATGGTCATCCCCAAATCCTTGGCAAGCCTTGCCTGGTCGATGGCAGAAATCCCGTTATCACAGGTTAAAATCGTATCAATCCCATCCTCTGCCGCCGCCTCGATAATCGAAGCGTTAATCCCGTAGCCGTCTTTAATCCGATCCGGGATTTCATAATCCACCCTCGCCCCCACGCGGCAGAGTGCACGGTAGAGCAGATACGTCGAACAGATCCCGTCAATATCATAATCGCCCACAATGCGGATGGGTTTTCCTTCTTCGATTTTCTGCTTTAAAAGCAAAAGTGCCTTTTCCATATCCGGCAAAAGCATAGGGTCATAGAGCGCGTCAATTTTTCCGTTCAGGTAGCGGTTAATCGCTTCGCTTCCGGTCACGTTCCGGTTCCTGATCAGCCGCGCCGTCACCGCACTGATGCCAAACTCTGCACCGATGGCCTCAAAATCAGCTTTTTTGGCCTGTATTCTCCATTGGGTTTGTTTCATGGTAACTCCTTTGTATCATCCATTCTCTATAATTTTATATCTGGTGTATCAATTACATCTGCACTGAATATATTTGTAAACCCCATATTTTCAGATAATCGCTTATAAAAATCAGCCTGCTTATGAACCGCTTTATCTAAGGACACAGGTTCTGTATCAATACCATAACATTTTAAAAGCATTTTGTGTTCTCTTGATATTATCGTAAATATGGGCAGTGATGACACTAATCGCTCGGCCTTATAAGCTTTTGTATATTTTTGACTAAAAGAACATCCCTCACAATTACAGTCATTCTTATAAAACCACCCACAGTTATTTCTTGATTCACTATTATGGTTGTTCAAACATACATAAAGCTGTTTTTCCAGGATATATTTATAACTTTTTTCTAAAGACTTTATCGCACCAGGTAATTTTTTGTTCTTTAAATTTTCCTTATAGGTGAACAAAAATTCGCCTTCCCTATATTCACTTAAAAATTTATTCCAATCAAATTCATCCACCAAATAATGAATAAACGGCTCTAACTTAACTCCACATTGCAATACCTTCATATCTCTTAACATATGTACTAAAAAATACTCAATACAAATAATAGGCAGAATATAAACATTTTTAAAGGACTTGCATCGGATCACTAAATCCCTATATCCATTTACGGTATTTATATTATTTGGCGAAACATCGTAAAATACAATATAGTAAGTTTCCGTTCCATCTCGCTGCATTATCCGCTTTAACTTATCTAATGTATGTGTACTGCCATTAAGAAACCGCATAGTATGACCATTACAGGAATTTAAAAGCAGCGTGCTGCTGGGCGTTATAAGCATCCCCTTCTCCACAAGGCCATCCTCTGGTCCATTATCCTCAAAAACATAAATTTCAGGCATAACTCTCCCTCATTACCCGTAAAACATCGGATGTAAAATCAATAGCATAATAACCGCAATCTTTCAACTTGGTATGATTTAGATAATTTGTACCAACAACAATATAATCACATACCATAAATGCAGCTTGAAATAATGTATCTGTAAGATATAAACTGGCATTGTCAAACAAAACGACTCTTGGATGATTTCTCTGAATTAAATCTTTCAAATCAGATACAGATACTCCTAATTCGCTGAGATTACCAGGAGAGATATACAGACAAGATATCTCCTGAGCATCTAAACAGGACTTTAATGTTCTCAGCAAATAGGTTTTGCCTGTTCCGGAAAATCCCATCATAACACAAACTTTATCCTTAAAATCAACTTCAAACTTTACTCCTCCTATTTCTCTATTCAAGGTCAGGCTCATAAAAATTACCCCCATCCATTAATGTTTCCAAAAACCGGAAAATATTTGTGTATTGCCTGCTGCCATTTAAGATGATATCACATTCCGTTGAATCTCCCGCATAATTTAAAACAGCTAACCTCCATAATATATTGCCGGAATGTAGATAAGGAATAAAATCTAAAGCATTACCCCCGCAAGTTTCAATGCTGAAACAAATATCCGGGTGATTGATAATATTTAACAGCGTTTTTGTACCACTGCTAAGATAGTTCTTATTTAAAGCCCCTATCTCCGGCACTCTGCTTATAAAAGAGTTCTTATTGTTATACTTCGCTTTGTCTACTGTCCACAGTATGTCAGTTACTAAGGGATCGGTTGATAAATAGGTATGTGTATCAAAATAGCTATCCCCCCATAAAACCAGTCGTATTTCCTGGGGGATAAATTTCTCACTTGTATAAACATGTAATGCCATAATACCCCTCCTATCCTGCCTAATATTGTACCAAATTGCTAACGCAATGGCTTGCCTACTCTATTCCTTTGTGTTACACTATTTCTAACGTAGATTGATT
>VSOC01000288.1 GCA_009774615.1 Lachnospiraceae bacterium
ATTAGATGAAGTTTTTATTCCTCAAGATAGGAAGATAGCTATATGGGGAACTGGAAATATGTCTAAATTTCTATTGGAACATAATCTTCCGTGGAAAATAGATATTTTTATTGATTCTTATAGAAAACAGGAACTTTTAAATAATATAGCTGTTTATCTTCCAAATAATATATCAGATTGGAAAGAATACTATATTATTATTGCAATAGCAAAAAATGAAGAAATTCAAGAGTATTTATCAGGACATGGATTGATAAAAAATATAGATTTTATCGATTATAAGGATTTCTTGGAATTGCCATCTATCATGTTACGTCAAACAATATTTGATAAATCTTGTTATGATTTAAAATGTAAGACTGTGTTAAATCATTTGGAGTTCTTGGCGAATGAAATAGCTATAAATTGTTGCCCTTCACTTGTTTCGCAAGGAATAGGGAATGTACTTGATAAAAACGGCATATATTTTATCAGCATATACGAAGGGGAAATTTTGATGTTTTAAAGCAGAATATGAAGTTTGCATCGGAACTTCGGCGTAAAGGTGATTTGAGTTATTTTCGAATGAATTTTGTAGTACAAAAAGAAAATTATAAGGAAATGGTTGACTTTGTACAATGGGGGATAGAACTTGGGGTTGATGAAATATTTTTTACTAAAATATTAAATTGGGGAACTTATACGCCAGAAGAATTTGAAGAAATTAGTATGATGGAAAAAGATGGAATTACGCCAAAGCCAGAATTAAAAGAGATTTTGCAGCATCCTGTAATGAAAAGTGATATTGTAGATTTAGGAACAATTCAATTTGGTCATAAAGTTGATCAGATTGGAATTGTAGAAAATTATTATATGTGGGAATTGGAAAAAAGAGGTGGAAAACTGTTTTCATGAAATTATCATTTAAAACGTTTGCTGTTGCTATAGGCAGTTTGACAACAATATATTTTGTCAAAAAAAATCAAAGTCAGAAAATAGATGGTTTGAAACAACGTATTGAAGTACTTTCTGACCATTTTCAACTTTTAAACCATTGGCTAGAAGTTAAAAATGAAGGAAAGAGCATAGCTACATATTTTGAAGAAATGGGCTATTACCATATTGCAATTTATGGAATGGCTGAATTAGCAAATCGCCTTTCCGAAGAACTTTCAGAAAGTTCTATTTATATTGATTATGGGATCGACAGGGATATTTGCTGTTCAATAGCAAGAATTGATAAAGTATATTTTCCTGATGATAATCTGCCAGAAATAGATGCAATCATTGTTACCCCCTATTCTTCCTTTGAATCAATTAAAACTATCTTAGCAGAAAAGGTAAATTGTCCAATTATCTCGTTAGAAGAAGTTATATGGAGCATATAAAATGAAACTGATTACTTTTTACTTACCGCAATTTCATGAGATTCCAGAAAACAATACTGCATGGGGGAAAGGCTTTACCGAATGGGTTAATGTAAAAAAGGCAAAGCCATTATTTTGGGGACATAATCAGCCAAGAAAGCCATTACATAATAATTATTATAATCTCCTGGATGAAGATGTAATGGAATGGCAGATGGGTCTGGCAAAGCGAGCCGGAATTTATGGTTTTTGTTTTTATCATTACTGGTTCGGTGGAAGAATGGTATTAGAAAAACCTGTTCAGATGTTGTTGAATAATAAAAATATAAATTTCCATTATTGCTTTTCCTGGGCTAATGAGCCATGGACAAAGACATGGCATGGCGCGGGTGGAGAGAAGGAAATCTTAATTCCTCAAAACTATGGTGGTGAAGAGGAATGGAAGGCACATTATCATTATTTCCGTCCGTTCTTTTTGGACAAGCGTTACATAAAGGAGAATAATTGCCCAGTACTGTTGATTTATCGTTTGCGAAATATCTCACGCTTTAATGATATGCTTCGTTATTGGAATGCATGTGCAAAAGAAGATGGTTTTTCAGGAATTTTTATCGTATCTATGGATACATGGCGCGATCATGCAGATAAAAGCTGTTGGGTAAATGCTTCGGTAGACTTTGAGCCAAATAAGTCGAGAGGAGAAGCTATGCGTTCGGTAAGTTTTCTGAAACCCAAAAAGATAAAAAGTGTATTTTGGAATCGTTTCGCTGTTTCTTCTATCAGCTATCAGAAGGTAAATCAACAGATGATACAACGTCCTCATGGAAAGAATCAGTTTAGGACAGTATTTGTGGATTTTGATGATTCACCCAGAAGAGGGGAGCGGGCAGTAATAACCAGAGGCTCTTCTCCAAGAAGTTTCGGAAAATGTTTAAGGCGCTCTATAGAGTTGAGCAGGACAGAAGGTAATACCTATTTGTTTATCAATGCATGGAATGAGTGGGGAGAAGGTAATTATTTAGAACCAGATGAGCGTTATGGGTTTGCCTATTTAAATCAAGTAAAAAAAGTTTTAAAAAGAAGAGGAATATAATGATAAAAATTTCAGTAATTATTCCAATTTATAATGGTGAAAGCTATTTGCAGGAATGTTTAGATAGTCTTTTCAACCAATCACTGCATGAAATTGAGATTATATGTATTAATGATGCGTCAAAAGATTCAACGTTGTCAATTTTAAATAAATACCATAAAAAAGACAATCGATTCATCATTTTATCCAATAAATCAAACCTGGGGGCTGGAGCATCACGCAATCTTGGACTGGATAATGCAAAGGGGAAGTATGTGATTTTTTTAGATGCAGATGATGTGTTTGAACAGGAAATGCTTCAGGAAATCTATCTGCGTGCAGAGAATTATCATGCAGAAATTTGTGTGTTTAGGGAAGATCAATTTTGCGAAGATATTCAGGAATATAGATATGAACCATATTCATCATCCATAGCAAGAGATTTAGAACATCGAGGTGTATTTTCTCCTACAGAGATTAAGGATTTTTTGTTTAATCTGTGGAATGGATGGGCATGGGATAAATTATTTCAACGAGAATTTATTTTAAACAATGCCATTCGTTTTCAGGAGATTTCGTCATCTGAAGATGGTTTTTTTGTACATGCAGCACTATCTATAGCGAAAAGGATTACTTATTTAAACCAGGTATATGTGCATCATCGGATAAACAGAACTACAAGTTTATCTAATAGCCGGGACTCCTCATGGGAATGTTGTTATACTTACTTACATGCATTAAGAGAGTACC
>VSOC01000289.1:0-2766 GCA_009774615.1 Lachnospiraceae bacterium
TGATTATTCTTGCGCGATGAAATCGCGCTTCCGGAAATCTGGAAATCAGATAACCGGAAGACGGAAATCATCTCTTGCGAGTTTACTCGCGTAGGTTCTTATCTAATCCATACACCTCACGCATTGATCTGTCTTTTTCAGGATCGATGCTGGTGATGTTGATAACATAGCTGTCGTGAGCAATACGGTCTATGATGGCATCGGCAAGAGGGCTTGCATCCCCACCAAGCTGGTCATACCACTCGGAACGCTCATACTGGGAGCAGAAGATGGTGGATGATTTCTTCCGCCTCCTGTGCAGGAGTTCGAAGATATCACGTTGTTCTGCCTCCGTCGGCTTCAGCAGGAGCCACTCATCAAGGATCAATACCAAGGGGTTGGCATATTTTGCCATTACCTTCTTATAAGTGCCGTCAGTCCGAGCCAGCTCCAAGTCGATGAGCAGATCGGGGAGACGGACGTATCGGGTATTGAAGTACTGCTTACAGGCCTCCATGCCGAACGCACAAGCCATGTAGGTCTTGCCGCAGCCTGTTGCACCGGTGATGAACAGGTTCCGGTGTTCAGTGATATATTCGCAGGTGGCAAGACGGCGTATGAGCTCCTTGTTCAACTTGCGCCCGGATGTGTAATTGATATCCATGATACTTGCATCCGGCTGGTCGAATCCGGCATTTTTGATCAGCCTCTTTAAGCGGTTGTTCTTCCGGCTGCTGAATTCGATATCAACCAGCATGCCGAAACGATCCTCAAACGGTACTGTTTTTAGCTTGGGATCATCCTGTTGGCTGCGGAATGCATCTGCCATTGCGGTAAGGCGCATTTCCATTAATTTATCAATCGTACTCTGATTGGTCATATAGTTTTACCTCCTGTAGTAGTCGGCACCACGCGTAATGCCGTGTGCTTTTGGTTGAGTGGTTGTGGAATCCTCGCCGGATGAGCCGGTCTGGTCGGAACCTGTTACGAGAATGTTTTTGATGCTCTTGTAACTTGGGGATGCCGTATAGGATAGAGCCTTTTGGCAGGCCGCTTCCAGACGACGGGCTGAATATTTCTCAGCCAGTTTCAGAAGCCCCATACAGCCCCGGTAGGTCTGTTGTTCCACACTTTTGGAGGTAAGTATCGCATTTACCACAGTGTACGTGTTTATGCCAATCCGCTCAGCCCACTGACGGAAGCGGTCGCCGTTCCATTCCAGATATTTCTGGTGATCCTGCGGCATATGCTCCGTGATGGTGCTGTACTGCCCGGGACGCCCCGTAAGGCGGCGGTGGGAAGCAATGCGTTTATGGTTGTAGAAAATTTCAATCGTATGTTCCGTTACCCGTACATCAACCGTTTTTTTGATGTATTCATACGGCACAGAGTATAGCATTTTTTCTATACTTATGTGATAATTGAACTGGACGGTAGCCTGTTTCCAGTCTGCCAGTTCAAAGCGGGTAGCGGGCAATGGCGACAACAATGGTTTTTCTTCCTCAAGAAACAAGCTGAGCCGGCTGCCCTCTTTCTTTTGAAAAAGCTTCCGGTTAAACAGTGTAAGCTTATCACTGATAGCACGGTTCAATTCAGCGAGGGAGAAGAACTGTTCATCCCGAAGTGCTGCAGTGATCCATGTAGATATCATACCTACGGTTCCTTCCGCATTCGGCTTGTCCTTGGGAGCTCTGACACGTGCGGGAATAATCGCAGTCCCATAATGCTCTGCCATTTCCTGATACGTTTCGTTGATCTGCTGGCCTTTCCAGCCGCCATTGTGGATAACGGCAGTCTTGCAGTTATCCGGCACTAAGATTTTGGCAACGCCGCCGAAGTATTCGTACATATGGACATGGGCATTGATCCATGATTTCTGCTTCATGTCAAGGAACGCTTCGACGTATGCATACTGGCTGTACGTCATGACTCCTACAAAGATATAGGCTTTCAGTATCTCGCCCGTATCCGGATCAATGACGGTGGCAGGATCTCCTGCCCAGTCAACTTCAACCTGTTCACCGGGTTTCCGGTTGATATGCATGGTTGCACGCCTTTTCTGCTCATCCTGCTGGATGTGATAGCAGAATTGCGAATACATGAGTGGTTCTTCGCCGTTAGCACGGCAGTCCTCCATGTATTCCGTCCACAATAGCTTTTTGCTCACACCGTTCCGCAGAAGTTCTTTGCGGATGTAAGCAAAATCGGGCATCCGTTTGGAAGATGATATTTTGTCTTCTTTGGGGAATAGAATCCCTTCAAGTTTGCTGTCGGTCATAGAGTTATCCAGCGGCCATATAAGGTTTAGCTCTTTGGCACGTTTTTGAACTTTGACGACAGTTTTTTGCGCAACACCACAGCTTGCCATAATGTTGCGTTGTGAGAAGCCCAGACCTGTAAGTCTGATGATTTCTCGATACTTGGTCATAATCGTGACCTCCTCATAATGTATTTACACCAAATGGCGTATAATCTCATTATAAGGATTTATCAGATAAAGCGATTTCCTATTTGCCGGAATCGTGATTTCCACAAAAACGGAACTTTGATTTCCAATAGCCGGACGGGTGATGTACTTCACCCCGGAATACTCATTTAGATGCCTTTGGAATCCGCCTGCCGCCAAAACTATACCGCCGGGCAGAACTAAAGCATATCAAAACCGAAATCAAAGTTTTCATGTAGGGCATAAATGTAGGTATATTTTCTCAAGATTCTGCAAGTCTGATAAATTCTGGAAAAACTGTGTAATTACAGCAAAATGGAGTCCAGCAGGGCTCCATTTTT
>VSOC01000289.1:2776-3159 GCA_009774615.1 Lachnospiraceae bacterium
AAAACGGAACTTTGATTTCCAATAGCCGGACGGGTGATGTACTTCACCCCGGAATACTCAGTCTGGATGTCATACTCTTCCAAGAGCTGATGGACGATGTTTCTTTTCCCCTCCGTCATGACTACTTTGTGTACGTGTTGTTTTTCTCTTCTTGCCAAAATAATAGGCCTCCTTATGATAATAGATTTTATCATAGAAGACCTAATGCTTAATAGCTATTTACAGATAAACTTTCATACTCTCTATTTGACGGACAAATCCACTACATAACAAGTCTGTCACAAGACCCTCTCAGATAACCTCCATAGACCCTTTCAACGATGATTAACAACTACCCATCTCAAAAGCAAAAGAAGGCCCATGCCCTGATCACTTTGTAGGTA
>VSOC01000029.1:0-4106 GCA_009774615.1 Lachnospiraceae bacterium
GGACTTTTTGGGCTTTTTTAGCCCTGTCATCAGATTATGCTGTTTGAATTATGTAAGTAGCACAACAGGTTAAATTAGGAGGAAATTTCATGCGTGTACAGAATGAACAAGAACTTGGCAATGCAGTAAAGCAGGAAGAATCTTGTATTGAATTGGAAGGTAAACTTGCATCTCATGTAAAAAAGCTGATGAAATTGAATATGGCTTTATGGGTATTCTCCTTAACTGCCCTATCCATAGCAGTGCTTGCTACGATACAGGCTCCAGCAACCGCAGGTGTGTCAGGGATAATAAGCATAGTTGCCGGAACATCTACAGCATCAATTCTTGGCATGGATACCGTTATCGCTGCGGTTTCTATTGATGTTGCAGGAGGAGGAATCCGTATATTACAAAAACTCAGGAAATATCACCTGACCTATAGAGAAAATGGAAAGATTATTTTACATCTTAATCATTGACCGAAAAGCGAGAAAGGAGAATATCCATGGTTGAAGTAACCCCCATTAAAGAAATGACTCATGAAGATTGGTTAAAATTGAGAAAAACAGGAATCGGCGGTTCGGATGCTGCAGCTCTCTGTGGCTTAAATCCTTTTGCCAGTGCTATTCATGTTTTTCAGGACAAAACAAGTAAGGAACTGGATAGAAAGGACAATGAATCCATGCGGCAGGGAAGGGATTTCGAGGATTATGTGGCAAAGCGGTTTTGTGAGGCAACCGGATTCAAAGTTCGCCGTTCCCATATGCTTTATCGAAACAAAGAAAATCCGTTTATGATTGCCGATGTTGACCGTTTGATAGTCGGTCAGGATGCCGGATTAGAGTGTAAGACAACCAGTGCCTACAATAGTGATAAATGGAAGGATGGGCAAATTCCTCCTCATTACCTGATTCAGTGCCTTCACTATATGGCAGTAACAGGAAAAAGAGAGTGGTATATTGCTGTAGTGATACTGGGAAAAGAATTTCTCTACCAGAAGATTACCTGGGACGATGAGGTTATCAAAAAATTAATCGCCATTGAAGAAGTGTTTTGGAACCAGCACATCCTTAGCAGACGTATGCCTGCCCCCGATGGTTCAAGGGCCTGTGATGAACTGCTTAACCAGTATTTCCATACGGCAAAAAAGAAAAGCAGCATTTCTTTAATTGGTTTTGATGAAAAGCTGGAACGAAGGGAAGAACTTCTGCAGATGAAGGAAGAATTGGAACAGGAGCAGAAAAAGATTGAGCAGGAAATTAAGCTGGTGATGCAGGACAATGAACTGGCCTTTACCGAAAAATATCGGGTGGCGTGGAGCAATGTAGAAACAACCAGGCTTGATACCAAGAGGATGAAAGAAGAAAAACCGGAAGTTTATCAGGACTTTGCTCAAACCACAACGAGCCGTAGATTCAGCATTAAGACAGCATAAAATAAACCAGATAACAGCAGAAAAGCTGTTTGGTTTGTTTAGATTGAGGAAGTGTAAAGTTTAAATAACAATAGAATTGCCCGCTTAATGGATTGCTGTATTTCCATAAGCGGGCTGTTCTTTGAAATTTGTTGTTCTTTGAAATTACAAAAAGCAAAGAATAAAGAATAAGAAATAAAGAACAAGGAAGGAGAGATAAGCATAATGGAAGACGTATCCATCCGGCTTTTGCGTGCAGAGGAAATCGAGTGCCGGGTAGCAACGATTAATGAAAAGGGGTTAAGCCTCCTGTTATTTAAAGATGCAAGAGTAGACCAAAAGCTATTAGATGAAACCTTTACTCCCTTTGGCTGGAAGCGAAGTCATCAGGTGATTGACGGAAATTTGTATTGTACGGTTGAAGTATGGGATAAAGAGAAAAACCAGTGGATAGGCAAACAGGATGTTGGCACAATGAGTTACACCGAAAAGGAAAAAGGCCAAGCATCTGACAGCTTTAAGCGGGCCTGTTTTAATTGGGGCATCGGCCGAGAGTTGTATACTGCTCCTTTTATCTGGATTCCAGCAGAGAGAGTCAATATTCAAAAGAAAGAGCGGGAACAGAAATTCTATACCTATGATCGTTTCCATGTCTGGTCAATCAACTATGACGAAGAAGGGAAAATCAATGCGGTTATGATTGTAAATCAGAAGAATGAAATCGTATATTCCATGGATGCAAGAATCCTGAATATGGATACAAAGGACACAGGAGAAAAACAGGCAGCAGGGAAAATGGTGAAGAGGGCAGAAAACAAAGTTGAAAGTAAGACAGGACAGGGAAGAACAAGGAAGGACGAAGGAAAAACGGATGTTAAAGCAGAACAGAGAATAGGAAACAAAGTAGAAGAAAATGTTAAAGATAAAGCCAAGCAAGAAACAGCAAATAAAGCAGATAAAAAAGCCATAAGAGGTCGGGATGCAGCGCAAAAAGAGGGAAAGGAAACATCAGGAGATGAAGAAAGCCTTGGGGCTACGCCTGCGCTTACGAAAAGACAACGAACCGTACTGGAAAGCGAACTGGAACGGACAGGCGTTGCGCTGGATGCTGTATTAAATCGCTATCATTTGGAATCAGCAGAGCAGATAAGTGAGGAGATTTATAAGAAAGCCATTGAATGCTTGAAAAAGTCAAAGAGTAAAGAGGCAGCATAGGGCAATTTAATAAAATAATTGGATGGAGAAGCAAGAAAAAAGAAACAAAGAAACAAAGTGAACGCAGGTAAATAAGGCAAATAAAAAATCAATTCAGGAGATGAAGAAAATGAAGGAAAATTACAAGCTGATAGAAGGCGATGGTCGGGTGCTTTCGATGCTGCAGGAGGAAAGTATTGACTGCATCATTACCGACCATCCATGGTTAGATAAGTTATCAAACAAGGGGGGGAACCGTTCTTTTGCCGATTACGAGTGTTTCCTCTATGAGCAAAGGGACTTTAATGAAAAGGCAAGAGTACTAAAGCCGGGGTGTTTCCTGGCAGAGTTTCTTCCGGCAGAGAATGAAAACAACTACGAGCAGCTTTTCCAAATCAAGCAGTTTGCCAAGGCAAGCGGTTTGGACTATTACTGCAAGGTAAGCTGGAAAAAGGGAAAGTTTGTCAGCAATACCGGAAGAAAAGCAAAGAATACCCAGGATATTATGATATTTAGCAAGGGAAAGGCCAGAAATCTTCGGCTGGATGCAAAAAAGACCAAGGCATCAGGAAAGCCCTGTTACATGAGTGGGGCCGCGGGTATGCTTCCGACGATGTTTGATGTAGAGCCAGTACCAAAACAGCAGAAAATTCATCAAAGCGAACTTCCTCTGCTTTTGTGTGAAGAATTGCTGGAATACCTGACCTTAGGGGGGGAGGTTATTTTAGACCAGTTTGCCGGTTTGCCGGAAGCGGGGCAATTGGGATAGCGGCAATAAGAAAAGGCAGGAAGTGTATTATGATCGAGAAGTTTCCAGAAAATGTAAGAAAAATCAGAGAACGATTTGCTAAGGAGAGAAAATCAGGAATGTATGGGATAAAAATGACTGGATAAATGCGTGATTAATTATGAAAGGAGTAAAGCATCATGGACATAGAAAAACTTTTTGGAAAAAATCTGCCTCCGGCAGTAACAGAATTGCTGGCTCTTCTGCTGTCGGAATGGATGACCATACTTAATCGGAAACAGGAAAAGGAATATCCTCAAAAATATAAGGAATATGATGCCTGTTTTGATAATTGGGAAAAAATGATTAAAGAAAACTGCCCTGAACTGGAAAAAAAGAATCGGGATTTTCTGGATTTCCTTGTCGGATATTATGGGAATGAACTGGAATCTTATTATCTGCTTGGCTTACGTGATGGCATCCGGGTATATCATTGGGTATTGCATTTATAAAGAAAAAAATAGATTTAAAACGCAAAAAGTAAAACTGCGAGATAATCAATAAAGAAATGAGAAAAAACTGTGGAAGAAAAAATAAGGGAAAAAGAACAAAAGATGGAAACCATCAGGAAAGAAGTAGAGAAACTTTGCACAGGTGATGGTAAAGTGAAGATTCAGGAAACATTAAAGAATAACGATATAATGCAATATGGACTGGTAGTTATTAAAGACGATAAAGCCATCAGTCCATTGATTTATTTGGAACCATATTTAAACATGTTGGAAAACG
>VSOC01000029.1:4206-35150 GCA_009774615.1 Lachnospiraceae bacterium
TATGGGGAGCAGCAGCCTTTCTTTATCCTGGGGTATTAAAAGCCACAGCAAAACGATTTGGCAAAGATTTAATTATCCTGCCCTCAAGTGTACATGAAGTTATCCTTATTCCACAGGACAATTTGGCGATTTGTCGGAAATAGTCAAAAATATTAATGATCATGATGTATTGCCGGAAGAAGTTCTTTCAGATTCTGTGTACAGGTATTGCTGTGAGGATGATACATTCTGTAGGGTAGCTGGGAACAACGAAGAATGACATATTCTGCGGAGCAGCCGGGAACAACGAAGAATGACATATTTTAAAAAGCAACCAAAAACACAGAAAATGGAAGCATTAAACGGTCGGAAGGGAATGATTAAGCTGGGAAAGCATTTAAAAGTGCTTTGTTGAATAAAAATTAGAGTCAACACAGGCGGGTGTCAGACAGGCATCCGCCATAGGCTTGCTACTGTTTCTATGCCCTCAGCAACGGATCATCTTCCATTATAATTTTAGAAATAAATCATTTGTATTTCTTATGATTTTCCGCTATACTAAAAGTGATAAGAACTGCTGTTTTATTTTTTGAGAAAGCAAATCTAACTTGGAAGGCAATGAGAAAAACAGGAAAGGACAGAAAATGGAACAAAAAAATACCAATGACAATGCAAATGGCAATACTGCTACAGATTCCGATACGGATATTGCAATTGCCTATCAGAATAAAGATATTGTTTCTAAGCTTTTTGGGGATCAGATGAAGGGAAAGCCGCTCTCTTTGTTTGGACTTAAAACAAAGTTAAAAGTCGTAGATATTCGTCCAACCAATATCCCCATCATTCAGGCCAGAGAATTGCGAATGGATAACCTGTTTGAACTGGAAGATGGAAGCGTTGCCATCTTAGATTATGAAAGCGAATACAAGGAAGCAAATTTTACCAAATATGGCCGTTATCTTATGGATGTTATTGACCGATACTTAAAAGAGGGAAAACATCCAGATATTCATATGATGGTACTATA
Organism: Lachnospiraceae bacterium; assembly: GCA_009774615.1. Taxonomy (GTDB): domain Bacteria; phylum Bacillota; class Clostridia; order Lachnospirales; family Lachnospiraceae; genus Caccovicinus. The sequence goes on from VSOC01000029.1 coordinate 5,213, forward strand.
TACGGCAGATATTGAGAAAGCAAAAACGGAGTTAAGCCGAACGGCCTGCAGGATACAAGTGGAGGCTTCTTACATGACAGGACTTCCGTCAGATGCATGGCTTAAAGAAGCCCAAAAAGGTATTGCTGACCATACAGTTACTGATGAAATCCTTATGCATCTGGTTCTTCTTCCTTTGACCTACAAAGGAGAGGAAAAGAAGCAGGAAGCTATCCGGGCATGTGTGGATTTAGCTAAACAGTTACCCAATAAGGAACAGGAAACCTTTGCTTTAGCAGGAATATTGACATTTACAGATAAAATAATCAATGATGAAACAAAACGCTATATCAAGGAGGTGTTAGGAATGACACAGGTGGGAAAAATGCTGATGGATGAAGGAAGACAGGAAGGCTTACAGGAAGGCTTACAGAAAGGTCAACAGAAAACAGCAAAAAAAACAGCGAAAAATATGTTAAAACGTGGAGATTCAATAGAAGACATCGCTGAAGTTTTAGAACTCCCGACAGAAACCATCAAAGCCTGGGAGAAGGAATTTTTTGCTGTGGTGTAAAAGGGTCAGAATTTTATACACCAATTTTTACACCAAATATTTAACTGCACATAAACGATAATACACAAAAAATAACTGGGAAGGCGGCAAATCTATCGGATTTAAGCGGAAATAAAACACGAAAATCCGATAGATTTACAACCTCCCCTTTTTATCCGGCTCATCTGCTTTAGGCGCAGGCGGGCCGGATTTTTTTGCTGATAAATACAAAATTTCTTGATTGTAAACATGCACCTCTCCTTCCTCCCCGCCATACACTATTTCTGAACAACACCCGGGAGGCTTTTATGACCCAGTACACCCCAACTACAGGAATTATCCTGCAAATCGAATGGCAGTCCACTGGTGATCCTGCCCAGAATGGCTGCGGACTGACCCTGACATTAAACTCCATGGATCAGGGACTTATTCATATCCATCTTGACGGCTCCACTTACGTTCTCAATAACCGGCAAATGAATGTCGGCGATCAGGTTACCTGTTTTTATTCCACCTTTGCCCCGGTTCCCTTAATCTATCCGCCTACCTATCATGCCGTGGTTATCGCCCACACCTCTGCGGCAAGTTATGCCACTCTGGATGTCTTTACCCGCCAGGCAAACGGATGCGGACTGATCAACACAGAAAACAGTCTTCAGCTCAATATTTCCGGCCTTACCCCCCGCTTCCTTCCCAATGGACAGCTTTTTGGCGGAGATTTATCCGGAAAACTTCTGCTGGTGATTTACAGTACAACCACCCGCAGCATTCCTGCGCAGACTGCACCGGAGCAGGTTATTGTATTCTGCAGCAATCCGGCGGAAAATACGCATTAAACTATGTTTGAAATATTTTGAAGCACACACGAAAAAACTTTACACAATAAACTATTTTGAAAAAAACAGCCAGGGCATCTCACTCCCTGGCTGCTACTACATCTCTTAATTCCGTTCCTTCATAGAAAAATCCCAGAATCTCCTGATAATTCTTCCCGGCTTTGGCCATCCCCTGCGCTCCGTTCTGGCTCATTCCTGCGCCGTGTCCATAACCTCCGCCGTAAATGGTAAATAGCTTGCTCCCGTCTTTTGCGGTTCCTGTTTCTTCTATAGAAACAAATGCACTGGGCAAAAGGCTCCAGCCGTCGATCACTTTTCCGTCCTTTCGTTCAATCTCCAGATCCTTACTTCCCAGAATCCGGCGAACTTCCATCTGATCGCTGCAGATTTTCTGCTTTCCGTCCGCATCGGTCAGCACCATCTCCTGGACGATTCCCCCGGGACCTCTTTTTGTCACCTCTATAGAAGTAATCCAGTTCATTCCCAGTTTATTTCCCAGGGTGCTTCCCTTATACAGTGCATTCCAGCGGTACATCGAGTAAGCGGAATCAAAGGAAGGGATCTCTGTATTCTTGATAAATGCTGCAAATCCCTGATTCGTACTTAAATCCAGCGTCCTTCTCTCCTCCCGCAGTTCAACGGCCTGGATATAGGGCAGACTCTCCCCAGAACCTCCCCACACGCTCCCGTCGGTTCCATGGCCGCAGGAGGTCGAGTAATAATATGTATAGGCGGGATTGTCCCCGTAAAATAAAATCTTTCCGCAGGTTTCATCCACTGCCGTATCCGTCCGGGCATCCGAGGCTACATTATTATAAACCTGGTAATTCGTACTGTCATCGACGTGAGCACCGTGCTGGCTGTAGCTGTTCCCGATAATCTGCTGATAGGCATAGGTTCTTGCGCAGACCGCCTGGGCCTTTAACGCCTCCATCTCATAGCTTGCCGGCATCTCACTGGGCACCACCTTTTTCAGATAATCCTCCAGCAAAAGATCATTGACCAAAACCAGCTTTCCTTCCTCTTCGCGGATCTCTAAAATCCCGCCGTACACCGGCGTTCCCTGGTCACGGGTCAGGCTGTTTAAGCAAATGCCGTCCCTGTCTGCAAAAGGCGTAATCACCGCCCTCTGCGCCTTTAAGTACTCATCTCCCGGGGCAATCGTAAGCTGGGTTCCCGCAGGAAGCTGCTCTTTATTCTTTTCTTTGTCCCCAAAACTAATCACGGCATCGCAGTTTAAGGTAAGGCTGACCTGTTCATGAAAAAGAGAGGTAAAGCCCTTATCCATCAAAATCACCCGAATCCTCTCCCCATTAAAAGGACGGATCGTCAGCGCGGCACAGAGTTTCCCTTCTGCTGCCACAAATTCCTGCAGATCATAGCCCACTAAAATATTGGCCTTTGTCTGTTCCTCATATTCGCCGTAAACCTTAAACACGCGGAAGTTGTCAGCCAGGCTTAATACCCCGTAGCCCTCGATCTCCACAAAGTCTTCACCCACCGCCAGAACCTTCCCCTGGATGCGATCCTTTTTCAGCTTAATCTTTTCCAAAACGCCTTCATTCAGCGTTAAATCGGCAATATGATGTACCTGAATTTCACTGTCCATACCTTTTTCAGGCAGGGAAAACTGACGGGGAACCGCACCGGCATGGATAAAAAGCTTTCCCCCGGATACTTCCTCCAGCCAGACATTCTCATAGACTACGGTCGATGAAAGCTGGCGGCTCACCCCGGCAATTTCTTTATTGCGCACAAAGATCCGGATTTTCCGGTCAACCCAGGACTCCAGGGCCAGCCCCTCAAAGCGAAAATCTCCGCTGTCGGTATAGCATATCCAGGCTTCCCCGTTTTCCATATGGTTCGGCGTTCCGTAGAGGACGACATCCAGAGTCTGCAGCCCTTCTTCCTCCTTATCCTTTGCCGCATCTTCATAGATCTGCCACCAGAGATCCGCCGGAAAGGGAAGCTTCTGGTTGCTCTGGTTTAAATTCACCCGGTTTGCGTAATTCTTCCCCAGAAATCCCACCAGGCGCTTTGCCTCCCGGTAGGTGAGTTCCTGGTTTGCCGCTGCCGCTGTGCTCTCGGTGTATTCTTCGGACAGACCTTCATGATCAAAAAGATAATCCATGTACACCGTATACCAGTTATTCTTTTCTTTTTCGGTAAAATGGGAACTCCCCTTTTCTTCCCGGTACTGTATACATTCTTCCCGGGAAACGGCAAATAATGCTGCTGCCTTCGCCGCCTGCGCCCTGGATATCCCCGGCTTTTCCGGCTCCAGAAATAAAATCAGGGCAATCAAAAGGGCAATGAGCGCAACAACCCCTCCCATCCGAATGACAAATCCCCTTTTACTCATGGCTTCCTTTCTCTGGGTTTTTCTTTTCCCGGTGATCCGAAATCTCCTCGTCTGCGATCACCGCTTTCTTTTTGCAATGCCCGTCTTCCAGGCAGACAGCCCCTGCATAGGCTGACGTTTCCTCCGGAAGACCCCGCTTTCTTAAAAGCGTCTTAATAATATCCGACAGCAGGCGATAAATCACCGCAAACGTAGGAACGCCGATAATCATTCCCACAAAACCGAACACGCCCCCGAAAAGGAGTATGGAAAATAACACCCAAAAACCGGAAATTCCCGTAGACTCCCCTAAAATCCTCGGCCCCAGGATATTTCCGTCAAACTGCTGGAGAATCAGGATAAAAATCAGAAAATACACACACTGGATGGGGCTGTTAAGCAATACCAGCACCGCCGACGGCACCGCCCCGATAAACGGCCCAAAAAAGGGAATAATATTTGTTACGCCGATAATGACGCTGATTAACATCACATAGGGAAGCTTCATCAATGTCATGCAGAAAAAGCAGATAATCCCGATAATCAGTGAATCCACCAGCTTGCCGATAATAAACCCGCCAAATACCGAGTGTGTATACTTTGCCTCCTCAATCAGCCGTTTTGCCCAGGCCAGAGGAAATATCCCGTAAATGCACTTTTTGGCAATGGTCAGCAGGGTGCCTTTCATATTCAGCAGATAAATCATAACAATTAAGCCGATTAACACATTTTTCAGCCAGTTAATCACGCTGAACATCCCGCTCGAAACGCTTCCCACGATCTTATCCAGGTTCGGAGCCACAACATCTTTTCCCAGAGTCTTCCCCCACTGCATGGCCTGATCCATGTAAAGCGTCACCTGCTCCCGAATATCCGGATTATCATTCAGGCGTTCCTCCACCCAGAGATAAAAATTATTGAAATTTTCCGGCAAAGCCTCCAAAACATTCTTAATACTCTGCTGGATCTGCGGAATAAGCATGGAAAATAATCCGGCGACAACCAGATATAAGATTACCAGACAGGCAGCCGTTCCCAGAATCTTCCCGACGCTTTTCCTGCGCTTATCACTCTTTACCCAGCGCTTTCCATAAGTATCCGCCGCGACAATGCACCAATTATACACCGGTGCCAGAAGATAGGCCAGCACTGCCCCGTAAATAATCGGCGTCAGTATCGTAAACAAAGCCGCACCCGCTGCCTTAACCCGGTCAAAACGCACCAGAAGATAGGCAAACGCCACGCTGGCAGCAATCACGCAAAACGCCGTTACCCCCCAGTAAATATAGTCCTTAAACTTGTGATGATTATTCATTCTGCACTTCCTCAACAATCTTTTTTGCTGTTGTCTTTCTCCCGCCGGATAATCTTTCCTGATAAAGATAATTTTTCCTGATCAAATGTAAAAAAAGAAAGATTGAAGCAAACAGAAAGCAGCGATTTCTCGCTGCTTCTTATCTTAGGTAATCCCAAAATGCCGGTTCTTACTCATTGACGCCTAGCCGTGCTAGGTGGGTAACCTCACTTAGGCTTCTGCCTTCCACTCAAAACGGAGGCTTGACATCCGCCTAAAAATATCGGAATCCCTTATGTCATACTGTAGGTTCAAATAAAGTAAGAGTGTCGAACATCCCAGGAATTACTCTTCCCATAGGTTTGCTTCACATGGTTTGATTATACAACAGCCGCTCTTCTTTTTCAAGAACTTTTTTGATTATACCATATCTTTCCTCAGGTTAAAAGAAAATATTGAAGTTTTTCCTTCTCTTTTTCCGTTATACTATATAGAAGAATATATTCTCACTACAAAGGAGGATTCATTCCTTGGACTCGCAGGCGCAGCTGGAACGCTGGATGACCGAATATCAAAACTTAATATATTCCATCTGCTATCGACTTACCGGAGATTACTTCGATTCTGAGGATTTAGCCCAGGATACCTTTCTTTCCGCTTACCGGCATTATAAGGATTTTGACGGACAGAACGAAAAAGCCTGGCTTTGTCGGATTGCCACAAACAAGTGTATTGACTACTTAAAACGAGCGGGCCGGCGTTCTGTCCCCACCGAAGCGCTTTATTTTACTTCGATTCCAGACCAGTCACCTTCCCTGGAAAAAAAGGTGTTGGAAAACGATTTGCAGAAACGCCTTTGGGACTGCTGCAACCAGCTTGCTCCGCCCTATCGCCAGGTCGCCTTAGACTACTATTACTACGAACTGGACATCAGTGAAATCACAGAAAAAACCGGAAAAAATAAAAAAACCCTGCAGACGCAGATTTACCGCGCAAAGGGTATGCTGAGGAAACTAATCAGAGAGGAGGATTTACGTCATGACTGAGAAAAATATACCGCATCAGACCATAGAGAAATTCATTGCTTTAGAAAATCTTTATTCCCTGTGCCTGGACGATAGCTGGCTGATGGATTTTATTCAGGATACGGAAGACCACAGGATGGTTAAAGCCCCTGCCCATATGAAAGAAGAAACCTTAAAGCAGATTACCCCTCCCCTCTTTTCTTCGGGTGAGAGGAGAATTCCCCCTCCCGCCATAACTGCACAAAAAGATAATGTTATAACCTGCAGCAGAGCAAAAAACAAGCCCGTTTCCAAACGCATGGAATTCTTTCTCTACAGCCTGCGGGTCAGTGTAGCCGCCATGGGCGCGATTATTGTGCTCTTTTTAGCCCCTCCGTCCCTTGAACTGCTGCACACAACGTTTTCCAATTCCGCCATGGAATTTTCCAATGTTTTTTATCTAAGGGAGGTACAACCATAATGAGCAGAAAAAAAAGCGGATTCTTAACCTTCTGCTGTTCTCTTTTGCCGGGAGCAGGAGAAATGTATCTTGGATTTTTAAAACAGGGGGCAAGCATTATGACCCTGTTCCTCCTCCTGTTTTCTGTGTGCGGAGTTATTTTCCCTCCTGCGGCAACCTTCTGTTCCGTAGTCTGGTTTTACAGCTTCTTCCACACCCATAACTTAAACAGCTTGCCCGATGACGAATTCTACGCTATCCAGGACGAATACATCATCCATTTTTCACAGATCACCAAAGGAAAGGAAGTGCTGCTGAGCCGTTATCGAAAGCTCTTTGCCTTCATCCTGATCTTTTTAGGTGCCTCCATCATCTGGAGAAATATCAATGACTTCCTGATGTACATTGTTTACGACGTCCTGTCGCTTCCCGATGAACTACTCGACGTCTTCCAATGGTTCATCCAGTCCCTTCCGCAGATGGTTATTGCCCTGCTCATCATTGCCATTGGCTTTTATCTTATCCGCAATAAAAAGAAGGAACTTTTAGAACTCGAAGACAAACCGATAACCGGCAAACCATAATCCATCAAAAAACCAAAAAAGAATCCCAAAACGTAAAAAGAAAAACCTGACCAATCTTACCCGGTCAGGTTTTTTCTTTCATTTCAAGAGTTCTGCGGTAATTAACCTAACTCATCAACAACCTTCTGAATTGCAGCTAAAGCGTCATCCGGCAGCTTGTCATAGCCTTCTTTTGCTGTAGCAAATTCCTTAATTTCATTCACACGGTCATTCATACGAGCCTTTAACTGCCCTACATAATCAGGATCGTTCATATCCGGCACAAAGCCTTCCCAATCCATGATTTCAATATCGGAGAACGGACCCCACTTCTTAAAGTCAGCCTTCTTCTCCACGATAGCTTCCAGAATACCCAGGGTATCTGCAGGTTTAACCTTCTTGCCCATGAAATCACCGGTATTGATGATATAGCAGTCTACATTCTTCTCTTCAACCAACTTTTTAAACTTCTCATAGTCGTTCGCCAGCGGATAAGTTCTGAATGGATTAGCATAAGGTACAACAACCAGCTTGTTCGGATCTACGCCAGGAGCCAGACGCTCTGCAGAAGATCTCTTGGTTGCCAGGGTAGCGCCCATAACGGAAGCTAAGGAAGCGCCCTTTAAGCGTACTACCGGAGGAATGGTTGGGTCTTTCATAATCCAGAAAATCGCATTAACCGGAGCATCAATCTTATCTACGCGGTTCGGTGACCATAATTTCGACTTAATCGCACGACCGTTGCCGTTACGGATATCCTCGGTAACTAACTGCAGTTTTCCGTCCTCATCTAAAGTAGCCGAGCAGTTCTGTGCAGTCAGCAGATACTGGTTATCTGCACATCCGGTAGGATAATCTGCGGTCTTATCAAAATAGGTCGGCTCTAAAGCGATGGAAGCACAGGTATCGGTATTGATAATAAATGCATCATCATGAAGAACCTTAATCTCATACTTGCCGTTATGCTTTGCATGAGTCAATGTGGATTTACCGGAACCGGACAGACCATATACGGAAGCAACAAACTTGCTGCCGTCAGCCAGGGTATATTCCTTCTGTCCGCCGTGGCAGGATGCATAACCGTTGCGGTTTGCAATCGCCCAGGCCATGGTCAGCGTGCCCTTCTTATGCTCGCCGAAATACCGCATACCTAAAATACAAGCACAGTTGGTTTCGGTATTAAAATAGCAAAGGGTCTTCTTCTGCGGATCAGACAGGCAGTCCAAAGATACGTTTGGACGGTCAGAACCGTTCCACTGCGGATCGGAGAAGATATAAATATCGGCTTCTTTTCCGTCGCCTACCGGCTTGGAATTCTTATACATCTTTACATATTCATCGGACATATACTGGAAGTTCAGCATCCAGTTATACATAACATTCTCTTCGCCCTCGGGAATCAGCAGATGTGCCTTTACCATAAATTCCGGATCAAGACCTACAAAGACCTCTGCATGATACATGGTTTTCCAGCGGGACTCATAAACAGCATCCATGGCAACCAGATCAAGAGCTGCACAATTCACTCCTGGCTCACCGGAAATGCGGCGTGCGGTAGCATAACGCCCGGTAATCGCACCGTCATTAAACAGCAGCACCTTCGCGTCCTTCTCTAAACCAAACTCTTCGCCCCGGTAAACCGGCATATCAGTTACGATGGTTCCTGGAGAATTCTTTGCTAATTCATAAGCTTCCTTTAATGTGTTCACCTTAACCACATTATTTCCATAGAAAGCAGCTTCAATAATGGATCTCGTTTTGGAAAAGCCTGGCTTGTCTTTTCCAATTTCAGCAATCGGGTAATATGCTTTTGTTGACATAGAAAATCCTCCTTTTGATAAATCCAAATTTGTTCTTATTATCTCACTTCGTTAAGAAAAAGTCAATAATAATTGACGAATAAACAAAAATTTTAGATTTTCACTTATATTCCATTTTCTGTAAATTCATGCCGTCAACAACAATCTCCAATCCCTACCCTTCATTAATTACCAAAGCAATCATTTCCAAATCCTCTTCACTGTTATTCTCCATACTGTGCCACTCCCCACAGGCAATTGTACAGATATCTCCCGGATGAACCACCGTCCTGGACTCATCATTGTCCACAAACACCCCTTCACCCTTAATAATATAATACGGCTCCGTATTCCCCACATGCTGATGCCACCCGATACTGCAATGCGCAGGAATCACCACCCGGGCATACATCGACCCATGTCCCATCAGCTCCTCGGGGCTTAAAATCGGATACAGCGTAACGTTCCCCTTCCCCCCGCGTAAATTCTCCTTCACCACGGCCTCATTCTTCCTTACCATAGAAAAATCCTCCTTCTTTACTTATTCTTTTTTGCGCCTTTACAATACCGCCGCAATCGCTTCCCTCACATTCGCCACTCCAATCAGCCGAATCCCCTTCACCGGCTTTAATTTCTCCATACAGAGCCGCGGCAGCACACACGTCGTAAATCCCAGCTTCTTCGCCTCATACACCCGGTGATCCGCCATTGAAACTGCCCTGACCTCCCCAGCCAGTCCCACTTCTCCGAAAATCACCGTTGAAGGGTCAACCGGCCTGTCCTTATAACTGGAAATCAGCGCCAGAATAATCGCCAGATCCATCGCCGGTTCACTAAGTTTCATCCCCCCGGCAATATTTACATAAGCATCAAACCTTCCCAAATCATATCTGCACCGCTTCTCCAAAACCGCCATCAAAAGATTCACCCGGTTAAAATCCGTACCCGCCGCCGTTCTCCTGGCAAGTCCGAAATTCGTTTCCGTCACCAGTGCCTGCACTTCCAAAAGGATCGATCTCGTCCCCTCCATCAGACAGGCCACCACCGCCCCCGAAGCATCCTCCGGCCGCCCGCTTAATAAAAACTCCGAGGGGTTTTCCACCTCGCAAAGCCCCTCCTCCTGCATCTCAAATACTCCGATCTCATTCGTCGATCCAAACCGGTTTTTCACCGCCCTGAGTATCCGGTAAGACGCCGTTCTTTCCCCCTCAAAATAAAGCACCGTGTCCACCATATGCTCAAGCACCCGGGGGCCGGCAACCACGCCCTCCTTTGTCACATGCCCGACGATAAAGACCGCAATCCCCATACCCTTGGCTAACTGCATCAGAACATTCGTGCACTCCCGAACCTGGCTCACACTCCCTGGTGCCGAGGTAATCTCCTCCATGTACATCGTCTGGATCGAGTCAATCACCACAACCTCCGGCTTCTCCGCCTCCATAACCTCCCGTATATCCCCAAGGTTATTCTCACACAGAAACCGCAGATCGCCCGTCACTTCCCCAATCCTGTTCGCCCGAAGCTTAATCTGCTTTAACGACTCCTCCCCCGAAATATAAAGAACCTTCTTCCCTTCTTTCGCCAAATTCCGGCACACCTGTAAAAGAATCGTCGATTTCCCGATTCCCGGATCGCCGCCCACCAGCACCAGGGATCCAATCACAATCCCGCTTCCCAGCACCCGATCCAATTCGCCGAATCCCGTACTCATCCGATCCTGCTCGTCAATGGAAATCTCAGACAAAAGGGCAGGTTTAACCTGCCCCTTCCTGCGAATAGAACCCCCCGGCGAGGATGAGGTCTTTGCCTTCCCCGCCGCAGGCTCTTCTACCATAGTATTCCACTGGCGGCAGGCCGGGCACTGTCCCATCCATTTGCTGGACTCAAAACCGCATTCCCTGCAAAAAAACACACTCGCCTTAGCCTTCGCCATCGATTTATAACCTTTCTGTAACTGTTCACCTGTTTACAGCAACGCCTTCCTGTCCTATGCCTTAACAATCTCAAGATCAATCGGCTTCCCGTCCTCCAGATCCAGATTCACAGCCAGCTTCCCACTCACATTCGTGGTAATCTCTGCCGTCAGCTCACCATTTTCAAAGATCTGATAAGGTGTTTCCTCCTCAAGCTGCACCGTAACCTGTGAAGTCTTATAGCCCTCCACCCGGCAGGAAACCCCTTCATCGTTCTCCGTAAAATGATCCACCGCCGTTCCCGGAACCGACTCATACACAAACATCCCGTTCCGCTCTAACTTCGTTATCTCATAAAATGTCTTCACCTTATACAAATCACCCTGATGCTCAAAATCCTGTTTCTTCGACTTTTCATTCAGCGAAAAATTTCCAAAGCTGATGCTCCCGTCCTGTTCCGTCTGAATCAACGCTTCAATTCCCGGCATCCTTTTGCCCTCCTAGTGTATTAATCTACTTATCCGTTACAGGAAAATACATTTCCCATTACCATTATACATGAATCTCCTAAAAATAACCAGCGAAAAATAAAACTTCTTCCTAAACTACAACCGCCTCTGTTCCAATAAACACCAGTTCCCCGTCTTTCCCGGATACCTGTACCAGATCCCCTTTCTTCACCTTACCGTCAAGAATTTCCTCTGCCAGCTTATCCTCCAGCATATTTTGAATCGTCCTGCGCAGCGGCCTTGCCCCGTACTTCTCGTCATATCCTTTATCAATCAGCACTTTCCTGGCCTCTTCATCCACGGTTAGACGGATATCCATCTGCTCCTTCGTCCGCTTCAAAATCACATCCAGCATAATCCCGGCAATCTGATCCATGTGCTCCTTATTCAGCTGATGGAATACGATAATATCGTCAATTCGGTTTAAAAACTCCGGCTTAAACAGCCGCTTAACCTCTTCCATCACCCGATCCTTCATCAGGGTATAATTTGCCTTCTCGTCATTCACCGAAGCAAATCCCAGGCGCTTCGGCGAGATAATATTCTCTGCCCCCGCATTGGATGTCATAATTAAAATCGTATTTTTAAAGTCAATCTTTCTTCCCTGCGCATCCGTGATATGCCCGTCGTCGAGCACCTGGAGCAGGATATTAAACACATCCGGGTGGGCTTTTTCAATCTCATCAAACAGAATCACCGAATAGGGGTTTCTCCTCACCTTCTCGCTTAACTGCCCGCCTTCGTCATAGCCCACATAGCCTGGCGGTGACCCGATCATCTTGGAAACGCTGTGCTTTTCCATGTACTCCGACATATCCACCCGAATCAGCGCCGTTTCCGTTCCAAACATCGCCTCGGCGAGGGCCTTGGAAAGTTCTGTTTTTCCCACGCCCGTAGGCCCTAAAAACAGGAAGGAGCCAATGGGGCGCTTCGGGTCCTTTAATCCTACCCTGCCCCTGCGGATTGCCTTGGAAATGGATGTCACGGCCTCCTCCTGACCGACCACGCGCTGATGAAGGATGGATTCTAAGTTTCTTAAGCGCTCGGACTCTTCTTCCTCTAGCTTTCTTACCGGAATCTTCGTCCACCCGGCAACCACATCGGCAATCTGGTTTTCATCGACCACAAGCTTGCGGCTGACCTTTTCCTTCTCCCATTTTGCACGGATTTTTTCGATTTTTTCCCGCTTTTTCGCCTGCTTTTTCTTAATCTCTCCGGCCTTTTCGTAGGCTTCGGCTTTAATGGCGGCTTCTTTATTCTTTTCTAATGCTTCAATTTCCTGCTCTAAGGCTTTAATCTCCTCCGGCTCCATAAAGCTGGACAGACGAACCTTGGAGGAAGCCTCATCGATTAGGTCGATGGCCTTATCCGGCAGGAAACGGTCATTGATATATCTTGCAGACAGCTTGGCGGCGGCTTCTAAGGCCCCGTCGGTAATAGTCACCTTGTGATGATCTTCATACCGTCCGCGAAGCCCCTTTAAGATGGCAATGCTTTCCTCCACCCCGGGTTCCTCTACGGTCACCGGCTGAAAGCGCCGCTCCAAGGCTGCATCTTTTTCCACGTACTTGCGGTATTCTTCAATGGTGGTCGCGCCGATAAGCTGGATCTCACCCCTTGCCAAAGAAGGCTTTAAGATATTGGACGCATCAATTGCCCCCTCTGCTCCTCCGGCACCGATAATGGTATGGATTTCATCGATGAACAAAAGAACCTGTCCATCTTCCATCACCTCTTTGAGCACCCGCTTGATTCTCTCTTCAAATTCTCCCCGGTACTTTGATCCGGCAACCATGCCGGATAAATCCAGGGTAACCACACGCTTTTCCAGAATCGTTTCCGGAACGTCGCCGTCAGCAATCATCTGGGCAAGCCCTTCGACAACGGCAGTCTTTCCCACGCCCGGCTCACCGATAAGGCATGGATTATTCTTCGTCCTGCGGCTTAAAATCTGCACGACCCGTCCAATCTCGTCCTCACGGCCAATCACCGGATCAAGCTTTCCTTCCCGGGCAAGTTCGGTCAGATCGCGGCTGAAATTATCAAGTGTGGGGGTATTGCTTCTTCCTCTTGCCTGTGTGCGGCCTCCGGGAAAATCTTCTCTTGCTCCTGCCGGGGCATCCTCGCCCATGGCCGAGAGCAGGTCAATATAAAGCTTCTGAATACTGATTCCCAGGGTATTCAGCAGGCGGGTTGCCACACAGTCGCCCTCTTTAATCATGGCAATCAAAAGATGTTCGGTTCCGATTAAGGGCGCACGGAAGCGCACGGCCTCCTTGTAACTGTTTTCCAGAACCCTTCTGGCACTGGGGGTATAGCCGCTCTGCTCTACCATCTTAACCATAGTGTTGGTCGAGATAAGCTGGCTCACCAGTTCCATCACTTTTTCTTCCTCTATTCCGCTTTCCTCCAGCACCTTTGCGGCCACTCCCGTACCCTCATGGAGCAGTCCGATTAGCAAGTGCTCGGTTCCTACATAATGATGTCCCAGGGTAGTCGCCGCATCGGCGGCAAGGTTAATGGCTTCCCTGGCTTTCGCTGTAAATCGGTCGATCATAAACCAGCGTTCCTCCTCTATCTTCCATTGTTGTTCCTTTTTTGTTTCCTCTGTTCTTTATCATAATTCAGGCTTTTAGGCCAGTTCGGGCAGTTCCTTTCTCACATATTCCGCCCTGGCCATATCCAGTTCATCCTTCCCCAAAGGCTTGTGGGAAAGCTTCATCAGATTCGCCTGCTGAATGCCCAGCATCATGCGGTAGACAGAGCAGGGGTCAGCAAACTGAATCAGCCCGTCATCCGCCCCGGCCATCAGCTGAGAAAGGAAGGTCATCCCGTCCTTTGCCGATAATCTCCGGGCATACTTTAACACACCGTAGGACTTATAAACCTCGTCCTCCCGCTCCAGCCGATGACTGGAAAGGGTTGCCTCCCGCACCTGCTTTTCCTGGCGGTTTAGCTGGTTTGCCATCCTCGCCACCAGATCAAGAATCTCCTGCTCCGTAAGCCCCAGGGTCTTTTGGTTGGCAACTTCAAAGAGGGCACCGTAGTTTTCGCTGCCTTCCCCGTAGACGCCGCGCAGGGTAAGGCCAAAGCGGCTCATCTCCCCTACCAGGCTGGAAAATTTCTTCCCCTGGGAAAGCGTGGGCAGGTGAAGCGTGACCGAAGCCCGAAGCCCGGTTCCCACATTGGTGGGAAATGAGGTTAAATACCCGTATTTTTCATCAAACGCATAGGAAAACCGGGCATTAATGTAATCATCCAGCTTATCTGCCCGGTTCCACAGCTCATTAAGACAAAGACCTGCGCTAAGAAACTGCATACGGATGTGGTCATCGCCGTTTAATACCAGGCTGGTGCTCTCATCCTTGGACACAATCAGTCCGACAATTTCTTTTTTATTTAAAATGGCAGAATTTAAGATCCGCCTCTCCCGCAGTGCCCTGCGGCTTAATTCATCAAGTTCTTCCAGATAAACATATTCATACTGGGTTCCGTCCAGTTCTTCCAGGTTTTTCAGCCCGAACTCCAGACGCTTAACCAGTTCTTCCCCCTCCTGTGGGGTAAGGGTCTTGGGAAAACGGTACTGATCCCAGTTGCGCACCAGCCGTACCCGGCTGCTTACAATGTTCGGCTCATCCTTCGTTTCCTGTTCAAACCATTTAAGCATTTTGCTCTTCCTCCCGCTTTAACGCCCGAATCTGATCCCGATAGCCGGCTGCTTCTTCATATTCTTCTTTTTCAATGGCTTCCTGAAGCCTCGCTTTTAACAGGGCAAGCGTTTCTTCCCTGCTGGATACTTCTCCTTCCATGTCCGCCTGACCGTCCGGATTTCTGGTCACTGCCGAAACCGGCTCCATCTTCCTGAATTTCGGAGTTTTTCCCTTATGGCTGTCATTGCCCTGAAGCTTTTTAATCTTATCGCCAATCAAAAGGTCGAATACATTATAGCAGTCGGGACAGCCAAAACGGCTGTTTTCGACAAAATCCTGGTAGCTGGTTCTGCACACCGGACAGCTGATCTGCTGAAGCTTATCCTCCTTCTGATTGCTTTCCTCTAAGCCCAAAAGGCTGGAGAGAAGCTTTGCTAAGGGGAAATCTCCGTCAAAGATCGCCGAATAATGCCCCATATCCATCTCCCTGGCGCACTGGGAACACAGATTATGTTCGGTCTTTACACCGTTAATCACTTCGGTATAGCGAATATTCGCTTCCCTGCTTTTACAATTCTCACATAGCATGAGTATCCTCCTCACTCCGCTTCTGTGCCGGAGTTTTTTGAAAACACATTATAAATTTCATCAACCAACTGGTGTACTTCCCTCCGGGATATGTTTCTGCAAATACCCCGGGCGAGAACCACGTATAAATTCCGCCGAAGTTCTTCTATTGCCTGAAGTTTATCCACATCCAGGCTGATGACGGCACCCCTGCGCCGATCCAGCTTAACAAACCCTTCCTGGCGCAGAATAGAATAGGCTTTATTTACGGTATGCATGTTAATGCCGATTTGATCTGCCAAACTTCGCACCGACGGCAGTGGGTCCCCTTCACAGAACGTTTCCATAGCAATCCCCAGAATAATCTGATTGCAGAGCTGGAGGTAAAAAGCTTCGTCACTGTTAAAATCAATCTTTAAAATCATTGGTTCACCATCTTTCGTTGACTGCACGCTTGTTATATGGATTATATAACACGAGATGAAAAATGTCAATCAGGGAATGACTGGTGTACTATAGGTCCGCGGCAGCAAGCTTTCGGCTGTTAAAATAAGGAAATGTATCAATTGTATCCAAAATATCCTTAAAATCATCCCTGGGTGCGAGTTCAATATACTGGTGCAGAAGGTAAGTCTCATCTTTTTTCATGGGACCGTAAAAAATATCGTAGAGATTATGGCCGCGCAGATGGATACGGATATCTTCCATATGATCTTTGATATCCTGTATACTTTCTAAGTTCTTTCCAATCGCTGCAACCAGTTTTTTTCCGCTCTTCAGCTTCCAAAGATAATCCTGCCATTTTTCCCAAAGAATTTCGTAAAAATCTTCTTCGCTTTTAACAATGCCCAGTTTTGCCATAATCCGCGGGTTGAGGAAATAGTTTTCAAAGGAATAGTACTTTAAGATCAGCACATTTTTCCTGGTCACCCGGGGAAGCTTATCGATGTCCTCCTGGTTCCTTGCCTCATAGTAATGGCAAAGCTGGTCAGCCAGTTCTTCGGCATCTTTTCCGTCGCCGTCACGGATCATTAAAAACTGATCGCGGATATAGACCTGATTCATATATTTTAAGTTGGCATAGGTTTTAATATTCGTACAGCTGTTTGTTGTGATAATGGATATCCGCTGCAAACGTCCTTCACTGTCATAAATTTCCGAGTAATACTTTTCCAGCAGAAGCGGAAGGCGGCTCTTATCCTGTTTTCCTTCGACAATAAAGACAAAATTCGTGTGCATAAAATCATTAGCGCCATAGCCCAGGGCATCTAATATGCTGTCAATATCCGCCCTTTCATTGACAATCGAATAAAATTTTTCATCCAGAATAATCTGACGGATTTGACGGCTGGTAAAATTCGGCAGAAGATTCGGCGAATGCGTAGTAAAAACCACCTGATTTTTCTTCGACAGCCGATAAAGGATTTCCCCGGAAATTTTCTGTAAATGCGGGTGGAGAAAAATCTCAGGATCTTCAACAATAATAATACTGGGTATTTTGGTTTCGTCATCGGTGTAGGTTTCCAGCATGGAAAGCATATAAAGACTGCGCATCCCATTACTAAGATATTCTATCGGACAGGTTTCCTCCCCTTCTTCACGGCAGGTTTCTGCTTTAATTTTAAACATTTCCTGGGTATTGCAGTTTAAGGTAAATAACAGCTTCTCATGACCGCCGTTTTTCTGGTAGTTTCGGTTCACTTTTTCTTCAAAATCTTTGATATTCAGCTGATACATCTTATATTCCAGCAAACGGGCTGTTTCTGCAATATTTAATTCGGAAGGCATCTTCTGATGAATCAGTCCGATACACTGAAAGCACTGGTTGCAGGTTTTGGCCTGACTGAATATACAGCTGCGGGCACGAAGCTGCTCTAACTGCACATCTTCCCGAAACATCAGTAAATCTTCCTGAAACTGGGAAAGCTTGCGATCGGTGTCAATAGAATAAACCCGCGGAAAAATTTCCGGTATTTTCGGGTTATCTTTTTTATACCCGTCATTGTAGCGCACTTCCTTTTTCCAGTTAATTACCCCGGTAAAAGAAATCTTTCCCTCATGGTAAGACGGCAGTTTTGCACAGAAATCCCTTTTCCAGACCTCATATCGTTTATAAAGGCTTACCCTCCCCAGCCGATGAAGATGATGTAAGTCTTCTTCGGTCAGACGCAGGGTAATACCAATCTCAATATTTTGCTTTTTTATATTAAAATCCTTTTCCGATACCTGGTAAATGCCAAAAACTGCCCGCAGAGCATCAATAATCGAAGTTTTCCCTGTATTATTCTTCCCTACCAGAATCAACGCACGCTCGATACCCTCAATTTCCATTTCCCGGATGGATTTAAAATTTTTGATATAAATTCGCTCAATCTGCATTTGCCTTCCACCTCTTTTCCTTTGTCCCGGCATGTACTTCTGCCTCTATTACCAATATAACATTTCATCCCTGCAATGGAAAGTACAAATTTTGCCGAACACTTATCCCACCCTGAATTTTTCCATCCAGAAATTAATCTGTAAAATATAAGCCAGCATCTGCGGCCCTGCCATCAGCTGCCCGTACCATGGTTTTCCGTAATCGGAGGGTGCCTGTAAAAAGGCTTCCAGTTTTTTCCTGTCCAGATAGTTCATCACCGGAGAATGACTGTCCCCGGCCATTTCCCTTATGCGTTCTGCAAGCAGAGCCTCATATCCCCGGTCATAGGTCTTGGGATAGGGAGATTTCTTCCGGAAGAGGACTTCCTCCGGCACCAGTCCCCGGCTTGCCTGGCGGAGAAGGGATTTTGCCACACCGCCCGCGGTTTTCCATTCCCAGGGAACATTCCAGACATACTCGATAATCCGGTGATCGGCAAAAGGAACCCTCGCTTCCAGCCCGGAATACATACTGGTTCGATCCATCCGGTTTAACAGCGTCTGCATAAACCAGCGAAGATTCAGATAAGAAATCTCCCTGCGCCGGGCTTCGGTCTTACTCTCGCCTTCCAGACGCGGCGTTTCGGCTACGGAAACTTCGTAGGTTTCCCGGATAAATTCCTCCATCTTCAGTTCGTCAAGCACCTCGTCTTTTAAAAGCACCTGACGCGCCCCGGGATGAATCGACCAGGGAAAGGTATTTGCGCTGAAAAACTCTTCCTTATGAAACCAGGGATAACCGCCGAAGATTTCATCCGCACATTCCCCGGTCAGCGCCACCTTGCAGGTATCTTTTACCATAGAACAAAACTGAAGCATAGAGGAATCGACGTCAGCCATCGCCGGAAGATCATGGGCAAGAACAGAGTCATAAAGCCGGTCGGCCTGCACGGTGCTGGAACATTCCAGATAATGGTGGTTGGATTCTAAGAACTTAACCATCATTTCCACATAGGGGCGGTCGCGGGAGGGCTGGAAGTCATTCGCCTGAAAGAACTGATCATTGCCCGTAAAATCAAAGGAAAAGGTGTGGAGCTGCTTTCCCTTTTTCTTTAACTCCCCGGCGCAGATCGCAGAAACCACGCTGCTGTCAATCCCGCCGGAAAGGAACGTGCAGATCGGCACATCCGACACCATCTGCCGCCGGATGGAATCCCGGATAAGAAAGGACGTCTTTTCTACGGTTTCTTCCAGGCTGTCCTTATGCGGACGGCTTTCCAGCTTCCAGTAGCAGCAATCCTTCATTCCCGATGCATCCGCAATAAGATAATGTCCCGGAAGCACTTCCTTTATCCCGTCAAACACCCCGGAACCGGGAATCCTTGCCGGGCCGATAGAAAAAATCTCCTGTAAACCTTCCTTCTTTAATCGGGGAACGACTTCGGGATGGGCAAAAATTCCCTTGATTTCCGAGGCAAAAATCAGTTCCCCGCCCTGCCTGGTATAGAAAAGCGGCTTAACCCCCGCCCGATCCCGGCAAAGCATTATCTGTCTTTTTCGGCTGTCCAGCACGGCAAAGGCAAAGATACCGTTCAGGCGTTTGACAAAATCCGGGCCAAACGCAAGATAGGCATTAAGCAAAACTTCCGTATCGCTGCTGGTTTCAAAACCATAGCCCAGATGCAGCAGATCCTTTCGCACCTCCTCGGTATTGTAGAGTTCTCCGTTATAGACTATGGCAGCCGGCTGATCGCCAAGGCGCTTTATCATGGGCTGCCCGCCGCCGATTAAATCAATAATGGCCAGCCGCGCATGGGCAAGCCCGCCTTCCTTCCCCAGCCATATTCCTGAAGAATCCGGCCCCCTGTGCCCCAGTACGCTGCTCATTTTGCTCAATATCCTGCAGGCATAATCTCTGGTTGATTGATAGTCTTTCTCTGGCTGGTAAAAGCCTGCGATTCCACACATAAAACCCTCCCGGATTGATTTTTTATTACTCTATCTATAGATTATCGTATGAAAAAGCACAGAAAATCGTGTCTGGACTACTTTTTCAACCTGTTGCTGTTCACATGTTCACCGTCACTTCAACCTTTCATTTTCCTTACAAAACTTAACTCAAAACTTACAAATTCCTATTTCTACGATGAACTTTTTTTGATTTTGTTGACGTATAGGAAGTTTATCATTATAATAGAAAAGCGAATAATTTAACATTTTTAACAGTAATTCCGCATAATTCTCATTTTTTCCTTCCAATAAAGAGGAAGAAACATGGGTTTTTTCAGGGAGATTTGGAAAAATTAGGAGTACAAGATGAAAAAACATTGGAAAAAAATCCTTAGCCTTGGACTGAGCCTGCTGATGCTCCTTGGCCAGCCTTTTTGTTTTTCCTTTAAAAACAGCGGTTTTTCGGGGATAAGCTACGGGGCGGAAAGAACGGCTTTAGTTTCGGCAACGTCACTGAATGTACGAAGCGCTCCCGGAACAGCAAACACCATTGTGGGAAAGCTTTCTTATGGGACGACCGTTACCGTCCTGAATGAGGCTACGGCTGCCGACAAAAGCTTATGGTATCAGATACGTTTTACGGGAACCGCGGGTGAGGCGGCGACAGGATATGTTCAGGGAAGCTATATCACTTTTTCCTCCGCCTCCAACACCAGCGATACGGATTTTGAAGCCTACTTAAACGGCCAGGGATTTCCGGAATCCTACCGCCCTGCCCTCAGAGCACTTCACGCTCGTTACCCGCAGTGGGTGTTTACCGCCTTTGACACGGGGCTGGACTGGAATGAAGTGATTCAAAACGAAAGCCTGGTGGGAAGAAACCTGGTTGCCAGCAGCAGCCCTTCCTCCTGGAAATCCACGGCACCGGGGGCCTATGACTGGACGACCGGAACGTGGCCGGGGTTTGACGGAAGTTCATGGGTTGCCGCAAGCGAGGATATTATCCGCTATTACATGGACCCCAGAAATTTCTTAAACGAAACTTATATTTTCCAGTTCCTTTTACAGGACTACGATGCCTCCATACATACCCGAGAGGGACTTTCTTCCATGGTTAAGGGAACATTTCTGGAAGGAAACGGAAGCGTCGGCGGCGCTTATCAGGGAACCGGGACGGTTCTGGGCGGACAGATTTCGGGAACGGGAAACACGGGAAGCGGCCAGACTTCAGGCACAGGAAATACCGGACAGACAAACACCGGCGTCAGCACCGGAACCGGGCCGGGAGATTCATCTTTAGGGACGGGGTCTTCGGAAAACAATCCCTCCGGTACTAAAGGTTCGGGCAGTAATTACGGGCCGGGTTACAGCCAGGGAACAGCCGGAAACTCCGGAACACAAAACCAAACTTCTTCCGGCACAAATGGAAGCGGTGCATTCTCCGATGTATGGCTGGGCATTTCCCCGGGAGCAAATCTCAGCCAAAATAAGGACGGACTCTCCGTCAGCCGCCACCAAACCAATCAGGTGACGGATTCGGTTGCCCTTGTGGGACCCGGAGAAAATACCGGAACAAACGGTGCTGGTGCACCTGCCGCTTCCGGAACAAACGGGAGCGCACAGCAGCCGGGAACGCCTGGAACTCCCCCGACGTCACAGACCGCACCTTCCGCAACCGTTCCCGGAAATGACAGCGGCTCCGGCACGGTGGGGCCGGGAGGTTTGTCCCCGGAATCTGGTCAGACGACACAAAATCCTTCAGGAAATACCGGTTTTACCGGGACATCGGCACCGTATGTGGATATTCTTCTTGAAGCCGGTGCACAGTCCGGCGTCAGCCCTTACGTCCTTACGGCAATGATACTTCAGGAACAGGGGCGGGACGGAAAATCCGATTCCATCTCAGGAAAAAGCGGTTACTATAATTTCTTTAATTTTGAAGCCTATGCCAGCAACGGCATGACGGCTGTTCAGAGGGGATTATGGTACGCTTCCCAGGCAGGAAATTACCTGCGGCCCTGGGACAGCGCGGATAAATCCATTATCGGAGGTGCCCTCCAGTACGGGCAGAATTATATGAAAGCCGGACAGAATACATTTTACCTGAAAAAGTTTAATGTGCAGGGAACAAATCTCTACAAGCATCAGTACATGACCAATGTTGAAGGTGCGGCGGCCGAGGGCGCAAAGATGGCAGATGCCTATAACGAAACCATGCGCAAAACCGTTATGCGTTTTTCTATCCCTGTCTACCGCAATATGCCGGAAAATGCCTGTGCAAGACCGGACGGAGGAGGAAGCCCGAATAACAAGCTGCAAAGCCTTACCATCAACGGCTACAACCTCTCTCCTGCATTCAGCCCGGATACCCTGACCTATGACGTCAATGTGGGCAATAATGAAAGCAGCATCATCCTCTATGCGGCTGCGGCGGATTCGACATCCGTAGTTGCCGGAACAGGTACGATTGCCTTAAATACCGCAGTTACCGAAGTAAAGGTCACCGTAACTGCCCAGAACGGCGCTGTCCGCGAATACCGCCTGCGTATTACGAAGCAAAACGGTGTTTCAGCAGGAGGAAACGGCGGAAGCGGCGTGATTGCCCCGGGAAGCGGCACGTCAGGAGGCAGCACCGAAGCCCCGTCGGCCGGGCCGGGAAATCCGTCGTCAGGAACGACATCCTCCGGAACCGTTCACACCGGACCGGGCGGAAGCAACGTGACCATCGTACCATAAGTTTTTCCGCAATCCAAATCCTTTTATCCTTGGTTTGACGGGATGACATAAATTAATGCCGCCTATTCGGCGGCGGAATTTTAAAGTAATTAGAGTGGAGAATCAGGAAATGAAAACAACACGAAGACGAATTCTGTCAGGGCTTCTCCTGGCATGTATGCTGGTTCTTATGGTTCCAGTGGTTTCCATGGCAGCTACAGGAAAGATTATGTTCACCGACCCCAATACGGAGGTCGGGCAGGAAGTAAGCGTAAATATGCGGGTCAACGCCGACGCCTCCTTAGGCCGGGCAGAAATTATGCTGGCCTACGACGCCGCGGCGCTGGAGTTTATCGAAGGAAACAGCGTGGAAGGAGGGGCAGGCGCACTGCGTGCCCACGGAGGACCGGATGCCGGAGATTTAAAAAACATTGTATTTACCATGAAATTTCGGGCGTTAAAGCCGGGAACCAGTCAGATTACCATTACTTCCTGTGAAGTTTATGACAATGATACCCAGGCCGTAACCATCAGCCATCAGGGAACTTCAACCATCACCATAGCCGGTACGGAAAGCATAGCCGCAGGCGACGGCTTTTTAGCCTCCCTTGCGGTAGTCCCCGGAACCCTGACCCCGGCATTCTCCCCAGCCATCGATACCTATTCCATCCATGTGGGAATGGATGTGGAAAGCGTGGACGTACAGGCACTGGCTGCCGAAGGCTCTACCGTAGCCATCGAAGGAAACGAAGGCCTGCAGATGGGTGAAAATACCATAACCATCAAAGTCACCGCTTCCGACGGAATCACCGTAAAAAATTACACGATTTCCGTAAATAAGAGCGAAGGCGGGGAATCCGCCGTTCCCGATACCGCGCTTCAGGGCGTCAGTCTGGAAGCCGCAGCAAAGGCCATCACCATCCTGCCTCCGGAGGAAGGCGTGACCTTACCGGAAGGCTTTACAGCAACCACCATTGATATCGACGGCTATAAGGCCACCGGATTTATCTGGACAGCAGAAAGCGATCATCAGTACTGTGTATTCTATGCCATGAATGCCGCAGGAGAGAAGAACTTCTACCGCTACGATTTAACCGAAAAAACCATTCAGCGCTACTTCCAGGACCCGGCGATGGATACCGGAATTACACAGGAAGATTACATCAAGGTAGCCGAGGATTATAATAACCTGCTGGAAGATTATAAGATCCGTCTTTACCTGATTATCGCCCTGGCTGCGGTTGTGGCCATCCTGCTGATTATCGTTGTCGTACTCTTAGTTTTCCGCAAACCGGAATCTCCACATGACCGGAATCGGACAAAGGACGGTGCAGAACCGGAGAGAACCTCCAGAAGACGTGAACTCAGCCGCGAAGAACGATACCTGCGCGGAGAAGAAGAAAGCGACGCCGAAGGCTATCCGCCAAAAAACACAGCGCAGATACAGCAGACGACACAGAACCGTGAAAGCCTGCATGAGGACTTTTCCGAAGAAGATTTTGAGTCCATGGAATTTGACGAACCGCAGGATAACAGGGCTAATATGCAGACACCAACTGATGACAGAACCAATGGGCCGACATCCTCCGTTGGAAGAACCTCTGCACAGGCACAAACCGACTACAGCACAGCAGCCGCAGATAATATGCCGGAAGCTTTTACTGAGCCGGAAAGCAAAGAAAACCCGGAAGACGAAATGGATGAGGATTTTGAGTTTTTAGATATTTAACCGTCAAAAAAACATCGGGGATGCAGCCAATCACTGCATCCCCGATATTTTTTATCTTACACCGGATAAGCTCCGCTCTCCTTATCCGCAACCGCCTGGTCTACCTTTGTCTGCTGTGCCTCGCGGTACTGGAAGAACTCCTTGGCTACCGCCGGGAACAGTGCATAGGAGAGTACATCCTCATCCTGCTGCTTCCACTGTGCACATTCCTTCTCAAATTTAGGCAGTTCCGGCTCAATTAAATCCGCCGGACGGCAGGTAATCGGCGTTTCATCTCCGATAATCTTCTTCTGCACCTCTGGATTAAACGGCTTAACCGTCTGTCCGAACTCGCCCATCATAATCTTCTTGGACTCCTTGGGAACCAGCTTATAACGCTCGCCGGAAATCACGTTCATTACTGCCTGCGTACCTACAATCTGGGAAGAAGGAGTAACTAACGGCGGCTCGCCGAAGTCCTTGCGCACTCTCGGGATCTCCTCAAGCACTTCCTGGTACTTATCTTCCTTGCCTGCCTCTTTAAGCTGGCTCACCAGGTTGGAAAGCATACCGCCCGGAACCTGATACTGCAGGGTCTTAATATTAACCCCCAATACCTTCGGATTCAACAGCCCGCTTGCCAAGGATTCTTCACGGATCGGCCGGAAATACTCGGCAATCTCTGCCAGTTTCGTCAAATCATATCCCGTATCATAAGGTGTACCGCGGAAGGTTTCCACCATAACCTCCGTCGCCGGCTGGCTTGTTCCCAGGGCTAACGGTGACATCGCACAGTCGATTATATCACAGCCCGCTTCCACGGCCTTCATATAGGTCATCGAAGCCACACCCGAAGTATAATGCGTGTGCAGATCAATCGGCAGGTTCGTCCCTTCCTTCAGTGCATGAACCAGTTCATCTGCCGCATAAGGCGTCAAAAGACCCGCCATATCCTTAATACACAGAGAATCCGCACCCATATCCTCAATTCTCTTGGCAATATCCTTCCAGTACTCCAGCGTATAGGCATCGCCCAAGGTATAGCACAGGGCAATCTGGGCATGTCCCTTTTCCTTATTCGTTGCCTTCACCGCCGTCTGCAGGTTGCGGATATCATTCAGACAGTCAAAAATACGGATAATATCGATACCGTTCGCAATCGACTTCTGAACAAAATACTCCACCACGTCATCCGCATAATGATTATAGCCCAAAATATTCTGCCCGCGGAAGAGCATCTGCAGCTTTGTATTCTTAAATCCTGCTCTCAGCTTCCGAAGCCTCTCCCAGGGATCTTCCTTCAAAAACCGCAAACAAGAATCAAATGTTGCGCCGCCCCAGCACTCTACCGCGTAATATCCTACCTGATCCATCTTCTCAATAATCGGAAGCATCTGCTCAGTAGACATTCTGGTTGCAAGCAAAGACTGATGTGCGTCACGAAGGACGGTTTCCACAATCTTCACCGGCCTTTTTGCTGTATCTGCCATGATTATTTCCTCCTAATCATCCTAATTAATTTCCCAATTCTCCAAATTTACTGCCAAAGCCGACGATTTCCCTAAACTCCAAAAATCGCCATAAATGCACCCGCCGCAACAGCCGTACCGATAACACCTGCCACGTTCGGGCCCATCGCGTGCATTAACAGGAAGTTCGTCGGATCAGCTTCCGATCCAACCTTCTGCGAAACACGGGCTGCCATCGGAACTGCCGACACACCAGCCGATCCAATCAGCGGATTTACTTTTCCGCCGGTCAGCTTGCACATTGCCTTGCCGAACAGTACACCCGTAGCCGTGCCCACGCCAAATGCAACCAGACCCAGAACAACGATCTTAATTGTATCCCAGTTCAGGAATGCCTCTGCACTCGTTGTCGCGCCGACCGAGGTGCCCAGCAAAATAACAACAATATACATCATTGCATTAGAAGCCGTTTCCGCAAGCTGCTTAACCACACCCGACTCACGGAAAAGGTTGCCTAACATCAGCATACCGACAAGCGGAGCCGTGGAAGGCAGAATCAGGCAGACAATCGTCGTAACAATAATCGGGAACAAAATCTTCTCCAGCTTAGAAACCGGACGAAGCTGCTCCATCTTAATCTTTCGCTCCTCCTCGGTCGTAAGAAGCTTCATAATCGGCGGCTGAATAATCGGAACCAGAGCCATATAGGAATAAGCAGCAACGGCAATCGGCCCCATAAGCCCGGTCTGCCCTAACTTACCAGCCAGGAAAATCGAAGTCGGTCCGTCAGCACCGCCGATAATGGAAATCGCCGCAGCAGCTTTTCCGTTAAAGCCCATAAAGATTGCCAGAAAGTACGCACTGTAAATACCGAACTGTGCCGCTGCACCCAGAAGAAAGCTCTTGGGATTGGCAATCAGCGGCCCAAAGTCCGTCATCGCCCCTACTCCCATGAAAATCAGGGAAGGAAGAATACTCCACTCATCCAGCAGGAAGAAGTAGTGCAGAAGCCCTCCTACTCCATTCGACGTATCTTCCGGCGAAGCCATAATATCCGGATAAATATTTACCAGCAGCATACCAAAAGCAATCGGCACCAGAAGCAGCGGTTCAAAGCCTTTTTTAATCGCCAGATATAAGAAGAACAGGGCGACAGCAATCATAATATAATTACCAAATTCCAGATTAAAAAACGCCATCTGATGAAGAAGGTTGGTAAAGGTACTACCCATATCCATGTTTTGCACCAAGCCTTAAAGCAAGCGGTTTCCCGCTCTTTTTAAGACGCAAACCAAAAGGGTGAAAGATAGGTTTGCCATTGATCCTTTCATTAAAATTTCTTTCTCCCTTATTCTTTTGCAGTGTTGTCCGCAGCCTTTTGCCCGCGCAGCAGGCCCAAACGCCCGCCGACTGCAAAAAGCTTAGTTCATCGTTGCAAGTACTGCACCGGACTCTACGGAATCGCCAGCTGCTGCGTTAATGGTAGCAATGGTTCCGTCCTGCGGAGCAACAATATCGTTTTCCATCTTCATCGCTTCCAGAACCAGGATAACATCACCCTTCTTCACGGCCTGACCTGCACTCGCCTTCACTGCCAGTACCTTGCCCGGCATCGGAGCTGCCACGGTAACTGCGCCTGCTGCCCCTGCGGGAGCGGCTGCCTTCGGTGCGGCTGCGGGAGCGGCCTTCGGTGCGGCCTTGGGAGCCTTTGGTGCGGCTGCGGGAGCGGCACCGGTAAATCCTTCTTCAACCGTTACTTCATAAACATTTCCATTCACTGTAATTGTATAATTTTTCATGATTTCCTCCATATTTGTTCATATTTTTACAGAACCCATACTTTAATCACACTTATTTTACGCTCTTTTCCACGCTGCACCGGTTTTCCGCTTAATCGAACGAACAACCAGGCCGTCAGCCGAAGTATTCTGGGATGCAGCAATTGCCGCAGTAATCACGGCAACCAGTTCCAGATCATCGGTGACATCCTCTTCTGCGGCTTCCTCTGCTGGAGCCGGGGCGGGTGCGGGTACAGGGATCGAGGCAGGTGCCGGAGCCTTCGCTGCCGCGCTCTTCTTTTCCCACGCATTAATATACTTAAAGCAGCTGATAATCAAGCTGATAAAGATTAATACGATAAATACCGTTCCCATACCAATCAGGGTGTGTACTGCTCCCCTTCCTACATTCTCACCGAGAGTATAGAAAGGAACATACTCGATATTGGCAATGGAACCTGTCCGGTCATAGTAAACCGTAAGGGTTGCCGGACGTTTTTCAAAGGTTGCCTTGGTAACCGCCACGAACTGACGATCTTTCTGGGTTACGTTAATCTCGCCAAGCTGTACCAGATTGCCGACTTCTTCCTTGGTCGTCAGCCAGGAATCTAAGCTGGCAGCCATCGTTGTATTGCCATCATCCTCATACTGTTCAATCATCGCCAGAATATCCGCTTCCGGGTAGCTGGTGAGCGCTTCCAGATTCTGCTGGGTAATCATGGTAATCGAGGCTTTAATGGTTTCATCCACAGCCTCTCCCGCATCCTCTTCTTTCGCGCAGCCGGTAAAAAGACCTAAGCACAGCACCATGGCAATGATGGCGAAAAGCGTTCTTCTTTTTTTCATTCTGCGTCACCTCATTCTTATTTGGTCCCGTGTTTCTTTGCCGGACGGTCCTCTCTCTTTGTGAACAGCATTTCCATCGCTGCAATCACTCTCTTTCTGGTATCAGCAGCTTCGATAATATCGTCAACATAGCCTCTCTTTGCTGCTGCTACGGCGCTCGACTGCTTCTGGCTGTACGCCGCCGCTTTCTCGGCAATCAGGGCTGCGGCATTCTCCGCCTTCTCGATTTCCTTTGCGTACATAATCTTTGCTGCTGCATTAGCGTCCATCATACCAATCGCAGCATCCGGCCACGCATAGACAATGTCCGCGCCCAGAGCCTTGCTGCCCATAGTCAGGTAAGCCGTGCCGTAAGCCTGTCCTACCACTACGGTTACTTTGGGAACGGTAGCATTGGCATAGGCATAGGTTAAGCGTCCTGCTGCCTTGGCAATTCTTCTCTCGGTATGTTTGTCGGCCTTGTAGCCCTTTACATTGACCAGTGTCAGTACAGGAATATTAAATGCATCACAGAAAGAAAGGAAATCCGCAGCCTTATGGCAGCCATTCGTCGTTAAAACGGCATCATAGGAAGCTGTCTTTTCACCGTCCTCATAGGTTTCCGTGCGGTTGGCAATGCAGCCGACCGTCGTGCCGTTAAGACGGATAAAGCCCGTCACCATCTCCGGTGCGTAAGCTTTTTTCATTTCCATAAAGAAACTGTCATCAGAAATCAGAGTCAGTGCCAGAGCCGTATCGCCGGCGCAGCCAGCCAGATCCTCACATACACGGTTTAAATCATCCCGGCACTCGTCATAGGACATATCATCCTCATTATTTGCCGGAAGAATCGAAACCAGGGAACGAAGTTCTTCCATCACTGCAGCCTCATCGCCCACAAAATCCACTAAACCTGCTTCCTCACTCTGGAACTTGGAAGACGCCGTATCACACTTTCCGGCATAATTGCCGTCAAGAGCATTCGGGGAATTGACAAATAACTTTGCCTTCTTCTCCTCCATCAGCGTAAAGTCGGTAATTGCAGCCGAAACGGCCATGCCGCCGCCGCAGGTGCCAAAAACAGCGGTAATCTGCGGAATCACACCGGATGCCGCAGCCTGGCTCGCATAAATCTCACCAAAGCCGTTCAATGCGTCCGTCGCCTCCTGCAGACGCAGACCTGCACAATCCACCAGGCCAATCACCGGGGCGCCCATCTTCATCGCCATCGCATAGAGGTTAGAAATCTTCCTGGCATGCATCTCGCCCACTGAGCCGCCCAAAACCGCAGCATCCTGGCTGTAAACATACACAAGATTGCCTTCGATCGTGCCGTAGCCGGTCACTACACCGTCAGCAGGGGTTTCCTGTTCAGTCATGTTAAAGTCCGTAGCACGAGCAGAAATATAGCCGCCGACTTCGACAAAACTGTTTTCATCAAGTAAAGCTTCAATTCTTTTACTTGCTGAAGTTTGTGCTGAATTACTCATTTTGCAGTCCTCCATTTTAAAATATTTTGACAGGAATCTGTTTGTAAGGAAGCAAACAAAAAACCTGATAAATCAAAAAATTCTGCGATTATAATTTTATATCGTATTTCCCAAAAAGGCAAGCCCTTTCGACAGATATTTCACAATATTTTAATATCTGCCATAAGTACCAAA
>VSOC01000290.1 GCA_009774615.1 Lachnospiraceae bacterium
GTATTTGGATCCGGAACCCCGCAAAGATACTTCACCCCAAGACGGTTAGGAAAGGCAAGCAAAAGCTTGCCCTTATCCGTTAAAACCGCTTTTACTGACTCCAAGATATTATGGTAAGAATTTACATTGGGAATCACATCCCTTGTTTCATCTACGGCAAAAACAATGTAATCAAATTTAACTTCACAAGCCAAACAGTATTCAATGATATCCTGGTTCACTACCTTCAGATTTTTCACGGCGTTTAATCTTTTTTCCGTCACCAAAGCCCGATAAGGGTCACTTTCTATGACAATCAATTCTTTGCAGCGAGAACTTAACATCTCCGTAAAGGCTCCAAACCAGCTTCCTATCTGAAGCATTGTCCCACCTGGATGGAATGGATACCATCCAAAAAGGCCGTTGGCAAGCTCGCTGAGATAGGAGGCAACTTCCAATCGCTCATCGTTCGATAAACAATCACGAAAATCATTTGATGGATACTTCCCGATATAATCGCCAATCACTTTATCCATGATACTATAAGGTTTCATTAATGCAATCCTGCCTTTTCACAAAACTTAATAATGAATAGCAAATTTGCTAAAATGCTCTTCATAATATTGAAGCATATATGCTTTTTGAGGGCCAAAAGCCAAATGTCCTGCTAAAACGCTGGAAATTTCATAGATGGGCATATCCCTATCGATATTATCCTTAAAAATAAACTCTTCATCCCTCCCCATCCCTGTTTCACCAGGTTTTTCCGGCCACTTTCCCATCATATGCCACCGTTCCCTAGTAAACAAAATGCAACCAATATTATAGAAACACCCCAAAATATTATATCCACTATTTTTGAGAAATCTTTCTGCCATTTCATCAAAGCTATCCATGGTATCCCACAAAAACTTGGCTATCTCATCAAGGTAAATTTCACTAAACCGGCTTCGATAAACCCTTCCAAAACGTTTTTCATATTCTTTCTTTTTTCCAATTCCATTCAAATATGTAACATAACCACAGCAATTCAACGGAATCACAGGTACGGCAAAACCGATCCAATATTCCCCTTGCTCCTCAATCTGATGAAATTCCTGAATCATCTGATGAAAAAAGTCTTTCCCAATAAAAATATCCTCATCCATCTTAAAAATATATTGTGCGTTTGGATGAAGCTCTATAGCTAAATTTTGGATAAAGCATACTTGGTTTTGTTCTGTATATAAATAGGACCAGCCATTCATTTCAGCTATCTTATCTAAAACCGAATCATATTTTCCCGAAGAAATAAGGCAATAATCTACATCTTTACTTTGAAACGCCTCTATCCTTGCTAATGTACTATTCCATAATTTAGGTTCGTACCCAGCTAAAATATAGCATAAATAGGCCTTCCCCTTACTCCGATCCACAAAATGATAAGGCAATGAATGACGGTATAAAGCGGTATCTTCCCTCATTCCTGGCAGATTCCTTAAATTATAAGCATTCGTGATCCCATAAGCCCCAAGCTGCTTCCTCACGCCATCAGAATGTTCCAGGGCAAATAAAACGCTAACCGAGTCTGATTCTAATCGTAGCAATTCCTTAGGACGCCGCACTGGCACTTTATGAAACTCTTGATAAAATGATGCCTTAAAATTATCCACAACCATTTTTATATTCGAGCCATAACCATATTCCCGCAGCCATTCAATAATTTCTCCCGCAGGTTCCCCTATTCCCCATATGGCAAGATCGCCATCTAACCTATGATTTTTCGCTAATGCTTCTAATTTTTCACCCTGAACATATTTCATCATTTCATACTCTCTTCCCTTACCCCTTTACTCGCTATCAAGTAATTTCAATTCCATGTAGCCCTTTTTCAATGTTTCTTTATTCCTCATTGCATACAGCGTAGTTAAACATTCTGAAATATAGCCTAAATACCGATTATTGCACTGTATCTTTTGAGATAAAAAATGTTGATCAATCTCGTTCAGAATAGAAAACGCCCAAGAACAATAATCATTAAACACATCCCTTCGCATAATAAACATATTACAGGGCAAAAGAAAAAATGAATGTTCAAATTCCAGCCAGATATCCAGATAGTCAGGTGATAATTTTCCAATCGCTGTTTTGATCAATTCCCATACTTCTGGCGTAAGAAAATAATTTCGCTCCACAAACTCTTCCCGCATACCGCCGTCAGTCAATTTTGGAATTGTATAAATCGCCTCATAATGGGAATGCATCGCCTCGTTCATTATTGCCTCATTCAGCACAAACCTTCTCCGGTAATGGCAAAACCCAATATAATCGCTTTTCTTATCGTTTTTCCATGCCCAATAAACTGCGGACATTTCACAATAATCCTGGTTTCTTTCAGAAATATTATCCCCGATATTATCCTTCAATTCTGCTATCGTTTTATCCGTAAGGGCTGACCCAACTTGAATTACCTCCGTAAAGGGAGTTTTAAATTCCTCTTTTAATTTTCGATCAAAATGTGATTTAGACAGATAAATTTTGCACCGATACGTACTGTCATAAGTTTTCCCATCATCACAAAAGTAATGGTAATCTCCTAGCTGATTCCGGTATAATTCATCTAATTTCTTCCCGCTATTAAAAATCCGTGGATCTGGAGAAATTCCATGGACAATCCGAGGCAAGTAATCATAATACTGGCAGCTTCCAGGATCCCATATATTGATCCACCCAATTTCATACGGATCTTGTGATGTCATGAAACGATTGACCACATTCTCATAAGCAAGATGCATCAAGCGGCAATGCATTGTTAAATACACAAAATCACTAATATAATACAGATTCCCATTCAAACGATCCTCAAGCATTGGGATTAACTGTCCCTTTACCGTTACTTCCCTCCCTGCGATAAATATTTCACAAGGCTCATCTTTTTTTTCGAGCCAGTTAACATCCCTAACAGGTATTCCATGAAGCAAATGGACTGCACGTTTGTCTTTTTTTAAATCGGATAAAATAAATGCTTGTATATTCTTTGCAACCTGTTTTTCCTTACAATAAAGGTAAAATGCATTTGCATAATTTGTATTTCCAAATATATAAAAACCCTTGCG
>VSOC01000291.1 GCA_009774615.1 Lachnospiraceae bacterium
TACTCCATCAATCGTCCAGCATCCGTTTGCATCAATGGTATATCCGTCAACTACTGTATTCGTCAACAGTTTTCCACGATAGCCATCCGAATTTGGATTGAAATAATAACATCTCTGAATACCAAATTCATCCGCAATCCATACCCATCCGGTCAGCATTTTTCCTAATGTGCCGTCAGAAACAGGATTCAGGAAGTAGCGGTTTCCGTCAACATCGGTAAACCACCCTGTCATCATATTTCCATTGGCAGCAAAACGGAACCAGTCATAATTCTGCTGTCCTGCTGTGGCATAAGGATTGTATGCGGCTGTCCAGGTATTTACTTTGGCATTTCCAGAAGCATCAACAAAACGCCATGCTCCATTAAGAATTGTCCATTCTCCTTTTTCTACATAAGATGGAAGAGAAGAACCTGGGCCTCCTGAACTGCTGCTTCCGCCAACGGAACGGCTGCCGCCGCCTCCACCGCCTCCACCGCCGGAACTGCCACCAGAACTGGAACCTCCACCTGAACTGCTGCCACCACTGCTGGAACCTCCACTGCTTCCGCCACTGCTGGAACCTCCACCTGAACTGTTTCCGCCACTGCTGGAATCTCCATCAGAGCCGCTTCCGCCAGTGTTGTCAGAATTGTCACTATCCGAATCAGATGACAGACGGAAAAATTTTACCATATAACTAATATCTTTTGGATTACCTTCCTTATCTGTTACTCCCATCACAGTTACATTTATTTCAGATGTTTCACTAAGTGAAAGAACGTCAGGTTGGAAAATTATAGCTGGTCCTAGTCCATAATGACCTGTGTCTACATTAAAATACCCATTACTCTGATTAGATTTACTAAACTTATAGCTTTGTGAACCACTAGTTAATATTACTTCAATATTTTCTGGTTCTATATCATATTCTTTACTGTTTAAACTAATAGACCAAGGCCCAAAAAAATATTTATATGGCATAGTTTTTGCCGGCCATGGAACATAATCTACATCGAAATTTTTATCTTTATTAAAAGCATACATAGCTCCATATCCATCCATAAATCCAAATCCTGTTTTTTCCATAGATGGATTTAAACACCACCGCCTGTGACCAACCCGATCAATATTGCTTTCATCTCCATCTTCCATCCATAATTGAATAACATCAAAAGCTAAGTTTTTCTTATTAGAACTCCATGCAATATTCGACTCACTGGTTCCTTTATAGGCATCCTGATAAAAATCCTCCTGCATATCTGCGGGCTTATCAGGAGTATGTGTCATTTCTTTCAATACACTCATAACCACAGAACCTTTTTGAGCAAGCATCTGATATGTTGCATCATTTTTTACAGCAGGAAGTCCTGCAATAAATCGCATAAAATTTAATGCATTTAAACCATTTTGTACAGATTTATCATCTAATTCTCCTGCTTCATAAGCATTGGCTTTCAATACTGGTTGTATTTTAAAAGATACTTCATCTGCTTCACTGAAAGGATTTGTTTTATAAAAATCTTTAATTGCTTCCCTGTGGAAATCAAAATTCTTAATTCCCAACTTATCAAATGCAGATATAAATATATCTTTATTAACTACTCCACCTTTTGTGTTGCTATAAACCATTTCACCCGACTTCACAATAAAAATATATGGAAATAGGTTGCCTTCCATTCCTCCTGCCACTTTACCATATTCATACATATAGTGATTATAATCTATCCCAGATGATTTTTGGTTACATACTTCAATATTAGGAATCGTTTCTGCAAAGTTTTTAGTAACTTCCAATTCCTGATCAACATCCATAAAAATAAAACGAATATCTCCTTTATTATAGTCCTCAGCTAACTCGTTTATATTTTTCAGAGTATTCTTACAGTAAAAACATGTAGAGCGCCCAAACAATAAAAGAACCGCCTGTGAACGGCTAAAACTAGAAATCATATATTCTTTTCCGTCTATAGTCTTTATCGGCATTTCAAGTTTTGAAGCAATAATTTCAATACCTAATTTTTTAAGTTCTTCTACAAAAGTTTCTTTCGAGATGCTATATCCACTTTTGGATTCATATTTGATACTTTTACTTTTTAAGATAAATACATTAGGTAATTTAGCTCCTTCACTGCAATACATCAATCGAAATGCCTCATAGTCCACTCCGGACATTTTTTGGCTGCACACTTCAATATTAGGAATCTT
The DNA here is from genome assembly GCA_009774615.1 of Lachnospiraceae bacterium. Lineage (GTDB taxonomy): Bacteria > Bacillota > Clostridia > Lachnospirales > Lachnospiraceae > Caccovicinus. Next base: position 2,188 of record VSOC01000291.1, read on the forward strand.
TTCTGCAAATTTTTTTACGGTTTCTGCTTCCTGATCAATATCCATGAAAATAATTTTAACTTCACTATCAAGATATTCTTTTGCCAATTCATTAAGATTTTCTAATGTTACCTGGCTCTCATTTTCATTTGACTGACCAAACACCAAAATAACTGCCTGAGAATCATCTATATCAAAAAGCTTATAATCCTTTCCATCTATAGTTTTTACAGGAATATTTCTAGCTACTTTAAACATCTTTGTAGCATCTTGGGCTATTTTGACAGAATTTCCATTCAATTCGGCAATAACTTTTACAGTGATGCTATAATCACCATCATCTAATTTTTGATAAAATTTTTCATCAAGCTGCCATACGTTTGAGTTATTTACAGAGTTTTCTCCTATTTCTAACTCGCCCAATTTCTTCTCATTAGTTTTTCCCTCATTTAAATAAAATTCAAGGGTAATTTTTTCAAAGAGATTAAATCTTTCACAATTAAGCTGTCCTTTTATTTCTATTTTTTCTTCTTTATAAACTACGTTATCATATATAAATGTCGCTTCCGATTCATCCATTCCATCATAAATAATCTGTGCATCTTTTGGGAAACTCTGCTGCCCTAGAAAAACAACAGATTTTGGAATAGTAACAGAAGTAATTCCTGTATTAAAAAAAGCAAAATTTTCAATACGGCAAACACTTTTAGGAATAACGATATTTTCCAGACTTGTATTATCTCGAAATGCCGCTTCACCAATACTAATCAGACTCTCTGGAAGTTGTATACTTGTTACATTAGCAGAATCGCGAAATGCATATTCACCAATTCTGGTAACACCTTCCTCTATAATAATGGTTGTAATCTCCCATTGTTTGTCATTCCACG
>VSOC01000292.1 GCA_009774615.1 Lachnospiraceae bacterium
TGTTTTACAAGCAGGGAGATCCACGATATGGGGGATCAGGTGATCGTTGGGGGAAGACCGTTTTGTATCTTCCAGATACAGTCCCATCTGCAGCAGGGTGAACTTCTGCATGAGTACCATTTAGTTCCAGAAGGAGAATGCTTTTGTAATAAAAAGTTTGCGGAACGTATGGCAGGAGTATCTATGCTGGGGACAGTAAAGAAAGTAAAGAGGGATACCGTTTTTATTGAACTATTGGAGGATGAATATAAAACCAGTTCATACCGTTGGTTCCCTTTCTCAACGGTGTATTCCTCACAAGACGGTACAGGATGGTATTGTATGCCTGAAGAGGGGGATCAGATCCGGCTTCATTTCCCCGATGCAGATGAGAAGAATGCGTATGTTATAAGCGCAGTCCATCTGCCAACGGAAAACGGGCGCTCCAACCCGGACGAAAAATCTTTCAAAAATAAATATAACAAAGAGATCCGTTTCACACCTGAAAAGCTTCTCATCACAAATAATGCGGGGAGTTTTATCGAGATATCCGATGACCATGGGATATGGATAGAGAGTGACAAGGACATCCATATCCGTGCCAAAGGCCAGATGGCAGTGGTGAGTGAGGAGCAAGATGTTACACTGTCAGCAGAGAATGTTTTAAGACTCCGGCAAAAAGAAACCAGTATTAAGTTGAGCGAGGATATCATCTTATCTGGTGGAGAGTTTAGATTACAGTAGTAAAGAAAAAATTGAATGGAATATTGGGAATAGAAAAAAATATACTAAAGTAGGAGATATGATTGATGAGAAAGTTGGGATATATGATTAATCACAATGAAATAGAATTAAACCAGTTTTTTACAATGCATCCTTTTTCTACAAGTAAAAGAAGGGTGTATAACTCTGCTTTGAACGGTATTGATTTTTTAAAGGAATTATATATTAAAAATAATAAAACATATGAACGGCTTGCTACAGTATGTAATGTGATCAATAATACGGAACGCAATCTTGTTGTAATAACAGGATATCGTGGGTGCGGAAAAACGAATTTCTTAAAACTTATCCAGTATATATCGGATGGCGCGAAAGATTTGGAAACGCTAAAGAAGTTGAAAGAAGATGATTTAAAATACGCAATGGACATTGAGGATTTAAAAAAGTTAATTCTAAAAGATTATGAGGATTCAATAAATAAGATTCGAAATATATTTTTTGGGCATATGTATGGTTTGGATGATGATATTATTGGTGAATCATTTATCACATATATATCTACACAACTATCTGGAAAATGTAAATATATAAATTTTGACGAAAGTGGGATGGGGCGAGAAAAACCGTTCTCCACAAAATTATTGTATAGTATAAGGGCAAGTATCAGCAAATGTGAAAAAGAAGGAAGGCTGTTGGAAATCTTGGAATTGGTAGATGGATTTTCAAAGCGGAATCGATGGATCATTGAGGAAAATTTTGAAGAGATAGAGTTTCGTACTTTAAAGACTTTTTGGAAAAATGCAAAAGAAAAACTTGTCGGATTGACAGGGGATAATTTATACGATGGGTTATTGGACGAGATGAAAAAATTGTCCCTTGAGCAGCTTTTGTTTGCGTATACAATATGGGAGTATGCAGAAATAATTTCATCTAAAAAAGAGAAAGAAAAGCGAAAGTTAATCTACTTGCTTGACAACATTGACATCATATCAGATGGAAAATCAAATATTTTTGAGAATACGATGATGGGAGTCTGGAAGTTTATTTGGGATACAGGAAATGTATTTGACAAAATTAGGGAGATACAAAACAAAGAAGATAATTATTTTGTTGAATTGTATGATAAAACGAACATCATTGTGGCCATGCGAGAAACGACAGCTATGTATATTTCTGGTCATCTAAGAGATAAAATGCGGGCGATCATGGATCATTTTGATATGTCTGCAGATGTTGATAAAACGATGGTTATGAAAAGAAAGATCGAGCTTGCTATGCGTATGATCAATAATGGAGAAATTACCAGTGAGGGGTTTATTGAAGCAATCAGGTGTCTTAACCAGTTGATCGATGACCGGCTGTTTATGAGAAATTTATTTCTTTTGTTTAATAATGATTACCGAACAGCCGTGATGTGTATCACGACAATCTGCATCGAGCACATGGAAGATATAAAAACGGCAATAAATCTTATGAAATCTGACAATGCGAGCTTTGTATTTGGAGGAAGAGGGATTATATATCGATTGATCATAAATGGTTTCTTTGAATGGGATTATTTTGATGCTATTGGTATTCCATCATCAAATTCAAAGGGACAGAACATTTTATTGCAGTCAGATCATGGGTTTTCATGTGCGAGGGTGATATTGACTATTTTATGTAATAAACAGGCAAAAAAGCCAGAGAGATTTTTTATTGATTTTATAGACGAAAATCGTCTTATAACTTCTTACAAGCCTTTATAGAAAACGGCAAAAACCATTGATTTTTCAAGGTTCTTGCCGTTTCTGCTTATATCACGCCGTATCTCTTTACAAGCCCACTTTTGGAGCAAGGGCGGCAAAATAGCGTCAAAAATTTAGACGCATGAACAGGAGGACGACATGAAAAACGAGCTTTTAGACAAGGGTATTATACTCCCGTCCGGCGAAATCGGCAAGGATAAGATAAACCTTGTAGCCGGGGCAATCACGCAGCCATTCGCAGAAATGGTATGGGTAACGACGGGCGGCGATATGGAAACCATAAACCGCTTGACAGATATTCTTGTTACCATGAACACTCCCGCCGACCGGGGGAAGCTGTTCAAAATCATCAAAATGCTCTACGGGCTTATGGGCTTGCCCTTTTCCGGGGAAGCCGAGCCTATGGACGCAGACCCCGCCGTTTTGGAATACTTCATTTTTTCCTTTACGGCAGACTTTGGGGAAGTCATGCAGGACATAATCGCAGACGAAAAAGAATAACGACCCGCACAGGCGGCGTTTCTTACTCTCTACATGGGAGAACAGGAACGCCGCTTTTTTCATGCCCTTTGTTACGCAGTAGGGGCAGA
>VSOC01000293.1 GCA_009774615.1 Lachnospiraceae bacterium
TGTCCGAAAAGTATGTGAAAGTGCCGGAAGGGAGAAAGGTTCATGGAAGGAATAGGACAGGGAGAATTAAGGATTTCTGGGATTCCCTGTATAGGGCCGCCATTTTTCCTGTGGATTAACCAGGGCTTCAATCGTCATGGACAGATGAAGGTTGGCGTATGGGTTTCAGATGAAGAAGATAAAGTACTCCAAGTCGGTGTACCTGTTATTCTGGAACACATAAAAGAAGGTACTGCTCCTATTTTTTGTGGCGTAGTGAAAAAGAGTATAGCGGGAAAAGAGAAGGGGCAAAGCTACCTTTATATTGAAGCCGAAACCGCAAGCAGTCTTCTGGACCAGAAAAAAAGAAACCGTTCGTTTCAGAGGCAGGGACGCAGTTATCAGGAATTAATCGGAGAGATTTCCGCCACTTATCAGGGCTATCCTGTATGGAAAAAAGGTGCAGGCGGAGAACAGTCGTGTGGCTTTTTACTCCAATATGAAGAAACCGATTGGGAATTGATGAAAAGGGCAGTATCCATCCTTGGAAACAGTATCCTCCCAGAGTGTCGCTTTTGGGGAAATGGATTTTATATCGGTCTGCCGGATGGTCAAAGGGAAAGCGAATTGGAATCCGACCATTATTCTATAAAGCAGTATATACCCGGAAGTGTTCTAAACGACGGAACCCTGTGCACAGGTTCGGAGTATGTAATCAAGGACTGCCTTCAGACATTATACCCAGGAGAACGTGTAAGATTCCGAGGGCAATTTCTGGCAGTGGCTGAGAAGGAAAGCCGACTGGAGGGAGGTTTGCTAAAAAATACCTATATCCTGCGGAGAGAGGATGCCTTCCAGGCTGCCCGGATCTATAATTACCAACAGATTGGAGCCTCTATCGTGGGGACAGTAACCGAAAGCAGCCCGGATAAATCCCGGTTAAACCTTAGTACAGATGGTGATGGAGAAACCGCAGACAGCTGGCATAGCCGACCGATTTTCTACAGCGGCGGAGGAGCAGGCTACAGCGGTCGTCCGGAAGTTGGGGATACGATGTATCTGTATTTTCCCAGTGAGAATGAAGAATCCCGTTCGCTTATCGCCGGAGGCGGGGCAGGTTATAAAACACTCCATAGCATTACCCAGCAGGTTATGGATGATACAGCGACAGAGGAAGAAGAAGCAAAAAAGAGCCAGCCGCTTCCTATGGGTGTGGAAAATCGGGAAATGCAGGAAAATCAGGAAATGCCAGAAACGGTACAGAGCATGACTGCAGCTTCTCAACAACCGGCTACCGGAAAAACCAAAACAGCCAGTGCTTCCAATATGCCCGGCTATAAAAACTGGAGTACACCAAAGAAACAGGGTGTATCATTAAATCCAGGAGGAATCCGTCTGCAGACCGGAAGCGGAACAGCGATAGGGATGGGAAATGGCGGAATCAGTCTGACCAGTAAGGGAGATGCAACCTTAAAGGGAAAGAATGGAATAGAGGTTGAGATGCTCTGTGGGAAGCAGGTCATCCTGAAAGCAAACGAATATATCTATATCCAGTGTGGGATGAGTGCCGCAGCACTGCTGCCGGAAGAAATCCATATAAAAGGAACCCAGGTACAGCTTGACAGTCCCTTAAATGAACAGGAAGAAACGGTATTTGGTGACAATGCATTAAAAGAACTAAAAGCAATGTACTTTGAAGCAAAATGGGGAAGCCCCATGCAGCTGTTCATGCCCGATGGAACCCCAATTGGTCGGGAGTTTGGTTTGGAAGAAAATGAGGCTCTAAAAAAATATTTCTTTGACAATGTCTTTGGTACAGAAGGGTATGAAGAATATTTGAGCACTCCAGAACTGCAACAGTTATATGATGAAGGTGTACTTGATGATGAAGGGGAAAACTGTATAATGATCATCTGTACAGTAAATGGCTAACAGAAACCTACGGGAAGACAGAGTGGCAGAAAATTAAGGACTGGGTGACGACAAAGGAGGGGATGCATACAAGTCTTGATGTCATTGGTATACTTTTGGAACCAGCAGATGCGTTAAATGCAGTTCTTTATCTGATGGAAGGGGATAAGGGGAATGCAGTACTGTCCGGGATTAGTATGCTTCCCTTTATGGGAGAACAGTTTGGAAAAGCGGGAAAGGGAACAAAAAAGTACCTGCTGAAAGCAGCCGATGCAACGAAGCTGAACCGGAATGAAAAATTTGTAAAGATGCTGGATAACCTGGATATCTTTATTAAGGCTCGAAAGGCAGACATTGAAGATATAAGACGATGGATGAGAAGCCTGGATAATCTGGCAGATGGAGGAGGTTATGTAATCGAATATGTAACCCCAGACGGACTGATTTATAAGGTACATATGAATGATGATTTCAGAGTTAATATCAATCTGATGGATGAGGCAGGGGATACGCTGCAGGATTCGTTGAGGTTAGGGAAGAGAATTAATAATGGTGGAGAAGTAACTGAGGATGTTATAAAAGGGGAGAGTAAAATTTTATTGGGTCATGGAAAATGGATTAAATATACAGATGATATGAAAAAGTATATAATTCCACCATCAAATGGATATGATGCTTATTTAGAAAGAGTATATATTGAAATCCGTAAACTTGGACTTGATGATATACCTATAATCTCAAAGAATACGGGATTATCCGAAGATGATCTAATTAAATTAAAAGAACACATTTTTTTAAAAACGCACTATTTATCTGTAAAAGGAGAACCATTAAAAGAACTTTATTTTCAAGCTGATTCAGAAATTGCTTATGCATGGCAAAAAGCGATGAAAGGAGAACTTACGTTTAGTGAAAAACAGTGGTTTAAACAATTACTTGATCATGAGTTAACAGAAAGTGCATTAATGGAAAATGGAATGCCTTTGAGAGATCCTTCTACATATAGCCGTAAAGGATTTCTTAGAGATCCTATAAAGAATGCTCACGATAAAGCCAATCTTACTGCTCCACAACCTAGTGAATTTCCAGGGCATGATTATAGTAAGGATTTTTTGAAGTATATGGATGATGAAATAATTTATTAGTTGT
>VSOC01000294.1 GCA_009774615.1 Lachnospiraceae bacterium
AAGTGACGGCTGATGAGGATGGGGCCAGGGAGAGGATACAGAGGACGATTGCATGGCAGGAAACCCATGATGCGTGGCTGGTCTATAAGAGGGGCAGCGGGCAGGCCATTGGTTTTGCAGGAGTGGAGGAAACAGAGCCGCGTATTTATCATGAAACTGGTATTGCCTTGGGACCAGAGTATGTGGGAAGGGGATATGGGAAACAAATACTGCGTTTATTGATGGAATATTGTATTTCTTTAGATGGGCAGGAATTTTATTATTCTACTCGGGCAGGGAATCTTGCTTCAAGGGCACTGGCCTTATCCTGTGGATTGACTTATCACCATTCGGAGTGGAGGACAGACCAGCGCAGTGGGAAAACTTATGAATTGGAGATTTATAAAAAGAATCTGGAAAGTGCTGAATATTGCTATAGTATAAAACAAATTTTTTGACAAAAAAATACAGGTTTTATAGGGCCTGCAAGCATCTTTTCTATTATCAAATTGTCAAACACCCGGATAATTATAGAAAGCAGTTGCAGAAAACCCAGCATAACAAGGATAGATATATAGGAAAACAGAATGCTTTGGCTTTGGATGACCGCCATTATGACTGTAAAATGCAGGATTACGAGAAGCAGATCGAAGCGTTTTATATTGGATTTGAAGAGAAAGCCAGATTATTGATAAATTATTTGCGTTCGTAAATTATTTATGAACAATAGTTCACAGAAGATTGAAAAACGCGCAAAAAATGTGTTATGCTCTTAAAAATGCTTTACATATGGTTGCATATAGAAGAACTGGGTTCTGCGATGTAGGATATAATGAGTCAAATATCACTACAGATGTGCTTGTAAAGATATGTGAATATCGGAAGTGTGATATTGCTGATATTGTGGAAATAGTCCCAGATGAATTATCAGAGAAGGAAAACTAAAATGGCAGATAAAAATACAGCCGATATTGGCTTTGAAAAACAGATATGGGATGCAGCCTGTGTGCTTCGTGGCAACATGGATGCATCAGAATATAAGAACGTCGTTCTGGGATTGATTTTTCTGAAGTATATCTCAGATCGGTTTGATGATAAGTACCAGGAGCTTAGTGAAGAGGGTGACGGATTTGAGGAAGATATTGATGAATATACTTCTGAAGGCATCTTCTTTGTACCGGCGGGTGCACGCTGGAGTGAGATTGCAGCAAAAGCACATACACCGGAAATCGGTACGGTTATCGATGATGCCATGCGTGCTATTGAAAAAGAAAACAAACGTCTGAAAGATATTCTTCCTAAGAACTTCGCACGTCCGGAACTGGATAAGCGCAGACTTGGTGATGTGGTAGATTTATTCACCAATATTCAAATGATCGAACACGGCAGTGAGAAAGATATTCTGGGCCGTACTTATGAGTATTGTCTTTCCATGTTTGCGGAACAGGAAGGTAAACGTGGTGGTGAATTCTTTACTCCGTCCTGTGTGGTACGTACTTTGGTCGAAGTGTTAAAACCGTTTAAGGGCCGAGTATATGACCCTTGCTGCGGTTCAGGGGGTATGTTTGTCCAGTCGGCAAAATTTGTAGAAAACCATAGCGGTAATATCAGCAATATCTCTATTTACGGTCAGGATTCAAATCCTACCACTTGGAAGATGGCACAGATGAACCTTGCGATTCGTGGTATTGAGCCGGATCTGGGAACTTATGCCGCTGATACTTTTTTGGATGATCGTCATCCTACATTAAGAGCGGATTATATTATGGCCAATCCGCCTTTTAATCTCTCTGATTGGGGCGCTGATAAATTAAAAGAGGACGTGCGTTGGCAGTATGGAACACCACCTGCAGGAAATGCCAACTTTGCATGGCTGCAGCATATGATTTATCACCTTGCACCAGCAGGAAGAATCGGCATGGTACTTGCTAATGGTTCCCTGTCTTCTCAGTCAGGAGGTGAGGGTGAAATCCGTAAGAATATTGTCAACGCAGATTTGGTTGAGTGTATTGTCGCAATGCCGACACAGCTTTTTTATACGACGCAGATTCCGGTTTCTCTCTGGTTTATCAATAAGCAGAAGAGACAATCCGGGAAGACTTTATTTATTGATGCCCGCAAGATGGGAACTATGGTAAGCCGCAAACTTCGTGAACTTACCGATGATGATATTAAGAAGATTTCAGACACCTATGAAGCATTTGCAGACGGAACACTTGATGATGTGAAAGGCTTCTGTGCTGTTGCCGGCCTTCAGGAAATTGAAAAGCAGGACTTTATTCTAACACCGGGCAGATATGTAGGTATTGAAGAAGTAGAGGATGACGGAGAACCGTTTGAAGAAAAAATGACACGCCTTACATCTGAGTTGTCGGATATGTTTTCTAAATCTCATGAGTTAGAAGACGAAATTCGTAAGAAATTGAGGGCGATTGGGTATGAAGTGTAAACTTGAAGAAATTGTTGAAGTGACAATGGGACAATCTCCCAAATCCGAATACGATAAAACTGCATCTGCAAGAGTATCTGGCATATAGAAAATACATCGGATAGGAGCGCAAATATGGAGTTTAAAGAATATAGGTTTGATGAAGTAACCATCAATTTTGACAAGAAGAGAGTTCCGATTTCGGGCGCACAGCGCAAAAAAAGGCAAGGCAAGTATCGCTATTATGGTGCACAAGGCATAATCGATTATATTGATGATTTCATCTTTGATGGGACATACCTTCTCATCGCCGAGGATGGCGAGAATCTTAAATCTCAAAAACAAAAAATCGCTCAAGTTGTTGATGGACAATTCTGGGTCAATAATCATGCTCACATCGTGCAAGGCAATGAACTATGTGATACTCGTTATCTTTGCTATTTGCTAAACAGCATGGATTTGTCTGGATACATTACCGGATCAGCACAGCCCAAATTGAGCCAAGCAAATTTGAATTCACTTATACTGCACCTTCCGTCTATCCGTGAGCAGCGGACAATTGTAGAGTATTTGTATATGTTCGACAAGAAAATTTCTGTCAATCAGCAGATAAACGATAATTTA